>NZ_FNUW01000029.1:0-65588 GCF_900108285.1 Bacillus sp. ok061 | reverse complement strand
CAAGTAATTTTGTTTTTAGATGTTTATTTTCTAAACGTAGCTGTTCTAATTCACTGAGCTCTTTTGGTCCTTTTCCATAAGAATATTGTTTTCCTACAGGTTGTTGAAAACGATACGTTTGATCTGTACGATACCATTTCATCCATGTCTTAATTTGGGAAACATTTTTAATTCCGAGTTTCTCCATAATTGCACGATTTGAATAACCGTCTTTCTTCATTTCAATGACTTTCCACTTTGTTTCTTCTGGGTAATGAACTCTTGTCTTCAAACGAAAAACACCTCCAATGAATTTGCATACTTAGTATGCGAATTCAGGAGGTGTTTTTTCATGTACCACTATTCGGGTTCACTTCAGCACCGAGGTTTTTTATAATCCGATATAAGGAGATGGGTCAACTGCGTTTGTCTTGCCGACATTCCATTCTCCAAGATGAAGTTCGAAGTGTAAATGTTGTCCGTATGATTGGCCCGTATTCCCCATAAATCCAAGCTGATCGCCTTGTTTTACAGTTTGTCCATTCGATACAGAACGGCTATTCATATGAGCATATACTGTCGTATATGTTTTTCCGTTTATACGGTGAGATAAATACACTACGTTTCCGTAACTAGATGATAATTCTGAGCGAATAACAACGCCATCTGCAGCAGCGATAATTGGAACCGTTCCCGAAGCAGCGATGTCAATTCCTTTATGGTTATCTAAAGAACGTACACCAAATCCGGAAGTTTTTGATCCAGCTGCTGGTTTGATAAAGCCACCGATATTTGTATCATGTGGTGTTGGGGCCGCTTGAGTTGCTTGAGCAGATTTAGTAGCTTGTTGTTTGCGAGCCTCTTCTGCCTGGCGAGCTTCTTCCGCTTTACGAGCTTCTTCGGCACGTTTTTCTTCTTCAATTGCTTTTTGAACAGCTTGACGTTGATTTTCTAAAATGCCTTTGGATTCTTCTAATCCTTCAATCTCTGAATCTACTTTTGCTACTTTCGTATGTAGATCGTTAATAAGAGTTTGTTGCTGTTGTTGGTTATTTTGTAATTCTTGCTGTTTTTGTTCTAGTTTTTGTTCAGATTCTTTCAGTTGTTGTTCTTTTTTCTCAACAGCCTCTTTTTCTGACGTTACAGCATTTTGATCAGATGTTTGTTTTTTTACAATATCTGTATCGTTGTTTAATATTAAACTTACGGAGTACATATTATCAACAAGATCAGCAATGTTGGTAGAGTTTGTTAATACTTCTGTAATGATATTTGTACGCGGTTTTTCTTGCATAGATTGTAATCGTTGTTTAATAACTTCCTGACGTGTATCTATGTTTGTTTGTAACTGTTCTATATGTTTCTTTTTGTCAGTAATTACTTGTTGTGTTTTGCTAATTTCTTTTTTTGTATCGTTTAATTCAGTCTCGTTTTTATTAATGGAAGTAGTTAATTCATCGATTTTCTTCTGTAATTCTTGAATTTCTTTTTCTATTTGTTCTTTCTCGACTGATTTATTTTGTAAGTCACTTTGTTTGCCTTCTAATTCAGATTGAATGTTAGATAATTTATCTTGATTCGTTTCAGCGTATGCGGGTGAAAGTAACGGGGAAGCAAAAATCGTTCCTGCTGCTAAAACACTAAACGCTGCAAATTTCTTTTTCATTGTTGTCTGACTCCTTTCCCTATGAATGTTATATATCATAAGAAGAAGAGTGTCTATCGTTGTAATCATAATGTAAAGAAAACTTTATAAAATTGCTAAGTTTTGTCGGAATTTATCATTTTTCAACTTTAATTGTCATAGTACTTACATTTTATTTATATGTGTAACAAAGGTAAAATTTGATTAATTTGTAAAATACAGGAGGTAAATAAGAGTTTTTGTGGGGTGAAATATTACTTAGAAAGCCAATAAAATACTAGTAAGGAATCGTTCTCATGTGAGGTTTTCTGACATGAGTTTATTTTTTGTCAAGAAAATTATTTGTGTTCGGGCAAAGTTATTTTGTTGTCAGATTTTAAATTTTGATTTATGATTTTTAACAGGGACAAAATGTAGTGAATTGTCGAATAATATGTAATACTCTTAATTTCTTAGTTTTATAGAGATAGAATGAGAGATAGAGTGACACATCGAAGAGGGGGTTACAACAAATATGAAAAGAATAGGACTTGCATGGCAAATATTAATAGGACTTGCACTTGGTATTGCAGTTGGGGCGATTTTCTTTGGCAATCCGGCTGTAGTGAGTTATTTACAACCAATTGGTGATATTTTCATCCGATTAATTAAAATGATCGTTGTACCGATTGTTGTAGCAAGTATTGTTGTTGGGGTTGCTGGTGTTGGCGATGTTAAAAAACTAGGTCGACTAGGCGGAAAAACAATTCTTTACTTTGAAATTATTACAACAATTGCAATTATTGTTGGTCTATTAATAGCGAATATTTTCCAACCAGGAAAAGGCGTAAATATGGAGCAGTTAACAAAGACAGATATTTCGAAATATACACATACGACAGAGCAAGTACAAAGTCATTCATTTGCAGATACATTTGTAAATATTGTTCCAACGAACATTATGAAGTCGTTAGCTGACGGAGATATGCTTGCTATTATCTTCTTCTCTGTACTATTTGGTTTAGGTGTAGCAGCAATTGGTGAAAGAGGAAGACCAGTTCTTCAATTTTTCCAAGGTGTAGCTGACGCAATGTTTTACGTAACAAACCAAGTTATGAAATTTGCACCATTTGGTGTGTTTGCACTAATTGGTGTTACAGTTTCTACATTTGGTCTTGCTTCATTAATTCCATTAGGGAAATTACTAATTGTCGTATATGGAGCAATGATTTTCTTCGTCGTAGTTGTCTTAGGACTTACAGCGAAAATATTTGGAATTAACATTTTCCAATTCTTTAAGATTTTAAAAGACGAGCTGATTTTAGCGTATTCTACAGCAAGCTCAGAAACAGTTTTACCAAAAATCATGGAGAAAATGGAGAAATTCGGTTGTCCGAAAGCAATTACATCTTTCGTTATTCCGACAGGTTATTCATTTAACTTAGATGGATCAACTTTATATCAAGCAATTGCGGCTATTTTCTTAGCGCAAATGTACGGTATTGATTTATCTATTACACAACAAATTACATTATTGCTTGTATTAATGGTTACATCAAAAGGTATCGCAGGTGTACCGGGCGTATCATTCGTTGTATTATTAGCGACACTTGGTACAGTAGGTATTCCACCTGAAGGCTTAGCGTTCATTGCTGGTATTGACCGTATTTTAGATATGGCTCGTACAGCAGTTAACGTTGTAGGAAACTCTTTAGCAGCTGTAGTTATGTCTAAGTGGGAAGGTCAATATGACGCTGAAAAAGGACAAGCTTATTTAAAAGAGATTTCTGAAAAGGGTCAAGCGGCTTAATTATAATATGAACAAGCTCTCACATAATATGTGGGAGCTTTTCTGTATATAGAAGAGGAGCAGACATAATGAAACGTAAATATGGTGACGGTTCTTCGTGGAAGAGGCTAATAGAAAAGAGTTATACGGTTAAGCAAGTGGAAGAGGGAATACTCGGAATACTGGATATAAAAAAGGTGAGAGAGCCTAGTCGTAAAGAATATGATGGTAAAGAAATTTGTATTGCAAGTGATGGGTATACGTGGGTTCAATATTTCATTAATGGAAAGAACTTTGCGATTACAGCTATGTTAGATGATAGGCACAATTTAGTGCAATATTATATTGATGTGACGAAAGAATATGAAATAGACGATCGTGGTTTACCGTATTTTGATGATTTATATTTAGATGTAGTATTATTACCCAGCGGTAAGGTGTATATATTAGATGAAGAGGAGCTAGAGGATGCTTATAAAAGTGGCGATGTCACGAAGGTAGAGTATGAGTTAGCTTGGTACA
Source organism: Bacillus sp. ok061 (assembly GCF_900108285.1). NCBI lineage: Bacteria > Bacillati > Bacillota > Bacilli > Caryophanales > Bacillaceae > Bacillus > Bacillus sp. ok061. The sequence goes on along the minus strand of NZ_FNUW01000029.1, from coordinate 61,674 downwards.
CTACGAAATGGATATTAGCAGCAATAAAAAATAGTGAATTTTATTGGATTTCAATATTGGAAGAAGAAATCGAAAAGTTAAAATGATTGTTGTATTCAAATTTTTGTATAATTACCAAAAAAATCTATACAAAAAATAATTGACTTTTGTTTTGTAAGCGAGTAAAGTTAGGGAAGAAATTATTATTAAAAAATAAATATGAAACCTTCTTATAAAGAGAGGCGGAGGGACTGGCCCTACGATGCCTCGGCAGCGGACTCGATTTCAGAGTGCTGTGCCAAATCCAGCAAGCGTGTGCTTGAAAGATGAGAAGAGTGTTTCTTATAGATGTATAAGACCTCTTCTCATCGGAAGAGGTCTTTTGTTATTCATTAGAAAAAGGTTGAAACTAGGGAGAGATGGTACTTTGAAAGAAACGAGAGGAAATGGTTTAGCTTTATTACCACTTGGGATATTTTTGGCGCTATTTATTGGTTCTGGAATTATTACAGGTGATTTCTATAAATTGCCGATACTTGTAGCGATTTCAATTGCTGTAGGAGTCGCTTTAGTGATGAATCGTAAAGAAAGTTTTAATGTGAAAGTAGAGCGGTTCGCTAAAGGAGCAGGAAATCCAGATATTATGATTATGGTATTAATTTTTGTGCTTGCTGGTGCATTTTCTGAAACTGCTAAAGGAATGGGCGGGGTAGACTCAACTGTTAATTTAGCGTTAACTATTTTACCGCCAGGATTTATCGTAGCTGGAATCTTTGTTATTGGTGCATTTATTTCATTAGCGATGGGAACTTCAATGGGAACAATTGCAGCGTTAGCACCGATTGCTGTAGGTATTAGTGGTCAAACTGATATCTCAATTGCGCTTACGATGGCTACTGTTGTTGGCGGAGCGATGTTTGGTGATAATTTATCATTTATTTCAGATACAACAATCGCAGCTGTTCGTTCACAAGGAACAGAAATGAAAGATAAGTTTAAAGCGAATTTTTTAATTGTATTACCAGCGGCTATTATTACAATTATACTATTAGTGATAGTTACTTCAGGAAGTGATACGCAGATTAAAGCGCATAGCTTTGATTGGATAAAGATTTTACCGTACGCAGGAGTACTTATTACAGCGCTACTTGGGTGGAATGTACTTATCGTATTAACTGGTGGAACTGTATTATCTGGTGTTATCGGTCTTATAGATGGAAGTTATACGTTAGAAAGTTTCTTTAAAAGTGTAACGACTGGAATGGGCGGTATGATGGAGTTAGTATTACTTGCTATATTAATTGGTGGTATGGTTGAATTAATCCAATATAATGGTGGTATTCAATATTTAATGAATGTATTAACACGTAATATTCGTTCGAAAAAAGGAGCGGAATTTGGTATTGCTGGTTTAGTGAGTATGACGAATATGTGTACAGCGAATAATACGATTTCTATTATCTTTACAGGCCCGCTTGCAAAAAATATTGCAGATCAATATGAAATAGACCCTCGTAAATCAGCGAGTGTATTAGATCTTTTCTCATGTTGTGTGCAAGGGTTAATTCCGTACGGTGCCCAAATGTTAACGGCAGCAGGATTTGCAGCGTTATCTCCGGTTGAATTGTTACCATATGCATTTTATCCAATTTTAGTTGGAGTATGTGGGATTGTTTCTATTTTAATTGGGTTTCCAAGGTTTTCGAAAGTAGCTGAGAAAAAAGAGTATCATAAAACAGCTTAATTTAATATGAACGTTAGTAATTAAAAAACGTGCAGAGAATAGACTCTGCACGTTTTTTTGCGTAAAGGGCTGAATATGACTCGGTCTTAAGTCTGAGTTAAAAACGGTTCTTAAGCTCGTTATGGAAAGATGAAAAAATAGTTAAGATAAGAGTATCAAATCGAAGGGAGGCAAGCACAAGATGAAACAATTTCTAGCGTTTATCGCAGCCGGTATTTTGGCTTTAATTGCTCTTGGTAGTCTTGCTGGTATTGTAGGATTCGCAATCGGAGCAGGAGTTGTATATTGGAGCTATAAATCATTTGTGCGAGCTAAATCATTTTTTGGAAAGTTAGCTTGGGGTATTGTTGGTTTAATCGGTTTATCCATTGCACTTTCTCATTCACCAGCATTAATTGGTATCGCTGCTTTAGTGGTTTTATACTACGGATACCGTGAGTGGAAAAAAGAAAAAGATGTAGTTGTTGAATCTGCTCCAGAAAGTTCTAAACCATATAGCAACTTTGAAGATGAGTGGAACAAATTAATGAAAAACTAAAACAATAAATCAAATTATAAATAAAGTAGAAGAGAGGAAGATTTATAATGAAACAATCTTTATTCGGACGTGTACGCGATGCAATTTTAGCTGATTTTCATAACGTGTTAGATGAGAAGGAAAGAAAAAATCCAATTGCGATGTTAAACCAATATTTACGTGATAGTGAGCGTGAAATAACAAAAATTGAGAAGTTAATTGAGCGTCATAAAACATTAAAATCTAACTTCGCTCGTGAGCTTGAGCAAGCACGTTATTTCGTTAATAAAAGATCAAAGCAAGCTATCATTGCTCAAGAAGCAGACGAATTACAATTGCACGAACGTGCGTTAGAAGAGGTAGCTTATTATGAAGGGCAAGTAACTCGATTAGAAGAAATGTATGCAGGTGTTGTAGAGCAAATCGATGAGTTAGAGCGTCGTCTTTCTGAAATGAAAAATAAATTAAAAGAAATGCACGCAAAGCGTATGGAACTAATGGCACGTGAAAATATGGCACATGCAAATCGTCGGATGAATACTGCGATGCATAAAATGGATGAAAATAATCCGTTCTTACGATTTGAAGAAATTGAAGATCACATTCGTGACTTAGAAACTCGTATGAATGAAGAGCATGAGCGTGACACATTTGATATGAAAATTGCAAAACTTGAGCGTGAAATGAAAGAAAAGAATGATGTATCGTTAACGAAAGAGTTAACAAAATAATAGTAGTATATTATAAAACAGGCTTATGATATAGTGATAGGAGAAAAGGTGTTGGAAAGCAATGCCTTTTCTTCTATGTATATGTGACAAGAAGGGGGGGAGCTGAAGTGAAGAAACATTTTTCAAAGACACAATTAATGGGGATGCTCCTCATCATATTTGGATTCGGTCTTTTTCTTGATATGATACTTGGACATTTTGAACCAGGTGGTCTCATTTTTGCATTTATTATGCTTATGTTTGGAAGGCATTATCGTAAAAAGAATCGTTATGTACGGGGAAATGTATTTTTATTTGTTGGTGGTATCGTATTTTTATTTTTCTTATTTTCATCAGCAGCATTTGTTCTTGTCGTATTTGCTTGTTTAGCTTTAATTGGTTATCAATTGATTCAACAAGGACATCAGCAAAAAGCAATGAAGGTTGAAATTAAAGAAAAAGGGATTATAGACGAAGAGAAGCAAATATATCGTACAGAACCATATTTGAAAAATATGTTTGTAGGCAATGTACGAATGATGGATCATATTTATGAACTTGAGGATATTAATGTTCAATATGGTGCTTGTGATGTGGAAATAGATTTAACAACTGCTATGATTCCAGAAGGAGAAACAGTAATTGTTATTCGAGGTGTCGTTGGTAATATTCGTTTATATGTGCCATATGATATTGAACTTTCTTTAAATCATTCTGTTATTGTCGGCCGTGTGCTCTTGCCAGGTCATGAAGAGACAGGGTTTAACCGCAATGTTACATTTAGAACAGAGCAGTATAAAGAGGCTCCTCGTCGTATTAAAATTATTTCTTCGCTTGTCGTAGGCGACACGGAAGTGAGGAAAGTATAATGAAGAAACAAAAAAATATTTCGTGGATGTATATTCGTTATTCTATGTTGTCCTCTGTTAGTATCGCACTCATTTGTACAATTGTATATGTATGGAAAAGCGAGCAACAAGTGTATGATTTATTATGGAAGGAATCCATCGCTTCTGTTCCAATTGGCTTGTTTATTATGACTACAAGTTTACTTATCGGGGGAATTGTAGGATATGCAATCGGTTACTATATAGAGCAGCGTATACAAGGATTAAATACTTTTCTATTTGAAGTAGAGCGAGGGAATTTTCCGAGTGATGTTTCGTTTACTGCGGATGATGAATTTCATGAAGTGGAACGAAAAGTAATCGTTCTGGCTCGTCGATTAGAGGAGCAAGCTGGACTCTTTCAAAAAGTAACGAATGAACGAGCTCATTGGAATGAAGAGATGAGACAAGAAGCGATTTCTCAAGAAAGGCATCGCTTAGCAAGGGAGTTGCATGATTCAGTAAGTCAGCAGCTTTTCGCAATGTCGATGATGATGTCAGCGATTAATGAACAAATAACTGAATTTCCAGATGTGACAAAAAAACAATTACAACTTGTTGAAAATATGGTTGTAAATGCTCAATCAGAAATGAGAGCATTGCTCCTTCATTTACGTCCTGTACAATTGGAAGGTAAGAAACTGACAGAAGGTATAGAGGAATTATTAACGGAATTATCGCGAAAACAACATATGAAAATTGAATGGCTTATTGAGCCAATAGAATTAAAAAAAGGTGTAGAAGATCATTTATTCCGTATTGTGCAAGAAGCGCTATCAAATACGTTGCGACACGCGAAGGCAAAGAAAACAGAAGTGCGCCTTCGAAAAATTGATCAATATGCGATTTTAAAAATCATTGATGACGGTGTTGGGTTTGAAGTAGGCGTTAATAAAGCCGGTTCCTATGGCTTAAGATCGATGCAAGAGCGTGTTCATGAAATTGGTGGGACACTCAAGGTACTGAGTTTCCCGGCCAAAGGTACACAAATAGAAGTGAAAGTACCGATTATGCTTGAGAGAGGGGGAGAAGTATGATAAAAGTATTGCTTGTCGATGATCATGAAATGGTTCGTATGGGTGTATCGGCATATTTATCTACACAACCAGATATTGAAGTGGTCGGGGAAGCTGAAAATGGAAAAAAAGGATCAGAATTAGCACTGCAATTAAGACCGGATATTATTTTAATGGACCTTGTTATGGATGAGATGGATGGTGTCGAAGCAACACGTGCTATTATTCAAGAATGGCCAGAAGCAAAAATTGTAGTTGTAACAAGCTTTTTAGATGACGAAAAATTGTATCCTGTTATTGAGGCTGGGGCGACTAGTTATTTATTAAAAACATCAAAAGCAAGTGATATTGCAGATGCTGTACGAGCTACTTATGATGGAGAAACGGTATTAGAGCCGAAAGTTACCGGGAAAATGATGTCCCGTATGCGTCAAAAGAAAGAGCAACCTTTGCATGATGACTTAACTGAAAGAGAGTTTGAGATTTTGTTATTAATTGCAGAGGGGAAAAGTAATCAAGAGATTGCGGATGAGTTATTTATTGCACTGAAAACGGTAAAGACACATGTGAGTAATATATTAAATAAATTGAATGTAAGTGATCGTACTCAGGCAGTTATTTATGCATTTAGGCATCAATTAACGAAGTGATAAAGTGAAACTTTAATCAGTGGGGGTTTTGTTCATCCCCCGTTGATTATTGGCTCGCTACAATATAGATTTGGCGTTAAAACCATTGAATGTTTTTATTGACGATAAAAAATGTAAGCGTTATCATTAAGGTGTTAACAGTACATATAAAGGGGAGAATGTATATGTTAGTTCAAACTATATTCGGAATGGATAAGTCTAAAAAATTAGGGGAGTATGTGAACGCATTACAAGCACTTTGTGAACAATATAATGTTGAAACAGATAAAGTTGCGATTATTGAGGCAACAGAGGAATACTATTTATTTTTAGTAAAGCAAGAAGAGCACTATGATGTTGTCAAGGTAGAAACAGTTGATACGAATATTGAATATTATACGAAAGCTTATAAAATAAGCAGTTTTAATCATACTGCTTATCAAATGTAAAAAAACTCCCTTTTGGGAGTTTTTTTAGGAGGCTTTTACTTCGTTAGATTCGGTTAGTAATGGAACTTTTTTCGTACCGCTTAACATAGCGATTGCAAGGCCAATAAGAGCTCCTGCTAATGCTGGTATTAGCCAACCGATTCCTTCATTATATAAAGGGATAAATTCAAAATATGGTGTGATGAATGAAACTGAAATACCACCTTGTTTTAATCCATCAAATACGCTCACTACAGCTGCTCCGATTAAAGCACCTACATAAACAGAGCGATATCCACCGAAGTATTTATGAAGTAATGATAGTAGTACGAGTACAATCGCAATTGGATACACAACAAGTAGAATTGGAACAGAGATTGCGATAATTTTGGTTAAACCTAAGTTGGCAACTAATAATCCTAATGCGCAAATGATACTCGCGAATGTTTTGTATGAAAATGTAGTCAATAATGTTGAAAAATATTGGCTGCACGCAGATACGAGTCCAACGCATGTCGTTAAACAAGCGAGTGTAACGATAAGAGATAATAGGAGCAAACCGTATGGGCCGAATAATTGTTGTACGATAACAGTAAGTAGCTGTCCACCATTTTTTGCATATCCGAGAGAGACACTAGTTGTCCCAAGCCAGCCGAGTGCACCATATACAAGTACGAGTCCTGTAGCGGCAATAAGCCCTGCTTTTGCTGTGGCGATAGCAATGGACTTACGATCATTCACACCTTTAGAGCGAATTGCATTTACAACGATAATTCCAAATGCAAGTGCTGAAATGGTGTCCATTGTTAAGTACCCTTCCATAAAACCTTTGAAGATTGGAGAAGTTTGATACTCTTGCATAGCTGGTCCTGATTGCCCAAGTGGTGTAAAGACACTTTTAACAAACAATAAGAAAATTGAGAGTAATAAAATAGGTGTTAATATATTTCCAATACGATCGACAAGTTTAGATGGATTTAAACTCAGCCAAAATACGATAGTGAAGAATATGATTGTATATACAAATAGCACTAGGCTGCTAGAGCGGATTGTTTCTGGTAAGAAAGAACTAACACCCATTTCATAAGCAACATTTGCAACACGTGGGATGCCCATGGATGGACCGATGGCAATGTATACAACTACTGTAAAGAAAATTCCGAATAATGGATGAACATGACTTGCAAGTTGCTGCATCCCATTTCCTGATAGAGAAATTGCGATAACAGTAAGTAGTGGTAAGCCAACTCCTGTTAGTAAAAATCCAATCATTGCTGGCCAAAAGTTTTCACCTGCGTTTTGTCCGAGCATGGGAGGGAAAATTAAATTACCTGCCCCAAAAAATAAAGAAAATAGCATAAGACCCGTGAAAAAAATATGTTTTTTTGATACAGTGTTCATTGTTTTTCCTCCTTTTTTAAATTCATTTGTAAGAACACAAAAAACTCGTCCCTAAAGAAAGGGACGAGTTATATTTACCCGCGATACCACCCTAATTTACACATGTAGAAATAAATCTATATGTATACGGCTTTGCAACGTACAACATGATACGTGTTCCTTGTAACGGGGGACGGCCGGTAAGAACTTACTGTAACATTCGGTTCTACTTCTCGGAGATGATTTTCGGTTACGCACTGAACGTTGGCTTTCAGCAAATCGCCAACTCTCTGGGGAACAGTTCTATAACGTACTCGTTCTCGTCAATGAATTTTTATTCAAGTATTCTGACAGTATTGTTGCATGTTTTTTTTAGAAAGTCAATATGTTTTTTGAAAGATATATTTATATACAGAAATATCGAAAGTAATATTCGTTGTTGCAAAAGGAATAATGAATTGTAAAATGGGAGTAAAAATTTGTGGAGAATTGTAAAATTTATAGAGAAAGTTGATATTTATAGGAGTAAAGAAGGGATTATTTGAATTTACAGAGAATATTACAACAATCCACTTGCTGGAAAGAACAAACCAAAAGAGGTGACTGAAATGCTTGCGATGGGAGTATTATTTGGCATTATTGCTATAATTGGTTTTATGTGGTTATATTATTCGCGTTCGTTTAAACAAGCAGAAGTTTTACTCTTTCAAAAAGGTAGTTTGTTGACAAATCAGTCTAGATATTTAGTATGTCCGAAGTGTGGAAGTGCACAGGCCAGAAGTGGAGGATATCAAGAGTGTTGCAAAATTAGATTATGAAAGAAAGGAAGCCTCACATTATTTTGTGAGGCTTCCTTCCTTACAACTTCATGGCGCTCCAAATTGTCCATCGATCTCTTTCAATAATAGGAGAAACGTTTTGTAATGCGGTCTGTATATGTTGTAGAAGTTGAGAAAGTTCATCATCTGTTAACTCATATAGAATGGATCGACCTGTTCGAGGAGATAAATCTTGTAGCAATGCTTCTACAGAATCATGTATTTTTCGTACTTCCCATTGTGTTTGTGTGGGAAGCACGTGAAGAGAATGTTTTTGTAATTCTTTCTGTATCGTGTTGGTTTTTGGACGTCTTTTTGACTCTATTTCAATGAGTTTTGGAAATATAGAGAAAAAGTATCCACGAATGTGTTCGGGACTTCCTGGAACTGTACAATCTTCAATCGTTCGATCTTGTAAAATAAGTACACCGTTTTTATTTAATATACGAGAAGCTTCACATAAAAATGTAGGAATGTCTTGTAAATGATGAATAACTGCGCGCGAAATAACTATGTCGAATGTTTCATTAGGGTATGGGATATTATGTGCATCACCGTGGATGAAAGAAACATTTGGGAAATTGTTGCAATTTTCTTTTGCAGCTTGTAATATTTCTTTTGAAAAATCAAGTCCCACAACATTTTTGGCTCCCATAAGAGCAAGTTCTTTCGTATAAATCCCGCCACCGCAGCCAATATCAATTATTTGCTTGTTTTGTATGTCTGTAATGTTTTTTACCATTTCAGCCCAAGAAATATGGGCGTTTCTTGTTGCGTATGTGTATTTATTATTTGCATCATGAAAATTAATGGACATGATAAAGACCTCCTTTCAATGATTAGTATAACTTATTTAATAGGATGTCACGTTTTTGTTTTATGTATGAAGATTATAAGAATTTCTTATCGTAAAAGGAGGATTAATTTGAAAGGGAAATATGTATTGTTGTTATTTGTTATGTTACTAGCAGCTTGTGGTCAAGCTGAGCAAAAACAAGAAACAAAAAAAGTAGAAGAGACGGTGAATGAAGTGAAAGAAACAATAGGGGTAACCGTTATACAAAAAAAACATAAAGAGAAAAAGTTGCAGGAATCAGAAGCGAAGTTAGTAATAGACATTTTGGATAAAGCTGAGAAACAAGAAATAACTGGAAGCTTCGGTGAACCTGAATATGAAATACAAATTAGTAGAGAGGGGAAAAAAGAAACTTATTATGCATGGTTAAGGGGAGAAGATAGACGAGGATGGGTGCAATATAAGAAAGTTATGTATATGTTGAATGAAAAAGATACGGAAAAGCTTTTGGGTATATTTCCAAATGTTTCAGAACAAAAAGAAGATGAGATGCAGGTAGGTCCTTTAACGGAGGTAACAAAAAAAGATTTGCAGATTACCGCGTTTCATATTAAAGCAGGCGATCAAAACGTGAATTATATGGTACGGTATACGATTTCACAATCACTATACAACAAGTTAGTGAAGGAACAAGAATATTATTTGCAACTCACTTTCCCAGAAAAAGTTCAAAAATTAATTGGAGCAAAAGAGAGTGAAATGATTTTAGGTGAAAAAGTAAAGGAAGGGTATAAGCAATATGAATTGCATGCTACTGTGCAGGTAAAAGGCGCTTCAGAATCACAATTAAAATCATTAGAAACATATTACGAAAAGTATGATTTAAAAATATTAAACAGTGAAAAAGAAAAAATAGGTGTGTTTCAAAATATAATTCAAATCGTTAAAGAGTATGGTGAAAAAATGAATTTCCAAAGATAAAGTGAGAATTTAATCGGCGGGGGCTGCTCATTTCTCATTGATTAATAGTTTTTGCCAATTCGGCGTTGACTCTCACTTAACTTCGTTGTTTCGACTGAATTTTGGGGTAAGGCCCTTATTGGCTGTAACTGAATTGTAAATTCTATATAGCCTTTCCTAGGAAATGATAATAGAGAGGGGAGAAGAACACCCTCTCTATTATTTTGCTTTTGCAGATGGCTCATTCATTGATTTTCGTGTAATAAGAAATGAAATCATAAGAGCGGAAAGAATGATAAGAGTGATAAGTAAGTGATTTGGCAACCAATCTAATAATAATACATAGCTCACTGTATAAAAAATAAGAGTTGAAGCTAAAAAGGATAAAACACTTATTATGAGAGATTGTAAATTCATTCGTATATACCTCCTTTATTTATATTTTTGGCTAAAAATGGATTAAATAAACATTATTTCTAACAATAGAAAAAAATATGTCATAATAAAGAGGAGAATAATTTTTGATGAGCTTGTATGACTCGTTACAGGGGGTTAAAGGAGAGAGAGATGAAAAATAATAAAAAAGGATTATGGGGAATTATTGTTGCCATAGGATTATTTTTACTGTCTAAGTTAAAGTGGGTATTTGCAATTTTTAAATTAGCAAAGTTTTCAACGGTATTTAGTATGTTTCTATCGCTTGGCGCATACGCAGTTCTATATGGTTGGAAATTTGGGGTGGCGCTCATTTATTTGTTGTTTGTTCATGAAATGGGCCATTTATGGGCTGCGAAAAGAAAAGGGATCCCAACATCGCCAGCAATCTTTATCCCATTTATGGGGGCTCTTATTGGAATGAAAGAGATGCCGAAAAATGCAAAAGATGAAGCTTACATTGCCTATATGGGTCCGCTTTTCGGACTTCTGTCATTTTTACCAGCGATACCGCTTTACATAATGACGAAAGAACCATTTTGGGCGCTTGTTATTTTGCTTGGAAGTATGATTAATTTCTTTAATTTAATTCCCGTTTCGCCGCTAGATGGTGGGCGAATTATTTCAGTTGTCAGCACTAAAATTTGGGGAGCAGGCCTTATTTTATTACTTGGCTATTCAATTTACTTTAAAAGTATTTTGGGAGGATTTATTGTTATTATCGGTTGTATGGAATTATATAGAGTGATAAAGAGAGATGAGCCGATTAAGGAATTAGGGCATAAAATTGATGGGATGAAAGAATATGTTGCTAGGCTTGAAGAGGAATTAAAAGAAACGGGTGCTGTACATCGGACTATATACATGATGCACCATGAGATGAATGCATTAAGACAAAGAGAACGGGAAAAAGAGTTACAAATAGGTGAACTTCAAAAAATGGAAGTGTTAGAGTATCTTTTACCGAAGTTCGAACCGTTAGATTATGTTCCATATGAAGATGAAAAAGATGAGTATACAATTCACATAAGGGAAGCATTTGAAGCGTCAGAAAGAAAATTAAATGAATGGAAAATAGAAAAGGAACAACAAGAAAACTATTATAAAGTGGATGCGAAAACGAAATGGACAGTATTTGCTTGTTATATCGGATTAATGGCTATACTCGGTTACACAGCTTATGAAGGATATATTGTTTTACAAGAACATTTGCCAACGAGAAATGTATAGAAAAATATTGTCGAAATGATAGGAAGAATTTATACAGGAAGTATATTTCTACGAGAGAATGTTACAAGTATAGCCATACATTGTAATATCTTTAGTAGAGAAGGAGTTCTGTATATGAAGAAATTGTTACGTGTATTCGGGATTATTATCGTAATGATCATTGCGAGTTACAGTCTTATGAAAGTGCTGTTACATTATGCGAATAAGCCTGCTGAGGTAAATACAATAGCTCAAGTAGAAGATGTGCAAGAAGAGACAAAAGTTCTAGATTTTATTCGAATGACACATGAAAGCTATAATAATTTCTTAAATTACGGTAAAGCAGAGAATTATACAGACGGGGATTGGAATCAATTTAAGCAATGGTTTCAACAACAAGAACCATCTTTAAAAAATATACATACGGAAATAAATAATGAAAAAATAAAACGCGATGTAAATAGAAGCTATGAAATTGTAAAAAAAGGTGTGGAACTTCAAAATATTGAGTATGTAGTGTATGCCCACCGTGTATATCATGACTTGGATATTATCGTAAATAAATATAGGGGTGAAACGAATATCTGGGGGTATACAGAGTTTGGCGAGGGGAAAGATATAAAAGTAATTGAACAAGCTATACAAACAAAATAATAAGCTAGCTAGAATTCTAGTTAGCTTATTTTCTTTTGTAAGTACAATGTTCATATATTATTCACAAAAACAACGTGTTAATAGTGATTAAAATCACAATCTGCATTATAAGATTCAGTTAAACTAAAAACAGTTAAGGAAATAGAGGAGTGGGATACAATGTTAAGTGCAAAAACAATTGAAATCGTAAAGTCAACAGTACCATTATTACAAGAAAAAGGCGTTGAAATTACAACGAGATTTTATCAAATTTTATTTTCAGAACATCCGGAGTTATTGAATATTTTCAACCATACGAATCAGAAAAAGGGAAGACAACAACAAGCGTTAGCGAATGCTGTTTATGCAGCTGCAACGTACATTGATAATTTAGAAGCAATTATTCCAGTTGTAAAACAAATTGGTCATAAGCATAGAAGTTTAGGTATTAAAGCTGAGCATTATCCGATTGTAGGTACATGTTTACTACGTGCCATTAAAGAGGTCGCAGGTGCACCTGATGAAGTTTTAAATGCATGGGGAGAAGCATATGGTGTCATTGCTGATGCATTTATTAGCATTGAAGCAGAGATGTATGAAGAAGCTGCACATAAAGAAGGTGGATGGAAAGACTTCCGCAACTTTGTGATTGTTAAAAAAGTGAAGGAAAGCGATGTTATTACGTCATTTTATTTGAAACCTGAAGATGGAGGGAAAGTTTCTTCATTCATCCCAGGTCAATATGTAACGGTTCAAATCAATATTGAAGGTGAGACATATACACATAATCGTCAATACAGTTTATCCGATGCACTTGGGAAAGAATATTATCGTATTAGTGTAAAGAAAGAAAAAGGTGTAGATACACCAGACGGTAAAGTGTCTAATTACTTACATGAACATGTAAAAGAAGGAGATGTTTTACCAGTAAGTGCACCAGCGGGTGATTTCGTGTTAAATATGGATTCAACATTACCAGTTGTACTAATTAGTGGTGGAGTAGGGATTACACCGATGATGAGTATGTTAAATACGTTAATTGAACAAGATTCAAAACGTAATGTATATTTTATTCATGCAGCAATAAATAGTAATACACATGCAATGAAAGAACACGTTAAGGCAGTAGAAAATGAATATGAACAAGTTAAAGCATATACTTGTTATTCTGCACCGACTGAAAAAGATTTAGAAATGAAGAACTTTGATAAAGAAGGTTTCGTTGAAAGCGAATGGTTAAAAACTATTATTCCGACAACTGAAGCAGAATTTTATTTCTGTGGTCCAGTAGCATTTATGAAACATATAAATGCTTCACTAACTGATTTAGGTGTGAAACAAGAGCATATTCATTATGAATTTTTCGGCCCAGCAACAAGCTTACAATAAGACGGATGAGAATAAACAAAAAAACGAGGTATTTATTTTACCTCGTTTTTTATTTGTTCTCGTAATAAACGGTTAACTGTTTCACGGCGTATGCCTATCAGTTGACCAATTTCAGTTTGTGTTAATATTTCATATATAGGAATGTCACCTAAATATAATGTGAACCATTCTTGTAAACGATGAAGACGTTCTTTCGGAGAGACAGTTGTCAATTGATCAATTCGTTGTTGCATCATTCTTAATTTAGATTGCAATTGCATAGCGATGTTGGCATACGATTCGGGATTTGCTTGAAGTCTCTCGTACCATTCACTACTAGTGATCGGTTCCACTTCTGTCTTTATTAAAGCGATAGCTGTACCGTGATATTCTTTCGGTGAAATTAAAGAATGATGAGGTATCGTTTCACCTGGAACGATAATGTTGAATAAAAATGGTGTTCCGTCTTCTTCTAGCCGAACTACTTTTAATAAGCCTGTTTTTATAAAGTATAAAGGACCGTCCTCGCCTTGACCGAATAGTACATCTCCTTTGTGTAGAATCAATGTTAGCCCCCCATTAATATGTTTCTATTTCTTCTATTTTAGCGTATATGTATATAGACAATATGCTATTTCAACAGCAATTTCATTGACGAAATGTATGCTATTACAGTAGTATACTATTTAGTGTGTAATAGTACTAGCAATGAATACGCTGTAGGGGGTTTAGTATATTGTTAGATGCGATGAGAATGACGGATATGAGAATTCCGGCGAATGCTATCATTCATGTAGAAGAGATGAAAGGTGGAGTCGTTTTATCCGTTGAAGTAGACGGCCAAATTATTTATACGATGGCTTATGATGAAGAAACAGATAGTTATGCTGAATTATATGATCGAAACGATAAGAGGGCGTGCCAAGTACATGAAGACTTTATGGGATGGTCACTTCTTCACTAAAAAAGATGTCAATATGACATCTTTTTTTATTAAATCGATAGAATATACAAAGAAATGAAATATAAGGATAAAATTTGTAATAATTGATTTTGCATTGTTAGCACTCTGTAACTGCAAGTGAACTATTTTTTCGCTATCATAAAGATAACAGTCGCAGTTATAGGAGTGGTCAACTTGAAGAAAGTACATATTTCAAATTATATGTTATTAAGTGTTTGTTTAATTTTATTTGTTCTCCTCGGAGGATTTTTATATTCATGTGTATAAGAAAAACGCATTCTAAAAAGAATACGTTATAAAAGAGAAATAATGATTAATCTAGTTCCAAGAATAATTAACGTAATACGTAATAAATTAATTACGGCGTTACCACTCAGTTTTGTATTAATGTAAGCCCCGATTTTTCCGCCGATCCATGCACCAGGAATAAGGATTAATGCATAAATCCAGCTGACATTTCTAAGTGAGATGTGAGTTGCAGAACTTACAATTGCTGATAGAAATACGATGAACATTGAAGTTGCTACTGCAATATGTGCTGGGAATGCAAAAAGAAGCATCATTGCTGGAACAAGTAAGGCACCGCCACCAATTCCAAATAACCCAGATATAAACCCAACTATAAAGGCGATAAAGATAGCAAGAAACGGTGGGAATTGGTAGTGTACAGCATTTCCATCATTATCTGTAAAAGAACGCTTAATTACAGACGTATTTGAGAGGGAAAGAGGTTTTAATTTGTCTCGAAGCATAAGTAGAATTGAGACGAATATAAGGAAAATCCCAAAGTATAAAGAAAATGTGTCTTGGTTTAAAAATTTATTTGCCCATGATCCGATAATACCACCAGGGCCGCTTCCGATAAATAAAATAAGTCCGCTTTTATAATCTACTCGCTTATGCTTCATGTAAGTAAGGGTAGAAGATAGTCCTGTGAAAACGACTGTTACCATAGAAGTCCCTACTGCAAGTTGTGGTGATAAACTGTGTAATCCAATTAATAACGGAACAATAATAATTCCGCCTCCAAGTCCAACTAGGCTGCCGACTGTCCCGGCGATTAGTCCGATGAAAAGTAACATGATGTATTCCAAAATTGCCAACTCCTCTAAATAACTTATCCACCAATTATTATACACGCTTTTTAATGAGAAATAGGCTTGTTCACAAAAAAGTCGTCTTCCTAGAAAAATAAGGAAGACGACTTTTGATTAGAAAACAAAATGTAATAGGTAGTAAAACAGAGCAGCTAAAGAAGCTGAAATAGGAAGTGTAATAACCCATGTAATTAACATACGTTTTGCAGTTCCCCATTTTACCCCTTTCACACGGTGAGAAGCACCAACCCCTAAAATAGAAGAAGAGATAACGTGCGTCGTACTAACCGGTAAGTGAATGAATGTTGCACCGAAAATAACAAGTGATGATGATAAATCGGCAGCTACACCATTTACAGGACGAATTTTCATAATTTGTCCACCGACAGTTTTAATAATTTTCCATCCACCGACAGAAGTACCAAGCCCCATTGCGATAGCACAAGATAATTGTACCCAGAACGGGATATCGCTAGAAGTATGATAGTTATTAGCCATAAGAGCCATCGTAATGATTCCCATTGCTTTTTGTGCATCATTCGTACCGTGTGTATAGGCTTGTAATGCTGCAGTGAAAATCTGGAATATACGGAAGTTTTTATTCGTTTTCGTTAAGTTAAAGTTTTTAAAGACCACTTTAAAAATACTGTAAACGATATAACCAATAACGAAAGCGATAATTGGTGAAATGATTAAAGCTTCAAGAATTTTAATGAATCCTTTAAGGTTTAATGAGCTAATACCAGCAGCAGCAATGGCTGCACCTGCGATTGAGCCAATAATTGCATGCGAAGAACTACTTGGGATACCGTAGTACCAAGTAATTAAGTTCCATGCTATCGCCGCAAGCAAAGCAGCTAAAATTACAAGAGAACCATTTTGTAAAGCAAATGGGTCAACGATATCTTTTGTAATCGTTTTTGCTACACCTGTAAATGTCATTGCACCTAAAAAGTTCATAATAGCTGCCATAATAATTGCATGTCTAGGCTTTAGAGCTTTCGTTGAAACAGCCGTTGCAATAGCGTTTGCTGTATCGTGAAATCCATTGATAAAGTCAAAAGCTAAAGCGCAAATGACTACTAAAACGGTCAGTATCAAGAGTGTATCCATGATCAAACTCCTTACGCGTTCTTCATAATAATTGTTTCTAATACGTTTGCAACGCTTTGACAGCTATCAGCTACTTCTTCAAGCTCTTCGTAAATCTCTTTAAATTGAATAATCTTAATCGGATCTTTTTCACGAGAGAATAAGTGCTTAATCGCATGACGACGAATATCATCGCATTGTGATTCGTAATCCTTAATCTTAATCGCGTTCGTACGAATGTCGACTAACTTCTTTTTAGACAGTAGTTCAACAGAGTTTGCAATCTCAATCGCACATTGATTAATTGCTTCCACGAATTTAATCATGTATTCATCAGCTTCTGTAATAGAATACATTTCGAACAGACCAGCACTGTGATCTAATCCGTCTAATACATCATCCATACTCATTGCAAGTTGTAGGATGTCCTCACGTTCAATTGGAGTAATAAACGCTTTGTTTAGCTCCATAATGATTTCGTGAATAAATGAGTCACCTTTTGACTCATACTCTTTCATGCGCATAGAAAACTCTTTTAAATCGCTAGCATTTTTAATTTTATACTCCACGAAAAACTGCGCGCCTTCTTTTAAATTTTCGGAAACATTCATTAACATTTCAGAAAATTTATCTTTTTTTGATTTAAAGACCATTATTGTTACCCCCACAAAAGTAATATATGTAAAATATATTGGCTAATCAATTCTAACAAAAAACTGTCGTTTTTTAAAACATTTTATCGAAAAGTTTACAAAAACTTAACATAACTCTCGTTGTTCTATTAATAATATTAATATCCAATAGTGAATATCTTACTTGTAGAATGTCCTTTTCTTGCAAAAAGTATGAATGTAAAAGAAAAGCTTTACACTATAGGAATGACTACGTTATTATAGTAAATTTAAAAGGCGGTATATTCTTCCTTTTAAAAAGAAGAGTGTAAATAAATGAAGGAAGTGAACGAATGAAATTGAAGAACACTCATTTTAAAAAAATGCTTGAGTGGTTCAATAAGAGGAAGAAACTTCGTAATTCATTAATTGTATTGGGAAGTGTACTCGTTACTCTATTTATTGCTATAAATATAATAATATCCATTCAAGACATATCTGAATTAAAACAAGCTGTTCCACAACCGACTTTAATTTATGATGCAAATAATGAGGTCGCAACTAAATTAGCTTCTTCGAAAACAGAAGGTGTTAAAAGAAAAGATATTCCTGATATTATGGTTCAGGCAGTTGTTGCAGTAGAAGATAAGGGTTTTTTTAACCATCATGGTATTTATTATAGTGGAATTATAAGTGCAGTTTTTAAAAATATTACAGCAGGAGAAGTTGTAGCAGGGGGAAGTACAATTACACAGCAGCTTGCAAAGAATGTATTTCTGACACAAGATCGTACATTTTCTCGTAAAATAAAGGAATACTTTTTAACCAAAAAAATAGAACGTACTTATACAAAAGATGAAATTATTGAAATGTATATGAATCAAATTTATTTTGGGGAAGGTGCTTGGGGAATAAAGAGGGCAGCTAAATCTTATTTTGATAAAGAGGTAAAAGATTTATCAATTTCAGAAGCTGCAACGATTGCAGGTTTAATTAAAGCGCCGTCTGCGTATTCGCCTTATAAAAACTTTAATAAATCAATTGAACGACGTAATGTCGTATTAAGTTTAATGAAGGAACAGGGATATATTTCTGAAGAGCAATACAATAAAGAAAAAGAGTCAGGCCTTGTATTAAAACGTGGGGTTGATGATAAATACAAAGGTAAATACTCCCAATATGTAGACTATATAGTTAGAGAAGCGATGGATAAGTATGAATTAACACAAAATGAAATTTTAGCAGGTGGTTATCGTATTTATACAGAGCTTGATCCGAAAAAACAACAAGCTGTAGAAGATGTTGTGAATAATGATAGTTATTTCAAAGATAGTGGCTCAGATCAACTTATGCAAACGGGTGTAGTCCTTATAAATCCAAAAACAGGCGGTGTTCCAGCTTTAGTTGGAGGTAGAGGACCATATCAGTTTTTACAATTTAATCATGCTACGCAATTAAAAAGACAGCCAGGTTCAACATTAAAGCCTCTAGCTGTATATGTACCCGCTTTAGAACAAGGGTATGAAGTATACGATATATTAAAAGATGAACCATTTCATATTAAAGAATATGAACCGAAAAATAGTGATCAGGCCTTTCATGGTAATGTGACAATGTATGAAGCGGTAGCAAAGTCGTATAATGTTTCCGCTGTGTGGCTATTAGAACAAATAGGATTAGATAAAGGATTGAAATCTTTAGAGCGATTTGGTATTCCGTTAGTACCAGAAGACCGTACGTATCCAATTGCTTTAGGTGGGATGCATGTAGGGACATCACCATTTGTAATGGCCCAAGCATATAGTACATTTGCTAATGATGGGGTTCAAGTAGAGGCTCATGCAATTAGAGAAGTTCAAAATGCTGAAGGGGAAATAATAGGGAAATGGTATAAGAAAGAGACACGAGTGACGAGTGAGAAAATTGCTCAAAAGATGACGTATTTATTAAAAGGTGTTGTAGAAAAGGGAACAGGTGGAAAAGCGAAAGTTACTAATGTTGATACAGCAGGGAAGACAGGGACTACTCAACTTGTAAATGGCCCGAGCGTAGGGGCAAAGGACTCGTGGTTTGTAGGATACACACCAGATTTAGTAGGTGCAATTTGGGTAGGATATGACAAAACAGATAGCGAGCATTATGTTCCAGGTGGTAGCCAAATTACAACGACGATGTTCCGGGATATCATGAAAAAAGCAAATGCAAACCCAGCCCAAAAAGCGTTCCAATTGTCGTTAATATCTGAGGCGGACTATAAAAAACAATTGCAAACAATTGAAGAAGAAAAGCGAAGAAAAGAAGAAGAAAAGAAAAGGCAAGAAGAAGAACAAAAAAGGAAAAAAGAACAGCAAGAGTGGTTTAATAAAGTAAAAGAGTGGATTCCATCGTTATGGTAAAAAAAAGAGGCGAATTTCGTTATTCGCCTCTTTCTCATGTGAAAAATGAAGTGAGCTCATAATTAGTGAGGTAAATGCTACTATTCATTAAGAGTAATGTTCGTACTGCCAAAGGATTGAGAATCGTATGTGATGATTATTGTTCCTTTACTAATCGGTTCGTATGGTAATTCTTCTTCATAACTACCATTATTTTCATTATGGATAGACAGCGTGATTTCATCAATTCCTTTATTTGTATACTGATCTTTAATCGTTTCAGTAATTTGAAGTAGAGTTTCGTAACTAGAAGCTTTCGTAATAAGCATTCCTTTTATAACTTTTTTTTCATTATTTGTGGAATTGGAATAAAGGATGTTGTTTTGTTTCGTATACAAAAGTGTGTATGGAACTGTTTTTCTCTCTGCTTTTGAAATAGTAGAATATTTTAGAGTTAAAAAAAACCCTACACATAAAATAATGCATATCATAAGAGCAATCCAAATGCGTATCGGTGACATAACTCTCATTTTTCATCCCTCTTTCATATCTTTGACTTCATTATTTATCATACAAAATGAGGATTAAGATAGAGTAAATTTGAGGTAAAGAAACGTAAAGAAGGAGCACTTATCCTCCCAAACAAGTGCTCCTTTTTATTAAAAGAGAGATTTAATAGACAATCAAAATCACACCTATTACTTATAAATGTGTTTAGTCCTCCCAAAATATTATCGGAAATTGTGGTTAGTAAATTCGGAAGACAGATAGTGTCGCAGTTGTATCGCCCGTGTTAGGAATAGAAATAGTATTTGCTGTAGGTTGTACAGAAATCGTTGTACCAGCTTGTAAAGTAACGATTGTAGAGAAAGAAACAGCACTACCGATAACATTAGTTGAAAAATTACGAGTAGGTGGTTGGCCATTGAATGAAATACCGAATCCAAACGGTGAAGGGCCTGGGAAAGTTGTAGATGCCGAGAAACTAATATCATATACGCCTGTTTCTAAAACTGTTAAAGTATCTGTAGTGTCATTAAAATTAATATTATTTATTTCAAAAACTCGATTGAATTGGATATTCATTCCAGGTGATATTGTTTGAGCATTGGAGTTTCCTATTGCAGCTATAATTACCGGAATCGGAGTACCCGCTGGTCCAGTAGCGCCTCCACCTAGGAACCAGATCCATATTGAACTAAGACAGCTTGAATAGCTTGGCCGAGAGCTTGAAGAAGTCTAACAAATTATTTAAGTTCGGACTTAGAGATGTTGATATAACTACAAGCTCTTACTTCGCAACAATCATTACCATAAAATACTTTCCCTTTATTTTTGTTGTTTATCTTTTCATTCCTTTCTTTTATAGAATAAATAGTCGTTACTATATATTAAAATGAAATTTAAATTAAATTCGTGATGGACAAACTACTATTTCTCAAAAAATAAGAAGTTTACCTACCTAACACGAACAATAAAGAAGTAGAGAAAAATCTATATGTTTTAAAGAGATCAAATTAGCATAAAAAACTCCCTTTAATTGTTAGAGTGTGCTTAACAATTAAAGGGAGTTAATAGGACAGCATTATCATTTTATAAGTTAATTGCTTCACGATTTACTTTAGGTAAAATCGGAATAGAAATAGTGAAGGTTGTACCGTCTGGAGCACTGGTCATTTTGAGCGTACCGTTATGATTTTGGATGATTTTTTTTGTTACTGATAAGCCTAGTCCTGTCCCCGAATCCTTCGTTGAGAAGAATGGATCAAAGATATATTCTTGAATAGCTAGAGGAATACCAACTCCATTGTCTGTGAAAGTAATCCGAACGAAGTTATCTAGGCGATAACTAGTGATTTGAATAGAAAGAGGCTTTTCGCCTTGAGCATCGACGGCATTTTGAAATAGGTTTAAAAATACTTGAACAAGTTCATGTCGATCAATATTGACTAAAATATCATCTAATTCATTAGAAAAGTTATAATCAATTGAAATGTTATGCAAGAAGACTTCACTAGCTAGTAACTGTTGAATATAGTCGCATAAAAATGTATTAATAGGAAACGGTTCTCTTGTAAATTCACGTGTTTTTGAAATGGCTAAAAATTTTGTGATAATACTATTTGCACGATCTAATTCAGGGATAAGTAAGCTTTTAAATAACTCTTTATTTGATGGAGAAACACTTTCTTGTAAAAATTGTAAGTATCCTCGTACTGTCGTAAGAGGGTTTCGTACCTCGTGTGCAATTCCGGCTGCGATTCGTCCTGCTAACGAAAACTTCTCTGCATCACGCTCTGTGTTTAAATAATGAAAGACACTAATAACCCTAAAAATCTCCCCGTTATAATCGCGAATAATTCGGTTGTTTATAATGCCATAGTTTTTGTCTAAAACTTCTTCATTATATATTTCTGTTCCCGTTCTTAATGTTTCAATCGCTTTAATTTTTTCTTCCGGCAAGTTTAGTAATTGTTGAATCGGTTTTCCGATAATATCATTTCGTATTACACCGAAATCATCTGCGGCAACTTGATTACATAAAGTAATATTCCCTTTACTATCGACAAAGGTTACATGATGTGAAAAGGCATCAAAAATATGTACAAAGTGTTTTTCAAGTTGTTCAAATAAAAATAATGAATCACAAGTAAGTTGAAAATGAGCCTCTTTATTCTCTTTTGGTATTTCTTGAATGGAATGAGTTGTTCTAGTTTTCTTTATTTGTAAACCAATATGTGGATTTTTGTATGTGAAATGATGTGGTAATTGATTTACAAGTTCTTCATAAAAACGCACTTTATTTTCTAGTTCTTCAATTCGTTTTTCATGAGATACAGTAGCATCGTTTGGAAGCATAAATAAATAACCCCTCATTTTAAAAATTCTTCCATATAGTATATCATATTTTAATAAGGATACTCTTAAAGAAAGGGCTACTTAATGAAATTGATTAGCCAAAGTGTTTGGGGAGTGAATAGAAGATAAAGTTAAAAAGGGAGGAATATATGTGCTGTTCATTGGAGTGACAGGATGGGGAGATCATGATTCTTTATACATAGATTCCTATGAAAATAGAAATAAATTACGAACATATAGTGAGTATTTTCCTATTGTGGAAGTGGATAGTTCATTTTACGCGATGCAACCTGCACGAAATTATATAAAATGGGCAATGGAAACGCCGAAAGATTTTTCTTTTGTCGTAAAAGCGTATCAAGGAATGACAGGACATATGAAAGGGGAAATTCCTTTTTCTACGTTTGATGAGATGTTTGATGTGTATAAGCAGTCTATTCTTCCTTTAATAGAAGCTAATAAATTAAAAACAATTTTATTTCAATATCCACCATGGTTTGATTGCAAAAAGAAAAATGTAGATTTTCTTCGATATACGAAAGAAAAAATGGAAGGTTTACCATGTGCAATAGAATTTCGAAATCAAACATGGTTTTATCCAGAAATGAGAGATAAGACGTTACAGTTTCTAGAACAGGAGGAATGGGTTCATACAATTTGTGATGAACCACAGGCTGGGATAGGTTCTGTGCCACTCGTATTAGAGGTTACGAATTCAAACATGGCATTAATACGTTTTCACGGTCGAAATGTTCATGGTTGGCTTGATAAAGGGGAAAATTGGAGAGCGGTCCGTTGTTTATATCGCTACAACAATAAAGAACTGGGAGAATGGGTTGAACGACTAGAGCAATTAAAAAAGAAAACAAAGGATATATACGTACTGTTTAACAACAATTCAGGTGGGGATGCAGCAGATAATGCGAAACAGCTTATGAAAATGATGAACATTACATATGGTGAGCCGAAGCCGGAGCAATTAAATTTTTTTGAATGATAATAAACAAGAAAGGCACTGTACAAACAGGGGGAATGTACAGTGCCTTTCTATATGAAAAAGAGGGGTAACAATGTTACTGAGCGTTTGGTTGATTCATCAATTGTTGGCTTCATAATAAATGATAATGGTTATCATTATCATTGTCAATGGTTTTTCTAAAAATATATAAAAAACTTTGTATATTTTAAATAGAGATAAAAAAAGAACAGCATTAATGCTGTTCTTTTCCGTTGACGAATTGTTGTAAATCAAAAGGAGTTATCGCCTGGATAAATTCTTTTGAGATAAGTGTTTGCACGAGAGTGCTCTCAGAGATAGAAGCACCTGTTTTCTTTTCGTAAGCTTGTTTTAATAAATCAAGTTTTTCAGCCGTTTCTTTTGGTAATTCAATTGTAAGTGTGTTCATAATTTCTCCCCCTTATTATTAGAGTACCACTACAGTATAGGAGAGACAAGAAAAGAGAATATGAAATATAAAAAAGGTTACCAAATTTTCAAATGGTAACCTTTTTTATGTATAAGAGTTATTAAGCAATACCGATATACTTTAAAGTTTTTGATGGAGTACTGTGATCAAAGAAGTGTTGTAAAAATGCAATATCAACACCTGATTTGTATGCACAATAACCCCAAGTTTTTCGAAGTGTATGTGAGCTAATCCCTTCTAATCCAACTTCTTTTGCAGCTTTGTTTAAAATGTACCATGCATGTTGTCTCGTAATAGATTTTGTTCCTTTTTGAGATTTTAACAATGGTTCATTACGTTTCCAAGTTTTACGTTCTTTCATGTAGTCTTCGATTGCGTGCTGTAAGTCTTCATTTACAGCAAACCATTTATGTTTCTTCACTTTTTCATTGTAAAATAAAATGGAATGGCGAACATTTTCATTTTCATCGATTACATCACTAACTTTTAATTGTAAGATTTCACTTACTTTTAAGCCAGAATTTACAGCTAATACGAATAATAAGCCATCACGTTTCGAAGATTGTAAAAGTATATTTTTGATAGTTTCTAATTGTTTTTCATTTTGAATAGGTTGTCCTGCTTGTTTCATTTCACGCACTCTCCTCTTTTATATGTGTAAAGGAAAGGATTAACTTGTTTCTTACTATAAAGGGAGAGTGTGAATTTCATGTGAACTCCTAGTGAAATTAAGACAAATTATTTGACTTCTTTTACTTTTTGTAAATTGAAATAGAATACAACACTGTTAGTCGTATTATACACACCGTACTCGGCATGATGGAGGTCTAGAATGTTTTTTACAATAGATAATCCGAGACCGGTACCTCCGGTGTGACGGCTACGTGATGCATCCAAGCGATAGAAGCGATCCCAAATTTTTTCAAGACTTTCTTCAGGGATAGGGTTTCCTGTATTTTCGATTTCGATTTTTACGGTATCTTCTGCTTCTATAATGGAGACTTGTATTTTTTCTCCATCCGGCGTATAGCGGATTGCATTACTTAGTAAGTTCACAACTACTTGCTCAATACGGCTACGATTTGCTTTAACAAGTATAGAAGGGTCTGCATCGACGTTCACTTGTAGATGCTTTTCTTCCATGCTAAATAATAATTTTGTATAGACTTGTTGCGTTAATTCACCAATTGAGAACGTCGTCATATCTAGTTTGTAAGTACCAGATTCTAACTTTGCTAATTCTAACATTTCAACAATCAGCCTGTTCATATTTTCTGTTTCTTCTAAAATAACATCAGTATAATACGAAGTATCCTTACTAACACCATCTTTAATACCTTCTGCAAAACTTCTAATTACACTCAGTGGTGTTTTTAATTCGTGTGATACGCCAGAAATGAATTCTTTTCTTGTTTTCTCTAATTGACGTTCACGTTCAATGTCTTGTTGTAACTTTGTATTGGCAACATTTAATCGATCGATTCGATCTTTTAAATTTACAGATAATGTATTGATACTGCCGGAAAGCCCACCAATTTCATCGTCGGCTGTAACAGGTAATTTCTCGCTGAAATCAAAATTAGCCATTTTTTTTGTAACACGATTCATTTTAATTAATGGCTTAACAATGATTTTTGAGTAGTAGAAGGATAATAAAATAATAACGAGAAACACGATGATTAAGGCATAAACATAATAGTCTTTTAAAACTAGCATCGCTTCATTAACGGGTTGTAAAGATGCTATCGCAAAAGCATATTCTGTAATCTTTCCGTTTTCTATAATCGGCTTTACAAAGATACTATTTTTTATATTTTCGCCGCCATCTAATATGAAAGTGTTTAATTGGTTCGAGTTAGAAGTGCCATCTCTAATAATATCTGCAAAATATTGAACGGCTTGTAATGTTTCAATATCATTTGCAAGACGAACCTCAGCTTTTGATGGGAGCTGTAACTTAGTTATAACACCTGTAAAGACGATGCGAGTTGTAGATTTGTAGCGGCTTGCAAGTCTATTCTTAGAAGGATTACCATTAATTGACTGAAAATCCGAATAGAAATGTTCGTTTTGCCATTGATTATAATTCGTTCCTAATTTTTGTGGTGTAATTATATTATTCTCTTGTACGACTCCATCAACATTAATTATTACATCTTTTTTTAAACCTAAATTTTCGAATTTATTATATTCTTCTGGTGTTAAAAGGTTATTGAGTGGAATGGAATACTGTTTATTATTATTGGGATTAAATACATCGATATAGTAATTGTTATCACTTTTAATAATACCGTTAGAATCCAAAAACTGCATATCGGCATTTGTTTTATCATGAAATTCTTGTTTTAGTTTCCTAACTTTCTCATAACTTTTATCACTTTTGTCATAATTATCTACGAATTTTTCAAAAGCAGTTTGAACTGTTTTTACTTTTTTATTAATATAAAATTTCTCTAAAAATAGAGATTGTCCTAGGAAAAAAAGTAGGAATATGATTGTAAATAAAGTTGATGTTAATAAAAATAGTTTAAAGACGATACTTCTGTTTTTCACTGCGTCACCTCTTATGAGAAATACTGTAAATGATTTCTTTATCCCGCTTTAACAGGCAATAAGACTCCCACTTCAAAATTCGGCGAATACAAGGGAGTTAGGTGGGAGATCAACTGTCCGTAAAAGCCTGATTGGTTCAACTAATAATCAGTGGAGGATGGAAAAAAACCCCACTGATTAAAGTTTCACTTTATTATAACAAACGTTACAATAAAGTAGAGGGGAGAAATCTGTCTCTTTATAAAATAGTTATTTATAAAAAGTCACATAAAAAGAACTCGCCAGACGTATGACAAGTTCTTTAGTGTATTATTGTTGAATTGCTGCATCTAAAGCGATTTCAATCATTTCGTTAAATGTAGTTTGACGCTCTTCAGATGTTGTTTCTTCGCCAGTGAAGATGTGATCGCTAACTGTTAATACAGATAATGCATTTACACCGTATTTCGCTGCTAATGTATAAAGAGCAGTTGTTTCCATTTCTACTGCTAATACACCGTAATCTCCAAGTTTTTTAACCATGTCCATGCTTTCGCGATAAAACACATCTGCTGTTAAAACGTTACCGACACGAACGTGTAATCCTTTTTCAGTTCCAGCATCGTAAGCTTTCTTTAAAAGATCAAAGTTTGCAGCTGGTGCGAAATCAAATCCTGGGAATGTTAAACGGTTCATATTAGAATCAGTACAAGCCGTCATTGCGATAATAACATCACGAACTTTTACATCTTTTTGAATTGCACCGCAAGTGCCAACGCGAATTAAATTTTTAACTCCGTAGCTTTGGATTAATTCGTTTACATAAATAGAAATAGAAGGAACACCCATACCTGTACCTTGAACAGATACACGTTTTCCTTTATAAGTTCCAGTAAAACCTAACATACCACGTACGTTATTATAGCAAGTAACATTCTCTAGAAATGTTTCAGCGATATATTTTGCACGTAATGGATCACCTGGTAATAGAATAGATTCAGCGATTTCGCCTTGTTTTGCTTCGATATGTACACTCATGAAAAGTCCTCCTTATAATGTATTGATAGAAATCAATATCATTTGCATTATACACTACGAATCCTTTCAATTAAAATCTTTTTATTATTTGTAATATGTGCAAAATAGGAGGATTTCATAAATCATAATCTAGAATATATAGCTTAAGAAGTTTTATATGAACAGAGACAATAAAAATGGTAGGTGATGTTTTGAAAAACCTTGTCATTGGGCTTATTGCGTTAGTACTTATTGTGGCAGGAGGATTTTACATAAAAAAATATCAAGAAAACGAAGAGACTGTAGGAGATGTTCAGGAAGTAAAGTGGGATGTGTCAACTGGAAAGGGAAATGAGAAAGTAGATATTGTATTTCAGTTGTTAAACAAAAAGAATAATGAAATTCGTGGTGTAAATGATCAAATTCGGGCAGTAATTGTAGATGGACAGTTAAAACACATACAACAAATTAAACCTACATTTGCAGGGAACGGGTCATATAAGTTATCTTCCAAAATAGCGAAAGACGAAGAATATACAATATTTTTATACGAAGATAAAAATAAGTCCGTAGAGTCATTCGCTAGGAAAGATTTTGGTAGAACGAAAGAGGAGAACAATAAGAAAAAAGTGAAATTTCCAATCGACAGTGTACTTACAAAAAAAATAGGAGAGTATGAAGTTTCTCTTTTATTTGGCGCATTACATCCGAATGAACCAGTTACGTTAACATTTCAGTTTCAAGCGAAAAAGGGTGAAAAATTGAAATTACATTCAGAGAGAGGAGAAGTAGAGTCACTTTATATCGTTGATGAAACGAAGGAGAACTTTTTATACGCTATGCCTGTGGATACGGGTGAGCAATTACAATACCGGATTACATTTCCTGCCGAGGGTACGTATAAAATGTGGGGGAATTTCTATATAAATGGTAAGAAATATGAAAAAGAATTTATTGTACAAGTTCAAAAAAGAAAAAACAGCTAAGAATTTAGCTGTTTTTTCTTTTTCCTATTAATTTTGTTACAGAGAGCATTGTAATTGGTAAAGAATGATTCTTCCTAAATGCTAAATATTTACCGCTCCATGCTGGTTTATATTTTTCTTTAAAATGCCGTAATCCGCTGAAACTATACGTATAACGAACGTTATTAAAGATTGCAGCAGCCACTCTTTCAGACCAGAAAGACTGTGTGGATAAACCAACATTTGAAAGTGGTGCCATACCAATATTAAAGGAGTGGTATTCATTTTCTTTTGCCCATTGGAATAAGTGGATGAAAATTGCGTCCATAATGCCGCTAGGCGCATCTGGATAATATCGCATTAAATCGACAGATAATGATCCGTTTTGATATACGGGCATGAATGTTGTGAATGCAATAATTTTTCCATCCGTATCAGATAATGTTGCAATAGGAGCGCGACTAATATATTCACGATCGAAGTATCCGAGTGAAAAACCTTTCTCTTTTTTTCCACCAAGCCATGCATCCGAAACTTTTCTTAACTCTTCATATAATTCGTCTGAGAAAGGTGGCTCATGAATAGAGAATGTATAGCCTTCTCTTTCAAAACGGTTGAAAGTAGCTCGCATCCCAGCGCGTTTCTTTCCTGTTATTGTAAATGTATTTAAATCAACAACAGCTTCTTCACCGAGCTTAAAGAAGTTATAACCAAAATCGTGATATAAACTCATCCATTTACTTTCAATTTGGTAGAATACACAAATGTATCCAAATCGATCAGCCTCAGCTAAAAACTCTTGCAATACAGTACGATAGGAGGAAGGGTCCCCGATTGGATCACCTAGTACAATAAGTCGTTTTCCAGTTATTGAGAAGAGAATGAGTGCTTTTCCATCACTACTGAAAAAGAACTGTTTATCTCCTAAAAAACCTAAATGACTAAGTACATTTCCACCATGTTCATCTAAGAAGTTTTGTAATCTTTTATCATTAGCTGGTTGCCCGGGAAATTCATTTCGATAACGATTTGCAATGAGTGAACCAATTAGTAAAAAAGTAGGAACAAAAAAGGCAGCTGCTAATGCACTTCGTTTCACTTGTGTAATATTACGAACGACAAAATCAGGTTTGAAAGCTTCTTTTGCACCTGCAAATAAAATGCCTAAGTTTTTATATAAATATAACGTTACAAGTAGGAATATAAAAACTTTTACGATATCGGAAAGTGAGACTTCCATTTTCTCACGTACAAACCTTTTACGAAGCATATACAATACAGCGAGTACGATTAATAAAATAAAAGTTTCTTCAACATCAATTCCTTTTAGTGTATTAAAAATAGCCGCTCCAATTAAAGAAACAATCGTCATATAATAAGAACGTTTTGTTCCGTAATATATCCCTCGTGAAAGAATGAGGAGGAGAATACCGAATGTTAGCGATAAGCTAAAAGAAAATTGAATAAGATGTTTTGGAGCTAGAATATGTAAGGCGTGTGCCCGATTTATACTTGTCGGTAGAATAGTTGATAAAATAACCATTAAGCCAGCAAATACTGTTAAAGCAGCAGATGCCCAAGAACCTAACTTTCCTAGAAAGTCACGCTGCAAAGTCCATATAACACCAGTTGTCTCTAATGCAGGCGCAATAAAGGGTTTATCTTCAAACTTTTTAATGGCTACTCCTGTCATTTCAAAAGCTGCAAAAATGAGACCAAGGCAGAATGGTAAGATGTAATAGACGAGACGATATAATAACATAGCAGGAAGTAAAACACCTGTATCGATGCCGTATTGCCCAAGCCCAGTTAAGAAGACAAGATCAAATGATCCAAGGCCACCAGGAACAAGACTAACGACACCAGCTAAAGCAGCAATGACATATACGCCTAAAAACTTTTGGAATTCGATTTCAATGCCAAATAATAGTAATATGACGTACATAACAATACCAGCAGATACCCATTCGACTAATGAAACTAATGAGTATAAAACAGTTGGGTTTTTCTCCTCTTCTTCTTGTCCCTCTGTTTGCATCGCTTTTCTATTTTTTAATTTAGAAAATCCGATATATATAGGGACGAAAAGAGCAAAGAAGATAAGAACAGGCCATAGCCATGGTTTTTCATGCAAAATAAATCTCGTGTCTAATATTCCGATAAGACCAAGAAATGAAAGAATGGCTAATCCATTAATAAAGGCAGTTGTCATCCAAGCGATACTTTTAATAAGTTTTCCATTTTCTTTTATGTATGGACGATAAAGCATTGTGCGTACGCCGGCTCCAACTAGACCACCAAACCCGATAAATCCGTTTAAAGTATTAGCAATCCACGAGATACGGAAAATCTTTTGGACAGGGATATCAGCTTTTAAGTAACGAAGCATAACATAGTCATAAAAGAACATTGTTGATACAGCGAATGCACCAAGTGTAATTGCTAAAAAGACTCCTCCAGTTGGAATGTTTTTAATTGTATCAATCGCTTCTAAAAAAGAAATGCCCGCTAATTCTTTTTTTGCTTGAAAGAATACAATTGTTAATACAACAAATGGGAAGATAATTTTCCCGATTTGTAAGAAACGTTTCCATGAAAACGACATAAATACAACTCTCCTTGTATAAGAAAACTGAGACAATAATATTATTATGACAAACTTCAAGAAAAATAAAAAGGTAAATTCCTGTATAGGGGAGCTATTTTTTATATAGGTATATTTAAAAGAATATTTTGTTTATCAGAAAATTAAGTTAGAATAAGGTGAAGGAAGGTGGAGGGGGAGTATATGATTATAAAAGGTTATGTAGGATATGAGTTAGAAAAAGCGAAACCTAATACATCAGAAGATTTTTTTAACAGATCTGAAGTGACATATATATTAAATGATAAAGAGAAAACTTTTTCGGTTTTATACGTTCGATATTTTGAAGAAGTTTTACAAGAAATTACTCCTTTTGAAGGAAATCCAGTGTATAAAGTAGAAGAACAAAACATATATTTGCGCGATATTGTAGCGATATGTTGTTTAGTGAAGGATAGGGAACTTCGTGCGCAAAAACGTTTGTATTTAAATAATATGGAAGAATTTCAACAATATTTTGATGAGGGAACGGTGTCGAAAGTACAAGAAATATTGGCTGAATTACATAAAAATAAAAGAGTAGAAATAGCGTGAAATGGCAAAGGAGAGAGAAAAAATGTCTAATTTGATGGTTGAAAATCAAACAGAACAAGTTTCTATATTTTTAGAAGATGCTATTAATTTGATAACCGATTATGTAAATTATCATACGTTGCCTTCTTTATTAGAGGAAACACCAGCAGGGAATGAGCAATATTATAAAGGGTTATTAGCATCAATGAGACGACTTCTCGTTTTTTGCGAAGAAGGACATGATGCATGTTTTGTTTTGTTGAATAGTCAGCCATTTCGAAAAACAGCAGCTGAAAAAATTTTATATAAGATTTACCATCAAGTAATTGCAGAGTTTTTTTCACCGAAGAGTGATTATTGGTATGAAAATAGTCGGTCTGCATATACAGGGAAAAATTCTATCGTTTTTCAACAAACACCACCTGCATCTTTGGAGCAAGTGATGAAGAGTTTAGAAGGTAAATTTCAATTGATGCGTGAAGAACTAGAATATTATGAGACGGATTATCAGACAAAGATGTTACACAAATATTGATTGAGGAAAAGAAGCTAAGGTGACTTAGCTTCTTTTCCTTTTGTACAGTTATATAAGGGATTTTCATTGAATATAGTTAAGTGGATAGCATTAGGGAGGTGCGACATGAATCAGCAAGGTGTATTTACAGATTACTTTCATGAAGTAGAAAATTGGTGTGAAAGTGTTCTTCACGTATTAGATAGCCGCGCAATGGAAGTGTATGATGTCCATATGCTTGCTTATAAAATTCAGACGTTGTTAGAGCGTATGAAAGAGCATGAGTATGAAACAGATGCAGAGTTTATGTATGAAATAAGCGATGATGTAGAACATATTCAGCATCATTTGCAGGAAGTATTTATGCAAGAAGAAGAGGAATATGAATTATATGAAAGAGGGGATAGCGAACGAGCTGTTCCAATTGGAGGACATACACTCCCGCCATTACCTTATCCGTATAATGCGTTAGAACCGTATATTTCTAAAGAAATTATGATGTTACACCATGATAAACATCATCGGAGTTACGTGGAAGGGTTAAATAAAGCAGAGAAGATGATGGAAGAAGCGAGAAAAACAAATCAATTTGATTTAATTAAGCATTGGGAAAGAGAAGCGGCTTTTCATGGGTCAGGTCATTACTTACACACGATATTTTGGAATAACATGAAAAAAGACGGTGGTGGAAGTCCAAGAGGTGCTTTTTCACAACAAATCGAACAAGATTTTGGGAGCTTTTTACGTTTCCAAAAACATTTTACAGAAGCGGCCTCTAAAGTAGAAGGTTCAGGCTGGGCGATTCTCGTTTGGGTGCCCCGGTCTGGAAGGTTAGAAATTTTGCAAAGTACACTTCATCAATTATTTACACAATGGGATACGATACCACTCCTTGTACTAGATGTCTGGGAACATGCGTATTATTTACAATACCAAAATCGAAAAGATGAATATATTAAAAATTGGTGGAATGTTGTAAATTGGCCTGATGTAGAAAAAAGGTTTGAAACTGCGAAACAAATTGAATGGACACCATATTAGGCGCAAATTCTCTGCGTCTTTTTTAATGGAAGCAGAAGGAAGATTTCGTTCATATTTTAAAAGGCCAAGCATACACTTGTACAAAAAGTGCCAAAAGGACGTGGGGGGAAATATGAGACGAATTTGTGTAATTATTACGCTTCTTATTATGTATGCAAGCGTTATGCCGATTCCTACATATGCAAAGATGAACAGCAATGTTAGTGCTCGAAATGCTGTATTAATGGAGCAACAGTCTGGTCGTGTACTATACGGAAAAGCAGAACATGAGCCTCAAAAAATTGCTAGTATAACAAAAATTATGACCGCCTTGTTAGCTGCTGAATCAGGGAAGATGAAAGAAATGGTGTCAGTTAGTAATGAAGCGGTGAGGGTGGAAGGATCGGCAATCTATTTAAAGCCTGGACAAAAAGTGAAGTTAGAAGATTTAGTATACGGACTCATGCTTAGATCTGGTAATGACGCAGCGCAAGTAATTGCTGAAAGTGTGGGTGGGAGTATAGATGGATTCGTATATTTAATGAATGAAAAAGCGAAAGAAATTGGAATGAAAGACACGCACTTCTCAAACCCTCATGGCTTAGATGGAGATGGATCACATTATTCGTCGGCTTACGATATGGCGTTATTAACGAAATATGCAATGGGAAACGAGTCATTTAAGAAAATCTTTGGAACAAAAACGTATAAATCCGATTCTTGGGATTATCCGTGGAAAAATAAACATAAGCTGGTAACGTCTTATTATGAATTTGCAACAGGAGGAAAAACAGGCTTTACGAAGAAAGCTGGGCGAACGCTTGTTACAACTGCATCAAAAGATGGATTAGACTTAATTGTCGTAACTTTGAGTGCTTCTAGTGATTGGGATGATCATATGAATCTCTTTGACAAAGGATTTGAACGTTTCAAGCAAACGAAAGTTTTGGGACAAGGAGCAATTGCTGAAATAAATGAAAAGAAGTATGCCAACCATGTTTATACGAAAAATAGTTTTTCAGTGCCGTTAACTGAAGAGGAAAGAAAGAACGTGTTATTAAAAGTTGAACTGGATAAAAGTATAGCGCTTGAGGATGGAGTAAAGGTTGGAAAGACAGATGTTTATGTTGGCAATGAGAAAGTTGGAGAACGGAATTTATTTTATAGTAAACGGAAGTTAGTAGCTACAACAGGACTTTACTGGAATAATGTGAAAGAAATTTTTTCTTACATGATAGGTGTTGGGAACGATGGTTAATCTCGTATGGGTAGCGATGGCTGTCATTGGGATTGTATACGCCATGATAAATGGAACGATGGAAGAAGTGAATAAAGCTGTATTTGACGGAGCAAAAGATGCAGTAACGATTTGTATAGGACTTATTAGTGTTTTAGTATTTTGGCTTGGTTTAATGAAAATTGCAGAGGAAGCCGGATTGTTAAAAAAATTAGTTTCACTTTTTATGCCGATAGTAAAAAGGTTGTTTCCAGAAATACCAAAGGATCATCCGTCCATGGGATTTATTCTATCAAATATGATGGCAAACTTTTTTGGTCTAGGTAATGCAGCAACCCCTCTTGGTATTAAAGCGATGGAACAACTAAAAGAGTTAAATGGAGGAAAGGATTCGGCGAGCCGTTCTATGGTGACGTTTCTAGCATTAAATACATCAGCTATTACATTAATCCCTACGACAGTCATTTCAATTCGAATGACGTATGAATCAGCCAATCCTACTGAAATTGTTGGGGTAACATTTATTGCACAAGTACTTTCTATGATTGGAGCAATTTGGATTGACCGCTATTTTTACCGAAGAAGGAGTAGAAAGGGGCGGAAAAAATGAGTATTGTAAATGCAATATCCTTATGGGTAATCCCTTGTGTAATTGGTTTTATCCTTTTATATGGCACGATAAAGAAAGTGCCGACGTATGAATCGTTCGTTGAGGGAGGAAAAGAAGGGATTCAAATTGCAATTTCCATTTTACCATTTATGGTTGGAATGCTTGTGTCTATTTCTATATTCCGATCGTCAGGTGCGCTAGATGCAATGATATCAGTAATGAAGCCAATGTTAGATTTAATTCATGTTCCAGCAGAAATCGTTCCATTAGCACTAATACGCCCTATTTCTGGTTCTGCTGGTCTAAGTATTACGACTGATTTAATTGCCACATATGGGCCAGACTCATTCATTGGGAGATTAGCTTCTACGATGCAAGGGAGTACAGATACGACTTTTTATATTTTAACAGTATACTTTGGAGCTGTTGGTATTAGAAAAATGGGAGATGCATTAAAAGTAGGGCTTTTTGCAGATTTAATCGGAATTATTTGCTCGATTGTCTTTGTTTCCCTATTGTTTCAGTAAAGCTATTCATTTTTTATGCTATTTCGCGTATAATACGTATACGACCACTATTAAGGTGTAGCTTAATAGTGGTTTTTTTATGTGGTATTTTTGACAAAATGATGAACTTTTATTGTGAGAAATATGAAAAATATGGACAATAATAAAGGATAAAAACATGATTTGACCTTTATATGTTTAATATCGTCGCTATGTTGTTTAAGTGAGATGGAGCGAATAACCGTAAAGCGTATGCGGTTGCCAAGTCTTTCTAATGTAAGGTAAGATAAATTCGAGGTGAAAAAAAGAAATGGAACGATTACAAAAAGTGATTGCGCAAGCAGGTATTGCATCGAGAAGAAAGGCTGAGGAATTAATTCAGCAAGGAAAAGTGAAAGTTAACGGAAAAATAGTGAAAGAGTTAGGAACAAAAGTAACTCCTCAAGATAAAGTAGAAGTAAATAACATCCCTCTTGAAAAAGAAGAACCTGTTTATTTTTTACTATATAAACCAACTGGTGTAATTTCAAGTGTATCAGATGATAAAGGTAGAAGTGTTGTAACAGACTTTTTCCCTGAAATTACACAACGTTTATTCCCAATCGGACGTCTAGATTATGATACGTCAGGAGTATTATTAATGACAAACGACGGGGACTTCGCAAATATATTAATGCATCCTAAATATAAAGTTGAAAAAACGTATGTTGCAAAAATAAAAGGCCCATTAACAGGTGAGAAAATTCGCATGTTAGAACGCGGTGTTGCACTAGAAGACGGTAAAACAGCACCAGCACATGTGAAAATTATTTCTTGGGACAAGCGTAAAGAAATGGCTATTGTACAATTAACAATTCATGAAGGACGTAACCGTCAAGTACGTCGTATGTTTGAAGCGTTAGATTGTAAAGTGGTGAAATTAAAACGTGAACGTTATGCTTTCTTAGAAGTAGGAAGCCTGCGACCTGGTGATGCGAGAGAATTGACACCACATGAGGTGAAACAATTACGCGCGCTTGCTTCTACAAAGCCAAGATAAGCTATAGAGTTAAAAATTCACCAGTGGAGTGCTCTGCTGGTGATTTATTCAATACAACATTTACAGAAGATAATACATAACATTTACCGAGGAGAGGAGAGGTAATATGAAGAAAAATCGCTTATTATTTCGCGTTATTATTCTACTCATTTTATGCGGTGCTGTAGGGTTTACCCTTTATCAAGGATTCTTTGCTAATAAAGAGAAAATGCAAATCGGAAAAGAAGCACCTAACTTTGTTGTGACGGATTTAGAAGGGAAGAAAATTGAACTAAAAGATTTAAAGGGAAAAGGAGTATTTTTAAACTTTTGGGGCACGTGGTGTAAACCTTGTGAAAAAGAAATGCCTTATATGAATGAATTATATCCAAAGTATAAAGAAAAAGGCGTTGAAATCATAGCGTTAGATGCAGATGAAACGGATATTGCAGTAAAGAACTTTGTGAACCAATATGGTTTGAAATTCCCAGTTGCCATTGATAAAGGACAGAAGATTATAGGGACATATGGAGTAGGTCCATTACCGACAAGCTTTTTGATTGATAAAGATGGAAAAGTAGTGGAGCAAATTATAGGTGAACAAACGAAAGAACAGTTAGAAGGGTATTTAAAGAAAATTACTCCGTAATAAAGAAAGCCTTTACATAAGAGGTGCGTGTCTATAGTGCCTCTGATTTAAAAATTCTGAGTATTGCGGTAACTTGAGGTTAGAATATACAATAGTACATATAGATACAGGGGCGGTGAGAGTGTTGAAAGAAATTAAATGTGAATGTGGACATGTTAACCCGATAGGAACCGTTTTTTGTGAAGCTTGCGGGAAACCATTTGAAAGCAATGAAAATGCAAAACTATTGGATATGCGCTATGAGGGGAGTGCACGGAGATCTCTCACGCAAACAAAAACGATAGTCGATAAAATTTGGAGCTTTTTCTCTTCTGTAAAAGTGGGGGTATGGCTAATCGTAATAACTTTAGCTGCATCAGCGATAGGAACTATTTTTCCGCAAGAAATGTACATAACTCCAGGGATTGCACCAGCTGAATATTATAAACAAGAATACGGATTTTTAGGACAATTATACTATCAATTAGGATTTAATAATTTATACGGTTCATGGTGGTATATGATTTTGATTGCTTCTATCGGTATTTCACTTGTGATATGTAGTTTAGACCGCGTTATTCCACTTTATAAAGCTTTAAAAAAGCAAGGCGTAAAAAGACATCCTAGCTTTTTAAAGAGACAGAGATTATATGGGACTGGTACACCGCAAGATGGTGACCTGGAAAGAGTGCAAAAGAATTTAAAGAAAAGAAACTATAACGTGAAAGTAGAAGACGGAAACGTTTTAGCAGAAAAGGGACGCTTCTCGCGTTGGGGTCCATATGTAAATCATATCGGTCTTATTATCTTTTTATTCGGTGCGATGCTTCGTTTTTTACCGAGTATGTACGTAGACGAAGCACTTTGGTTACGTGACGGTGAAACGAAAGAAATACCAGGGACGGATGGGCAATACTACTTAAAAAACGAGAAATTTATAAAAGAAGTTTATGATAAAAGTAAGGACAAGGAAGTTTTTGAGGAAGCGATT
The DNA here is from genome assembly GCF_900108285.1 of Bacillus sp. ok061. Lineage (NCBI taxonomy): Bacteria > Bacillati > Bacillota > Bacilli > Caryophanales > Bacillaceae > Bacillus > Bacillus sp. ok061. The sequence goes on along the minus strand of NZ_FNUW01000029.1, from coordinate 23,545 downwards.
AATCGTGTAGGCGATAAAATGATTGCGAAAAACTTCCAAACGAATGCCGTATTATATAAAGCGGTAGGAGAAAATATAGCAGGACAAAAACCGAAATTAGAAAAAGTAAAAGAAGCAGAAATTCGAGTGAATGAACCACTGAAATTTGATCAATTTGCAGTGTATCAAGTGGATTATAAAGAAAGTGAATTTAAAAGTATGTCCTTCAACTTGCAAAATAAAGAAAATAATCAAAAATGGGGACCGATTAAAGTAGATTTAACGAATCCTAAGGAAAAATATGATTTAGGAAATGGTTATTCTCTAGAACTATTAAGCTATTTTCCTGATTTTTATTTTGATGAGAATGGAAAACCAAATACAAAAACGAAATTACCGAACAATCCTGCATTTGTATTTAAAATGTTTACACCTGAAACACCAGATGGTGAAGTGAGTTTTGTTGGTATTCAGCAAAATATAGAACCTGATGGAAACAACAAATATAAAATGTCGTTTGCAGGTGTTGAAATGCAAAATGCAACAGCACTTACTGTAAGAAAAGATTTAACGCTTTGGATTCTCGGTATTGGAGGGTTTATATTTATGGTTGGTGTCATTCAAGGTATGTATTGGAATCATCGCCGTATTTGGATACAACGTGTTAATGATGAATGGTGGATTGCAGGGCATACGAATAAAAATTGGTTTGGTTTAAAGAAAGATATTGAAAGAGTAATAGAAGGTACAGCAATTCCACAGCCAAATGATAAAGTAATCGATAAAAAAATTAGTTAAGGTGGGGAAACGATATGGTGCAAATAAGTAGTAACTTTCTCTTTACCGCATTTATTTTATATTTAATTGCGACTCTATTTTTTGGTGGAGCCATTAAAGAAAAGGGTCATAAATGGGCAAATGTAGGAATAACAATTACAATTTTAGGGTTTATAGCACAAACAGTATATTTTGTTACAAGGTGGATTGCATCAGGGCATGCGCCAGTTAGTAACTTTTTTGAATTCGGTACATTTTTCGGCATGATGCTTGTAGGAGCATTTATTGTAATGTATTTTATGTACCGCGTAAGTATAATTGGACTATTTGCATTACCAGTTGCGCTTTTATTAATTGCCTATGCAAGTATGTTTCCGAGGGAAATATCTCCGCTTATTCCATCTTTAAAAAGTAATTGGTTACATATTCACGTGACGACTGCAGCAGCAGGACAAGCAATTTTAGCGATTAGTTTTATTACGGGCGTGATGTATTTATTAAAAAATGTAGATCAATCAACGAGAAGTAAACGGACATTTTGGCTAGAGACGGTAGTATTTACACTTGTTTGTACAGTTGGATTTATTGGAGTAACAACGGTATTTTCTAGTATGAAATATGAAGCGAAGTTTCAATGGGTTGATAAAAATGAACAACAACTGGAAATGAAGTACAATCTTCCAGCTTTAGTAGGACCGCATGAAGGGAAGTTACAGACAGAAAATAAATTAGAACCGGCAGTTGAAGTTCCAGCAATTGTAAATGCGAAAAAATTAAATACTGTTATTTGGTCAGTGTTAGTTGGAACATTACTTTATATTGTATTAAGGCTTGTTTTACGGAAGCGAGTATCGGCGGCACTTCAGCCGTTAGTAAAGAATACGAATAGTGATTTACTAGATGAAATCGGATATCGATCTATTGCAATTGGATTCCCAGTTTTCACATTAGGAGCGTTAATTTTTGCAATGATTTGGGCTCAAATAGCGTGGACGCGTTTTTGGGGCTGGGATCCGAAAGAGGTTTGGGCACTTATAACGTGGCTCTTTTATGCTGCAGTACTACATTTACGATTATCTAAAGGGTGGCATGGAGAGAAATCAGCTTGGCTTGCAGTAATTGGTTTTGCAATTATTATGTTTAACTTTATTGTAGTAAACTTAATTATTGCCGGTTTACATTCATATGCATAGAGAAATAAAATAGGAGAGTGCATGTCACTTTCCTATTTTATTTTTGTCAACTTTTCTTCTTTTTTGAGAAAAACATGACAAAGTAGCGGTTGATTTTGTAAAATGATGTCGAGGACATTATATACTGTTCAAAAAAAATACATAGTTTTGGAAAAAAATTGAACAAAATTTATTATTCTTGTGAAGCATAATATGGGAAGTGAAACATTTAGAAGATTGCTTAAATAAACGAGAATAGCGCAACATAATAGTAAAGAAGGGTAGGTGTGAACCGCTGAGGTGAGAGTACGCAGCGGGTAGAGATGGAAAATGAATCAAGAATTTTAATTGTAGATGATGAGGATCGTATTCGTCGTTTATTGAAAATGTACTTAGAAAGAGAACAATACACAATTGAAGAAGCAGATAATGGTGATACAGCTTTAGAAATGGCGTTGCAAAATGATTACGATTTAATCTTATTAGATCTTATGATGCCTGGTAAAGATGGCATTGAAGTATGTAAAGGGGTTCGTGAGAAGAAAGCGACACCAATTATTATGCTGACAGCAAAAGGTGAAGAAGTAAATAGAGTACAAGGATTTGAAGTTGGAACAGATGATTATATTGTAAAGCCATTTAGTCCACGTGAGGTCGTGCTACGTGTGAAAGCGGTATTACGTCGTGCTGTACCAACAACATTCTTTACACAAGATACAACGACAAAAGATGTTACTGTATTCCCGCACTTAACAATTGATAACGATGCACACCGTGTTACTGCAGATGGTAATGAAGTAAACTTAACGCCGAAAGAATATGAGTTACTATTATTTTTAGCGAAAGCTCCTGATAAAGTATTCGATCGTGAGCAACTGTTAAAAGAAGTATGGCAATATGAATTCTTCGGAGATTTACGTACAGTTGATACACATGTAAAGCGTTTACGTGAGAAGTTAAGCAAAAAATCACCAGATGCAGCGAAAATGATTGTTACTGTTTGGGGTGTGGGTTACAAATTTGAGGTTGTGAACGACTGATGCTTTGGAGAAGTGTAGTAGGGAAGTTATGGATGACCATATTACTTCTCGTTTCGTTTGTTCTTGGATTTGTTGCGATTTTACTTTCACAGTTTTTTAGAACGTATTATGTTGATATGAGTGAAGCTAGGCTTCAAAAAGTCGCAACAAGTGTTTCGGAGTTAATTGAAGAAGGTGCCGATGTAAAAACGATTGAGAATATCGCGTACAAATTCTCTGATCCACTTTCAAGGATTATTATTGTAGAAGATGGTAAGGAAATCTCTTCTTCACCGAAACAAGAAGGGCTAGTCACTCTTACAATGGATGATTTAAAAGAAGATAAAGAATTAGCTGCTGTTTTTACGGACAAAAAAGAAATTAAAAATAACGTTAGAAAAGCGTCTAATAGTAGGAAGAATAAAAACACCGAAAATGATATTATGATCGTCGGAAAACCAGTGCAATCAAAAAATCAAAGTGCAGTGTTCGTATATGAATCATTACAAGTGCCGATACAAGGTATGGAAAGAACGACTGATTTTATTTTCTTATCGGCTGGGATTGCGATTATATTAACAACTTTCTTTGCGTTCTTCTTATCTACTCGGATTACAGCGCCGCTTCGTAAAATGCGTGAGGTTGCTTTTGAAGTGTCACGTGGGAAGTTTGATGCAAAGGCTCCTATGGTATCTCAGGATGAGATTGGTGAGCTTGCAACGGCCTTAAATCAAATGGGAAAACAGTTGAAGTTCAATATGAACGCCTTGCAGCAAGAAAAAGAGCAGTTAGCAAGTATTTTGAGTAGTATGGCAGATGGGGTTATTACGTTAAATCAAGAAGGTGAAGTTGTAGTAATCAATCCGCCGGCCGAACATTTCTTACAAGTTTGGCAAGAAGAAAAAGAGATAGAGTTAAGTAAAAAACTACCTTCTGAACTTGTGGAACTATTCCATCTCGTTGTAGAAAGCGAACAACAACAAGTTGTTGAAATTAATTTACAAAAAGGGAACTATGTAGTTCTTATGACGCCGCTCTACAATCAAACGAAAATTCGAGGAGCTGTAGCAGTACTGCGAGATATGACGGAAGAACGTCGTCTTGAAAAGATGCGTCAAGACTTTATTGCGAATGTATCGCATGAACTTCGTACACCAATGGTAATGCTGCAAGGGTATAGTGAAGCGATTTTAGATGATATTGTGCAAACGAAAGAGGAAATTGATGAGTTTGTTCAAATTATTTATGATGAATCTGTTCGTTTAGGTAAACTTGTAAATGAATTGTTAGATTTAGCTCGTATGGAAAGCGGTCATGTAGAGTTACATATTGGTGAAGTGGACATACATCCGTTTGTTGAAAAAATTGGTCGTAAATTCCAAGGGATCGCAAAGGATAAAGAAGTTGAACTAACAGTTGATTTCCGAAATCCGATCGAAGAATATGCGTTTGATGCAGATCGGATGGAACAAGTGTTGACGAACTTGATTGATAACGCAATTCGTCATACGAATGCGGGTGGACATGTAACGCTTGTAATTGATACGAAAAATAATGGCCTCATTTTTGAAGTACAAGATTCGGGTGCAGGTATTCCAGAAGAGGATATTCCATTTTTATTTGATCGTTTCTATAAAGCTGATAAAGCAAGAACACGTGGTAAAAAGGGTGGAACAGGACTCGGGCTTGCGATTGCGAAAAATATTGTTCAAGGTCATGATGGTAAAATTTCTGTTTCAAGTGTTGTTGGAGAAGGAACTACATTCTCTGTATATTTACCGAATCGTATAATTTAGATATGTGTTTTTAAAGTTGATAATGAATAAAGTTCTACTGTTTTTTATTTTTTTGTAAACTCAATTAAATAAAGAATAGTAGAACTTTTTTCTATCTTGGTCGAATTAAGAATAACAAGAGAGGTGCTGTGAAGAAATGAAATTATATACAAAAACAGGAGATAAAGGAACGACAAGTGTAATAGGTGGTAGGGTTGATAAAGACGATATCCGTGTGGAAGCGTATGGAACAATAGACGAGGCAAATTCTTATATTGGATATGCAATGACTAAGCTTCAAAGCGGGGCTTTTAGAAATATTTACAATGAGCTCGAAAATATTCAACATGAACTATTTGATTGCGGAGGAGACTTGGCAATAGTGGAACAAAAAATTCCTTATAAAGTGACAATTGAGATGGTTGAAAGCTTAGAAAGAAAGATTGATTTATATATAGAAGAAGCCCCGCCATTAGAACGCTTTATTCTGCCAGGTGGTAGCGAGGCGGCGGCTACTATTCATATTGCACGTACTGTTGTAAGGAGAGCGGAACGCTCTATAGTATCATTGCAAAAAGAAGTGAGAATAAATGAAGTTGTCTTAAAGTATGTAAATAGATTATCTGATTATTTGTTTGCGATAGCTAGAGTAATAAATGCACGATTACAAGTGAAAGATGTGGAGTATAACCGTAGTGCATTAGTTTTTCGTGATAAGAAAGAGAAGGAAGTGGAGTAATTCACTTTCTTTTTTTGTATACTTTTTTCTGTAATATACCAAAATAGAGAAGGTATGGTGGTAATTAGAAAACGGAGGATGTATATGAAAGTTTTAAAATGCGGAGTCATGTTATTGAGTATACTGTTTGTATCTCAATTACATGTTTATGCAGAAGAAAATCGATGGACATGGCCTGTTGAAGGTCAGATAAGTGATTATTTTGGGACAAGGCATGGAAAACACTATGGTATTGATGTAGCTGCACCGATTGGAACGCCTGTGGCAGCTATCCAAGATGGTAAGGTAACAAAGTCTTATTATTCAAGTAGTTATGGAAATGTTGTATTTATTAAACACGGAGAATATGAGGCTGTATATGCACATTTAAATAAGAGATATGTGGGTCAAGGAGATTATATTTCAAAAGGTGAAAAAATTGGAGAAGTAGGGAACACGGGAGAATCGCGAGGTGCACACTTACATCTAGAACTTCATCAAGGAAGATGGACGATGGCGAAAAAGAATGCGATGAACCCATTGCTTGTTTTAAGTGAACAAAGAAATGAAGTTGTTTCTTCATCATTATATGTCGTACAAAAAGGGGATACTTTAGTTAGTATTGCACGGAAATTTAGTATGACACTTAAGGAAATTAAAGAAAAAAATGGATTGCGGCAAGAGCTAATTTATCCTAATCAACAATTATATGTTAAGTAAAGGCAACGTCTCAAAAATTAAACTTTGAATAATCTTAAATAAGGTTCAATGTAAATGAAATTATATGGGCGCTTCTGCTAGAAGTATTGAGTGAATTAGAGTATTTATATCTAAAAGAAAACCGTCCCAAAATTTATTTTGGGACGGTTTTCTTTTACCAAAAAATAAAGACACATATAAATCCAGAAATAGCTAAATAGCTATATAAGTAAAAAACTTTTGTTCTTGTTTTCTCTTTTGTTCGAAACAGTACGATAGTCGGTTCGATTAAACCGATTGTCAAACAAAGTAGCCCAAGAAGCATACAACCAATCGAAATAGAATACAGGGCGATTTGTGGTGCTTGAAATGGAATCATCCATTTTAATAAAAATGCAATAAGTGCAGTGTAACAAATGCTACCGATGTATTTATTCAGTGGTGTATTAGAACGAAAACCAGGAAGTTTTTTTAAGAAAGAGCGGGAAACAACTTCTGTTTGTAAAGATGTATGCTCTTCAATAATTCTTTGAGCTTCTTTTCCTTTTTGAAAAAGGGATAAGATCCAATTTCGCTCACCCTGAAAAATAAATTGAGAAGTTGTCAAATAGTGATCAATCTTCACTTTACTCCAACTCTTCCACGGATGACGCTCACACAATTTTAATTTACTTTCTGTTTTTTTATCATACTGATAAATACTGATGCCATCTTCATCGAAAGTAGCATAGTATGTCTCGTTTGAGAATGTTCCTAAATCAATTGGGCAGTAGAAAAGTAATTCTTTTTTTAAGTAAAAGTATTCTTTTCTTAAGTTTTTTTTCATTGCTTCTCGAATAGAATGTCTCTTTTCTTTTTTCATGACATTTCCTCCATAACTCAGAAAATGTTCTTATCTTAACAATTCAATATCTTATCACTTTTAATTATATATGACTAGGTAATTCAAAAGAGAAATGCCGAATAATAAAAAATATGGATTGTATTGTAAAATATCTCGCAATTTATTTATTGTTACGAAAAATAAACAACTAATTTTAAATAAGTTACAATTTTTTTGTTCACAATGTTATGAGGTTGTTGTATAATGAGGGGGAAAATAGAATATCGGTCTATCTTCGGGGCAGGGTGAAAATCCCGACCGGCGGTGATGAACTATTTATGATTTTGTTCTAAGCCCGCGAGCCGTTAAGGCAGGATTTGGTGTGATTCCAAAGCCGACAGTACAGTCTGGATGGGAGAAGATGGAGGTTCAAGCGTTCAAAAAAGATATGGATTTGAACGTCTGTTTGATGTGCCTTAAATTCTCCCTTTGTGTAAAACACAAAGGGTTTTTTCGTTCTATGAAAAAATAGGCATAGCAGAACCTTTCCACTTTCCATGAGATGATCGATGGAAAAGGAGAGAGAAAGATGAAACAAAAAAACAGTGTGGTGCAGATGGTGAGTGTAGCGATGCTAAGTAGTATTGCATATTTACTAATGATGTTAGATTTCCCGTTCCCAGGGCTTCCGCCATTTTTGAAAATTGATTTTAGTGATGTACCAGCTCTAATTGCAGCAATTATCTTTGGACCAGTAGCAGGAGTGATTGTAGAGGCAATAAAGAACATTTTACATTACGGGATTCAAGGAAGTTTAACGGGAGTACCAGTTGGAGAAATTGCAAACTTTATTGCAGGGTGTTTATTTATTGGACCAGCAGCTTTCTTATTTAGAAAGTATCGTACTGTGAAGAGTTTAACGACAGGGTTAATGCTAGGGACAATTACAATGGCACTTATTATGAGTGTATTAAACTACATCATCATATTCCCGGCGTACACTTGGTTTTTAAATTCACCGGCTATGTCTAGCGAAGCTATAAGAACAACGGTTGTAACGGCAATCTTACCATTTAATTTAATTAAAGGAATTGTTGTAACAATTGTATTTGTAGCATTATTCTCACGCCTGAAAGTATGGGTGTTTGCAAAAATGAAAAATGCATAATATATATAAACCATTAGTAGTGTGGAACTACTAATGGTTTTTTATTAAGAAAAATAAAATTTAGATACAAAAAATGCCCCTCATCAATATGAGGGGCATTTTTTGAAGTTAATAAAAGACTATTCGAATTTTAAAGCGTCTCCGTCGAATGATTCGTCAGCAACTTTAATTGAGTCAGTTGGACAGCCTTCGAATGCATCCATCATATCTTCAATTAATACATCTGGAATTTCAACGATACCCTGGTTATCGTCTAATGTTACAAATGCAATACCTTCATCATCATAGTCATAAATATCTGGTGCAGCAGCGCCACAAGCACCACATGCAATACAAGTATCTTTATCAACGATTGTATATTTTGCCATCTTTTTTCCCTCCTGATAATATGTATGTGAAAAGCTTGCCATAAAAATTATAACCTTATTGTAAAACGGTTTGTAAAACTTTTCAACATAAAATTATAATGATAATGCTTATCAATTAGAGTGTCAACTTATTTTTGAATTATGTCATAAGATTTTCAAAATACGTAAATATGATTTCGTTTGATACAATAGAATATATACAAGTATATAGTTCTTATTATGATAAGTTTAATGAGCGACAGTAGATAGTGTAATTGTACTGAAAAGAATGAAGTTAAGATTGGAAGGTGGAAGCGGTCATGCAAATACAATATACTTTGTTGCATTGTTTAAAACAATTGAATGGTGAAAGAACCGTTTCATCTATTTATTATTTACTAAAGGGCAAACGTTCTTCGCAAACTTTACAAGATGGAAATATGTTTAGAATTTCTTTTTTGTTCGGAATATATAAATCATTAAATAGAAATGACTATGATGGTGAAGTTGTAAAGTTGTTGCAAGCAGATTTTATTCAAGAAATACATGAAAATACATATGTGTTAACACCTAAGGGTAAAACGCAGTTACATAAATGGGAGGAAGTTTATGCTTTTCCAGCGCATTTGCATGGTTTACATTATGGAGAATTAGGTGAAACATTTTGGAAAAGATTATCATTGATTATTCAAACTATATCAAATTTACAACAGAATAATACGAAGTTTATCCCGATTCAACAAGATACAGAAATAATGATGTGGGTGAAACGTTTTCTAACAGGAAGGCCATATAAGAGAAGTGAATTGGCGAGAAAATTGTGGACGGAAGTACATAATCTTTTAGAAAAAAGTAATGCGATAGAAGCGACGATTGTAACATATCGACTAACGGGTTATGAACGGATTGGTTGTACATTGCAACAATTAGCAGAAATTACGAAACAAGATATGTTCAGGGTGTATTTTTTATTTTGGGGTACAATGCATTTCTTTATACAAGAAGTTCGTGATAAAGAAAATGAATTTCCACTATTAGCTGAAATTATATCTTATCCAAATGAGAGAGCTGAATTATTTAGTTTATCTACGAAAAAAACATATAATTTTTGGAGACAAGGGCGTTCTTTAGAAGAAATAGCAACGATTCGGAATTTGAAGGTTGCAACGATAGAAGATCATTTTGTTGAAATTGCTTTGCGAGAAAAAGATTTTTCTATTGAAATGTTTATGGAAAAAGAAAAGATAGACAAAGTAATAAAAGTAATTGAAGCATTGCAAACGCGGAAGTTACGTGTTTTGAAACAAGCGATTGGAGAAGATATCTCTTATTTTGAAGTTCGTCTTGTATTAGCGCGGATGGAGGGTGTAAATGAAACTTGAAGAATATTTATATAAGTGGTTTGGATATTCTGAATTTCGTCCAGGTCAAAAAGGAGTTATTACAGATTTATTAGAAGGAAAAGATGTGATAGCAATGCTTCCGACTGGAAGAGGAAAGTCTATGTGCTATCAGTTTCCGGGGCTTATGCGAGAAGGAACAGTGCTTGTTGTATCACCGTTATTATCTTTAATGGAAGATCAAGTGACACAATTAAAGTATGTTGTGAAAAACCGAGTGATAGCATTTAATAGTTTTCGGACATTAAATGAAAAAAGAGAAGCGATGAAAAAATTATCTTCATATAAATTTATTTTTGTTTCACCAGAGATGTTACAGTCGGAGTTATTAATTAGGGAATTGAAGAAAATTCATATTTCATTATTTGTTGTTGATGAGGCTCATTGTATTTCTCAATGGGGTTATGATTTTAGAACGGACTATAAGAAACTAAATGTAGTTATTGAAAATATTGGTTCTCCTACAGTGTTAGCATTGACAGCCACAGCGACAAAAGGGGTACTGCAAGATATCGCAGACAGTTTAAATTTAAAGGGTGCCGCGGAACATGTATACTCTATTGACCGTCCTAATATTGCAATGGAGGTGCAATTTGTAGAGACGATAGAAGAAAAGAAAGAGGCGCTTTTGGAGCAGGTGATGTATTTACAAGGGCCGGGGATTGTATATTGTTCAAGTAGAGCGTGGACAGAAAGGTTAACGGAATACTTGAGAGGGAAAGGTGTTACTGGTGTAGCTTTTTATCATGGTGGTATGGAACATGAAGAGCGTATGTTAATTCAACAGCAGTTTATGAACGATCAATTGCAGCTTGTAATATGTACAAGTGCATTTGGTATGGGGGTAAATAAGGCGAATACGCAATATATTATTCATTTTCATTATCCAACTAATATAGCTTCTTACTTACAAGAAATCGGAAGAGCTGGAAGAGATGGCGAACCGAGTATAGCTATTTTATTGTGTAGTCCGTTGGATCATGATTTACCAATTTCAATCATTGAGGATGAATTGCCAAGTAAGTCGCAAATACAATTTTTATTTTCTTTACTACAAGAAAGAATGTTCCAAACGAAAGAATTACCAATAGAAGATGTAGAAGAAATTTGTTATAATGCAGCAAGATTTAATGAGCAATATTGGCGTTTCGTTCGTTATCATCTCGAACAGGTTGGAATTATACAACAACGAAGATTATTATTAGAGGGTTTGTCAGATGAAATTATGAACCGATTAATAGCTGAAGTAGAAATAAGGTTGCGTAATAAATATAGTGAACTAGAAAATATGAAGTCATGGATACGAGTTAAAGGATGTAGACGTGAATATGTGCTGCAACAGTTCGGTTATAGGAAAGAGAAAGAGTTAAATAATTGCTGCGATTATTGCGGTATTACAAAAGAAGATTATAAAAAAAGACGAGCGCAACAATCGGATTTCGACTATAATTGGGAAACAGAGTTACAAAAGCTTTTCGGCCTAGAAAAGATGGAGGAATGATGAACATTCAAAGGTATAATGTTGAAGATATGAGTCCGCAGGAAATAAGGCTGAATCTATATATAACACAGTTAATTATTATCGGTATTGGCTGTTTACTAGCATATATATTATTTCAAGATGTAAAAGAAGTGTTTAATTTATGGAAATGGGAACCAGTATCTATACTTATTATAGGTGGTTTGTTAGCGATTGGTATTGTGTTATTAGATTATGTTGCAATGCGAGTGTTTCCAGAGTCTTGGTTTGATGATGGTGGTATTAACGATAAGATGTTTCGAGGAATGTCGGTTCTCCATTTACTCGTTATTACGTTCGTAATCGGTTTTGCAGAAGAATTTTTATTTAGAGGTGTAGTGCAGACTCATTTTGGAATTGTAATTGCGAGTTTAGTATTTGCAGTGTTACATATTCGTTATATAACAAAGCCATTTTTGTTTTGTTTCGTCTGTTTCATTAGTTTTGTCTTTGGTTATGTATTTGAATGGACAGGGAATTTGTTTATAACAATCTTTGCACACTTTCTTGTTGATTTTATAATGGGACTCCAATTAAGAAAATAAATGGAAGGTGGTGGTGAACAACATGAGGAAACGAATTCCTGATTTTGAAGAGGAATTAGAAGTTGAGCGAGTGGAAGAAAAAGAAAGTTTACCGCCGCGTAGTGAAATTCATAGAAATAAAGAGAAAAAACAAAAGTTTAAAATAAATCACATTTTCGTCCGGGTTTTAACATTTCTATTCATTCTGCTGCCAATTAGTATTTTGTGGTATACGGATAAATATATTCAGGTGAAGGGCGATAGTAATAATGCCGGGAAAAGTGCGTTTGAAGTAATCTTCTTTGATTCAGCTAAATCTGATTCGCAGAAACAGTCTGAAAAAGCGATAACGCATACTGTGAAAGAGGGAGAAACTTTAGAAAGTATAGCGAAGCAATATTTTTCGGATGAAAATGGGATTGAAGTCATTAAAAAGTATAATAACTTGCAAGAAGATGAAGTGAGTGCAGGGCAAGAATTAAAAATTCCGATAAAAGATAAATCCACAAAGCAAGAGAGCTAGTGAATTAAGCGATCACAATTTGTTATAAAAGCCTAGGATTATCTTTATGAGGAGGGGAGTAAAAAATATGATATGGATTATATTATTCAGTACTCTCATAGGCATGGGGATTTTATTACTTCTTGTGATGTATAAAGAAGCGACGCGTAATACGGTGTTGGAACATACTTTAGTATTTAAAGAATTTCCGAAAAGTTTTCAAAAAGTAAATGTGTTTTTTATTTCTGATATTCATAGAAGAGTCATTTCGAATTTGTTAATTGAACAAGTAAAAGGAAAAGTAGATCTAGTAATTATCGGAGGAGATTTAGCAGAGAAAGGTGTCTCTTTATCAAAAATCTCTGCGAATATTCAAAAGTTAAGAGAGATAGCTCCTGTATATTTTGTGTGGGGAAACAATGATTATGAGATAGAATATCATGAATTAGATGCGTTATTATTAGAAAATAACGTAAAAGTTTTAGATAATACAAGAGTGGTATTTGAGTCTGAATTAGGAGAGAAAATTTGTTTGCTCGGTATAGATGATGTTGGATTGCACCGTGATCGTCTAGATTTGGCATTGGCGGATTGTAAAGAAGATGGTTTTCGTATCTTAGTTAGTCACAACCCTGATATAATAAAAAAGATGTCTGGAAATGAGCAGATTTCACTTGTATTAAGTGGACATACGCATGGGGGACAAATCCGATTATTCCCATCTAAAAAATATTTAAAAGGTGGCGTATATAACCATTTGAATACGATTCTCTTTGTTAGTAATGGGTACGGAACAACATTGATACCACTTCGTTTCCGAGCACCTGCTCAAACACATATCATTACATTGTGCGGAGGGAAATGATGCCAACTCTTAGTGGAAAATATAATATAAAAGCTGTTTCGAATATAATTGGAGTTCAGCCGAGTACGCTTCGTGCATGGGAAAGACGATATCAAATTATTGCCCCAAAGCGGAATCAAGCTGGGCATCGTTTATATACAGAAGAACATATTCAAATTTTAAAATGGTTAATGGAAAAAGTTTCTTCCGGTATGATGATTGGACAAGCAGTTCAGTTATTAGAAGAGAATCGTTTGCAGAGTACAGTTCAAAAAGAGATACCTTTCGATAAAGAAGTTGTTTTAGTGGACGATTTGCTACAAGCTTTGTTAAAATTTGATGAAATTACAATTACTGCATTATTAAACGAAGCTTTTAGTATATATTCAACAGAAAAGGTTGTTGCCAGTATCGTTCTTCGAGTGACAGACAATTTATTAATGTCAAAAAATAATAATGAGATTTCAATGGCGCAATTCCAATATGCACTATCATTTTTACAAACGCGTCTAGGAATGGTGTATCACAATGCCTCAATGTTTTCCTCTTTACACAAAGTTATTGTGTTAGAAAAGAATGCATTGCAAGGATTTATTTTTTCAACGTATTTACGCTTAAAAGGATATGAGGCGATATATATTAGGACAAGCTTAGCTGAAGATGGTATGTTGTCAGCGGTAGAAGAAATACAGCCGAAATATGTATTTGTATCTTTTGCTGACGAACAAGAAATGAAAAAGACGATGAACTTTATAAATTTATTACAAGAAAAAAGGGAATCTCTTTCTGTTGGGTTTATCGGAAAGTTAGGCGTTCTAAACCAGTTGGACATTGAAACAACCTTAATTGGTGATACGAAAGAAGAATGGGATGAATGGTTAAAAATGTCGGAATAGTTGTTCGAAAAGAACCATCTATTTTCTATTTCATATAATAAAAATTAGATGCATTGGTTACGTAGGGAGGGTATGAGATGAGGCTGGAACGATTAAATTACAATAAGATAAAAATTTTTCTAACATTTGATGATTTATCTGAACGAGGATTAACGAAAGAAGATTTATGGAGAAATGCGCCGAAAGTACAGCAATTATTTCGTGATATGATGCAAGAAGCAAATAAGGAATTAGGATTTGAAGCAGATGGTCCGATTGCAGTTGAAGTATTTTCTCTACAAGCACAAGGGATGGTTGTAATTGTAACGAAAGAAAATCAAGAAATGGATACAGATGATGAGTTTCGTGACGAGTTTATTGAAATGCAAGTGACTCTAGATGAAAGTGAGCATATATTATATGAGTTTGCTACGCTAGATGACATAATTAACCTGTCGAATCGCTTATATAACCTTGGTGTAACTGGCGGAAAGCTATATACGTGGGATAAGCGCTTCTATCTTTGGATGGAAGAAGAGGAACAAATTCAATTGTTAAAGGCGGATTTTATAGCTATTTTAGCGGAATACGGTAATCCGTCTACAGCAACTATTTATCGCATCATGGAGTACGGTAAAGAATTAATGGATTTTAATGCGATAGAACAAATACACAATTACTTTGTGAAAAAACAAAACCTCAGCTAATACAACATAGCTGAGGTTTTGTTTTTATTTGGATAAGGGAAAGGATGATTGTAAATACTCCAACATACTTTTTTAAAATAAAATATGCAGTTTTATGGAAGTATGTTGGAGTAAAATAAAAAATATTTAAATATTTAAGTATTTTACTTTTCTAAAAGTAATAAAAGGACTATAATAATAGTGAAAACGCTTGCAACAGAAAATAGTTTGTATATATTTGTTAGCGTTTTCTATTGCATTCCAAATTTAAGGGTGTATACTAGGCAATGAAGGTTTACTAAACAAGTGAAATTACAGGGGGTTTACTTACTATGGTAGCCGAAAAGGGAACTCAAACAAAAACACAACAACAAAGGGAACAACATTTTGAACTATTGAATTCAACACAAATTGTTATTAGTGAAGCGTTAGAAAAATTGGGTTATCCAAACGAAGTATATGAATTATTAAAAGAACCAATTCGTATGATGACAGTGAAAATACCAGTTCGTATGGATGACGGGACTGTTAAAATATTTACAGGATATCGTGCACAACATAATGATGCTGTTGGTCCAACGAAAGGTGGAATTCGCTTCCATCCGAATGTAACAGAAAATGAAGTGAAAGCACTTTCAATCTGGATGAGTTTAAAATGTGGTATTGTTGATTTACCATATGGTGGAGGTAAGGGTGGAATTATCTGTGATCCACGTGAAATGTCATTCCGTGAGTTAGAAAGATTAAGCCGCGGTTATGTACGAGCAATTAGCCAAATCGTAGGTCCGACGAAAGATATTCCAGCTCCAGATGTATTCACAAACTCTCAAATTATGGCATGGATGATGGATGAGTATAGCCGTATTGATGAATTTAATTCACCAGGATTTATTACAGGTAAACCGCTTGTATTAGGTGGATCACATGGCCGTGAAACAGCAACAGCGAAAGGTGTAACAATTTGTATTCGTGAAGCTGCGAAAAAACGTGGCATTGATATTAAGGGTGCACGCGTTGTTGTTCAAGGATTCGGTAATGCTGGTAGCTTCTTAGCTAAATTTATGCATGATGCAGGTGCGAAAGTTATTGCAATCTCAGATGCTTACGGCGCGTTACATGATCCAAACGGATTAGATATTGATTATTTATTAGACCGTCGTGATAGCTTCGGTACAGTAACAAAGCTATTTAACAATACAATTTCAAACAAAGAATTGTTAGAACTTGATTGCGATATTTTAGTTCCAGCTGCAATTGAGAACCAAATTACAGAAGAAAATGCTAATGATATTAAAGCGAAAATCGTTGTTGAAGCTGCAAATGGTCCAACAACATTAGAAGCGACTAAAATTTTAACAGATCGCGGAATTTTACTTGTTCCAGACGTGTTAGCAAGTGCTGGTGGTGTAACAGTATCTTACTTTGAGTGGGTACAAAATAACCAAGGATACTACTGGACTGAAGAAGAAGTAGAACAACGTTTAGAAAAAGTAATGGTAAGATCATTTGATTCTATTTATGAAACAGCACAAGTTCGTAAAGTGAACATGCGCTTAGCGGCGTACATGGTTGGTGTTCGTAAAATGGCTGAAGCAAGC
Source organism: Bacillus sp. ok061 (assembly GCF_900108285.1). Taxonomy (NCBI): domain Bacteria; kingdom Bacillati; phylum Bacillota; class Bacilli; order Caryophanales; family Bacillaceae; genus Bacillus; species Bacillus sp. ok061. The sequence goes on along the minus strand of NZ_FNUW01000029.1, from coordinate 7,120 downwards.
CGCTTCAGAGGTTGGGTATAAAATATTATATCTTGAGAAAACGTGATTTCCTTTCGAGGGAATCACGTTTTTTTGTTGAAGTATTAAATGAGGTGTTATATATGGAGAATGAAATGCTGGAACGAGTAGAACAATTAGAAGAAAAGGTTAAGAGGTTAGAGGGAGAACTTGCAAGAACGATGAAAGCTCGAAAAATAAGTACCGTTAGAATGTTCGGGGAAGGGCTACTGTTTTTGATATTTGGTGTGGTTGTAGTAGGGCCGATTATTGCCGTTGTAATCTCAATTTTTACTTGGCTTGCTGAAAAATAAAATAAAAATAAAAAAAAGAACGCTTGTTCTATACGAACAAACGTGCTATACTCTCCTTAGATAAACAAAAGGGAAATGATTTTAAGGAGAGATAAATGATGAAAATGACAGTAGACCAAAGATTTATGATGCCAGCAGATGTTGTAGAGAGAGTGGAAGTATTACGAAACAAACAAAGCAAGCGTGGCACATTATTACAATCGGTAAATAAATTTTTCGGTTTAGATACGAAAGAAGATTGTGTTTGGTTTTACGGTTTTTATGGAGTGGCTGTAAGTATCTTGTTGTTTATGGTGTTCACTTCAAATATTTTCGATTTTCTCTTCGTGTAAGAAATATGCGATAAGGACGTTGCTACCGAATACATATATAAGGAAGTAAGGTAATCTTCTAGAGCGGGAGTTGGTAGCAATGGCGATGTTTCCTATAGAGCGCAACTATATTGGATATGGAAGTTCACGGCCGGGGATTCCTCTGACTAAAGTGAGATTTATTGTAAGCCATGATACGGGGAATCCAGGAAGCAATGCGATAGGAAATCGAGATTACTTTAATGAATTACAACCGAAAGCTTCGGCGCATACATTTATAGATGATAAAACAATATTGGAGATTATTCCTATAAATGAAGTTGCGTATCATGTTCGATATGGTGTGCCGACGGATAATGACTTATACGGCTATGATGCGAATAAGGCGGCCATTGGAGTGGAACTTTGTTATGGTGGTGATGTTAACTTTTGGGAAGCATATAATCGTTTTACATGGTATCATGCGTATTTATGCCAAAACTTTGGCTTAAATCCGAAAAAAGATATCGTGTCACATAAAACGCTTGATCCAGCTAGAAAGATTGATCCTGAGAATGTATTAGGGAAACAAGGTATTAAATTTCAGCAGTTTTTAGCAGATGTCTATCGGATGTACGTTTCGTTTAGATGACAAATATATGAAAAATGAATACAATAAAGATAGGTGCCTACTGCTGTAAGTAGGTTTTTTCTTGTTTTTATAAATAGTGTATTGGTAGAAGACTAGGAGTGGACGAGTATGCAAAAAGAAACAGTTATTATAATTGGAGGCGGTCCGTGCGGATTAGCGGCAGCGATTTCGTTGCAAAAGGTAGGAATAAATCCGTTAGTAATTGAAAAAGGAAACATTGTAAATGCCATTTATAATTATCCAACTCATCAAACATTTTTCTCTTCTAGTGAAAAATTAGAAATTGGTGATGTAGCTTTTATTACAGAAAATCGTAAGCCAGTTCGAAATCAAGCGCTTGCGTATTATCGTGAAGTAGTAAAACGTAAATCTGTACGTGTAAATGCTTTTGAGCGAGTGGAGAAAGTTCAAAAAGATGGAGAAGTTTTTCAAGTTGAGACGACAAAGCGTGACGGAAGTAAAGAAACATATATAGCGAAATATATTGTTGCAGCAACTGGATATTATGATAATCCAAATTATATGAATGTTCCAGGTGAGGGATTGAAGAAAGTAGCTCACTATTTTAAAGAGGGGCATCCTTATTTTGATCGAGACGTAGTAGTTATAGGTGGGAAAAATTCGAGTGTAGATGCCGCATTAGAACTTGTTAAAGCTGGTGCGCGTGTAACGGTACTGTATCGTGGAAGTGAGTATTCACCAAGCATAAAGCCTTGGATTTTGCCGGAATTTGAGGCGTTAGTACGAAACGGTACAATTCAAATGCATTTCGGGGCTCATGTGAAAGAAATTACTGAGCATACATTAACGTTTACAGTTGATGGTGAAGTTTATACAATCCAAAACGATTTTGTATTTGCGATGACTGGTTATCATCCTGATCATAGCTTCTTAACGAAGATGGGTGTTCAGATTGATGAAGAAACAGGACGTCCAATTTATACAGAGGATAGAATGGAAACGAATGCTGAAAATATTTTCATTGCAGGTGTCATTGCTGCTGGAAATAATGCAAATGAAATATTTATCGAGAACGGTAGATTTCATGGAGATGCGATTGCGCAAACCATTGCATCAAGAGAAAAATAAAAAGGAGTTGTCGAGAAAATCTCGACAACTCCTTTTTATTCGTGCATAAACATATTTTGAATGGATTCATGAGAATTTGTATTCTCTAATGCGACAAGTAATTTAATACGTGCTTTTTGTGCATTTAAGCCGTATGTGAATACAACGCCCATATCTTTTAAGTGTTTACCGCCACCTTCATACGAATATACGTCTTGAACGATACCGTTAAAACAGCGAGAAACTAATACGACAGGAATACCTTTATTTAATAATCGTTCTAGACTAGGAAGTGTTCTTGGAGGTAGATTACCTTGTCCAAGCGCTTCGATAACAATACCGTCTACAGGAAGATTTTCGATTGCTGCTAGTAATGTATCATCCATGCCAGCATATGCTTTTAGAACAACTACATTTTTAGACACTGTGTTTATCGTATATGTTTCATGATGTACTAAAGCGTGATGGAAGACAACGCCGCGTTTTGTTACCATTCCAATTGGTCCGTATTGTGGGCTTTGGAATGTTGCGACATTACTTGTATGTGTTTTCGTTACATTTGTAGCGCAATGAATTTCGTCATTTAATACGACTAAAACACCTTTTTCTGCAGCTTCATCACAACTAGCAACTTTTACAGCTGATAAGAAGTTATATAGGCCGTCAGCACCTAATTCATTGCTAGAGCGCATTGCACCTGTCACAACGATCGGAATAGTTGCTTGTACTGTTAAATCTAAGAAATAGGCTGTTTCTTCTAATGTATCAGTACCATGCGTAATGACTACGCCATGAATGTTGTCTTGTTTTACTCTTTCATCAATGATGACTTGTAATTGTAACATTTCGCTCGGTGTCATATGGGGAGATGGTAAATGGAACACATCTTCAACGATTAAATCAACATCGCCTTCTAAATCAGGAATGAATTTTAAAAGAGGATTTTTTTCACCTGGTTGTACGACTCCAGTTTCTTTATCCTCCTCCATTGCAATTGTTCCACCTGTGTGTAAAACTAGGATTCTTTTCAATTCTTATACCCCTTTCAAGTAAAAAAATACATTTAGAACATAACATGTTTTTAGTAAATTCGACAATGGAAATGTATAAAAGTATGCCTCGCAAATGACAATAAAATTAACTGCTATATGTACGATGTATAAAATTACGAAACGAGATGTGCAAATATAGTATAGGAGGGAGCGATTACGGTGGAAAAGATGGAGAGAATTTTTATTCGTATATTAATAATACAATTTATTTGTCTTTCTGTTGTGCAATTGTTATTTATACATAAGTCATCAGTGAAGTATTTATCTAAAATTGTTTATTATGAAGGTGTCATGGTAAAAGACAAAGCGGAAATCTTACAGGTGAATAGGTAGTTTTCATTTTCTTCTATGAAGGATTATGCTACAATAATTGAGGATTTAATGACGTGAAGCAAATGAGAAGAAGCAGGGTGAACACCTGCTTTTCGTTTTGTTTTATAAGTGAAAAAATGAGGTGTTACAATGGATAAACGAATTTCAATTGCTATAGATGGTCCAGCAGCTGCTGGGAAAAGTACAGTGGCAAAAGTTGTTGCGAAGGAACTTTCTTACGTTTATATTGATACAGGCGCAATGTACCGTACGCTTACATATGCAGCCCTTGAACAAAAAGTAGATATTGAAAATGAAGAGCAGTTAATGGAAGTTGTAAGGAATGTAAATATTGAATTTCAGCAAGGAGAAAATACACAGCTTGTATTTTTAAATGGACAAGATGTTTCTGAAGTAATTCGTACACCTGATGTGACGAATCGAGTATCTATTGTAGCAAAGCATCGCCTTGTTCGTGAAGAAATGGTACGCCGTCAGCAAGATTTAGCGAAAAGAGGCGGCGTTGTAATGGACGGCCGTGATATTGGTACACATGTATTACCGGATGCTGAAGTGAAAATCTTTATGCTTGCTTCTGTTGAAGAAAGAGCGGAAAGAAGACATTTAGAAAATTTAAATAAAGGTTTCGATTCTAATTTAGAGCAGCTAAAAGAAGAAATTGCTCAGCGTGATAAATTAGATTCAGAACGCGAAGTTTCTCCACTAAAAAAGGCTGATGATGCATTGGAATTAGATACGACTTCTTTATCAATTGAAGAAGTTGTTCAAAAAATTATGAGTATTGTTTCAGGAGTGTTTGCGAAATAAAGAAAGGGGATGATCCTCTTTCTTTTTTTTGTTTAAATAGAAATGTAAAGGATACGTGAATTGTGAGTCTCTTTCCTTGACAAATGAGCTGATTTGTAAGAAGTTAGTTAAAGAGGAATAAAACTGTCAGAATATATTCGCTATTATATTTCAAAACATACTTTTTTCAAGCTGGTTTTGCTGTATACTATTTATATAGGTTTAATATATTTTCTTGTGAATGGTATTGAAAAAAGTATGTGATGAGAAATTCTTAAACATGCAAATGAAAACTTTGTTTTCATTTCGTATATACATAAAAAATGCTTTGTCAATTCTGTAGGGAGGTATTTCCATGGTAGAGAAAATGAATGAAGAAGTTATGGATTCAAAAGAATTACAAGTTGGTGACGTTGTTACAGGTTCTGTAACGAAAGTTGAAGAGAAACAAGTGCTTGTAAATGTTGGATACAAAACAGATGGCGTAATTCCAATTAGTGAATTAGCTAACGTTCATATTGAAAAAGCAAGCGATGTTGTAGAATTAGATCAAACACTAGAGTTGAAAATTATTAAATTAGAAGAAGATGATCTTGTCTTGTCTAAACGTGCTGTTGATGCAGAAAAAGCATGGGTAGAATTACAAGAGAAATTTACTTCTGGTCATGTGTTTGATGTTACTGTAAAAGATATTGTGAATGGCGGATTAGTTGTGGATCTTGGGGTTCGCGGTTTTATCCCAGCTTCACTTGTAGAAGTACATTATGTAGAAGACTTTACTGACTATAAAGGTAAAACGTTAGCGGTGAAAATTATTGAATTAGACCGTGAAAAAAATCGTGTAATCCTTTCGCATAAAGCGGTAGTAGAATTAGAACTAGATTCTCAGAAAAAAGAAGCAATTTCTTCATTAAAAGAAGGGGACGTTGTTGAAGGAACAGTGCAACGATTAACTGACTTTGGTGCTTTCGTTAACGTTGGTGGCGTGGACGGTTTAGTTCACATTTCACAAATTTCACACGAACGTGTAGAGCAACCTTCTGAAGTTTTAGAGCAAGGTCAAAAGGTTAAGGTAAAGGTGTTATCTGTTGATGCTGATACACAACGTATTTCTTTATCGATTAAAGCAGCTCAACCAGGACCTTGGGAAAACGTTGCTGGCGAAATAAAAGCTGGAGATATTCGTGAGGGAGTAGTAAAACGCCTTGTTACATTTGGTGCATTCGTTGAGATTTTACCTGGCGTTGAAGGACTTGTACATGTATCTCAAATTGCAAATCGTCACGTGAAAAATCCGAATGAAGTATTGGAAATGGGACAAGAAGTAAAAGTGAAAGTACTTGAAGTTCACGCAGCAGAGAAACGTATTTCTTTAAGTATAAAAGAAGCGCTTGAGGAAAATAATGTAATTGAAGATTATAGTCAGTATGAGCCAAATGCTGATTCTGCTACTTTCCAATTAAGTGATATTATTGGTGAACAACTGAAAAAATTAAAGAAATAATGAGGGGTACAAGTGGTAAGGGCAAAACGTAAATTAGATCATATTGAATACGCTCTTTCTACTGGTCAGTCTCGTACGCATGGCTTTCATGATATTGATTTTGTGCATCAAAGCTTGCCAAATTCAAATTATGACACAATAACATGTGAAACAAAAATCGGCGAACTTTCACTAAGTTCGCCGATTTTTATCAATGCGATGACTGGTGGTGGAGGAGAGAAAACGTTACATATCAATGAGCAATTAGCATATGTAGCGAAACAACATAACCTTGCTATGGCTGTAGGTTCGCAAATGGCGGCGTTAAAAGATGAAAGTGAGGCTGCTTCTTATAAGGTGATCAGAAAGGTAAACCCAAATGGTATTTTCTTTGCTAATTTAGGTAGTGAGGCAACTATCGAGCAGGCAGAGCGTGCCGTTGATATGATTGAAGCGAATGCGTTGCAAATTCATTTAAATGTCATACAAGAGTTAACGATGCCAGAAGGAGACCGTGATTTTACTGGCGTACTTCAGCGTATTGAGAAAATTGTTTTAAATAGTAAAGTTCCTGTCATTGTAAAAGAAGTTGGATTTGGGATGAGTAAGGAAACAATGCAACAGTTAGCGAACGTAGGTGTAACAGCAATTGATATTGGTGGGCAAGGTGGTACGAATTTTGCTGCTGTTGAAAATGAAAGAAGACAGCGAATGCTTTCTTATTTTAATAACTGGGGCATACAAACAGCAACCTCGATTATTGAAGCAACCTCTACAAATAATAACCTCTCTTTTATTGCATCAGGGGGTATACAGACAGCGCTTGACGTAGCAAAAGCAATCGCATTAGGGGCGAATACAACTGCGTTTGCTGGTTACTTTTTACGTATTTTAATGCAAGATGGTATCGAGAAATTAGTGGATGAAATTGAGCTTCTACATACAGATTTGAAATTTATTATGACAGCTCTTGGTGCGAAGACGATAGAAGAGTTGCAATCTGTACCTCTTGTTGTAAAAGGTGAAACATATCATTGGTTAATGCAGCGTGGTATTGATACAGCGCATTATAGTAGGAGATAAAAAATCAACCGTTCGGTTGATTTTTTTGTTTTGTTTTGTTTTGTTTTGTTTTGTTTTGTTTT
>NZ_FNUW01000037.1:0-47401 GCF_900108285.1 Bacillus sp. ok061 | reverse complement strand
CTCCTTCAAAACGTCGAAACCCCGGTTAAACAAAGGTATAACCCCTGTCTAACCGAAAGTCCCCCTTAGGCAGTTCCCGATTGTGCACAACAAGCGATGTTTCTGTACGAAATTTCTCGATAATGCATCATATCCATTATAGACAAAAGGGAAAATTCTATACAGAAAAATTACACACGACGACGTTTTGGCGGACGACATCCATTATGAGGAACTGGAGTAACATCTCTAATTGCTGTTACTTCTAGACCTGCAGCTTGAAGAGCACGAATTGCAGCTTCACGACCAGCACCAGGACCTTTAACAGTAACCTCTAAAGTTTTTAAACCGTGCTCCATTGCAACTTTAGCAGCAGCTTCAGCAGCCATTTGCGCAGCGAATGGAGTAGATTTACGAGATCCACGGAAACCAAGTGCACCAGCACTAGACCAAGAAAGTGCGTTACCGTGAGTATCTGTAAGTGTTACGATTGTGTTGTTGAAAGTAGAACGAATATGAGCTATACCAGCTTCGATATTCTTTTTCACACGTTTTTTACGAGTGTTTGTTTTACGTGCCATTGTTAGTTCAACCTCCTTTACTTATTATTTCTTTTTATTTGCTACTGTACGACGTGGACCTTTACGTGTACGAGCATTGTTTTTAGAATTTTGACCACGAACTGGTAAACCACGACGGTGACGAAGACCACGGTAAGAACCGATCTCCATTAGACGTTTAATGTTAAGAGATACTTCACGACGAAGGTCTCCCTCAACTTTAATACGATCGATAACATCACGGATACGTCCTAATTCGTCTTCCGTTAAATCACGAACTCGTGTTTCTGAAGAAATACCAGCTTCAGTAAGAATTTTTTCAGCAGTTGTGCGACCAATGCCGAATACGTAAGTTAAAGAAATAACAACGCGTTTGTCTCGAGGAATATCTACACCTGCGATACGTGCCATTCTGAATGCACCTCCTTCTGATTAACCTTGTTTTTGTTTATGTTTAGGGTTTTCACAAATAACCATTACTTTTCCACGTCTACGAATAACTTTACATTTTTCGCAGATTGGTTTAACTGACGGTCTTACTTTCATGTCTCGAACCTCCTTAAAGATTACGGAGTGCTATATTATTTAAAACGGTACGTAATACGACCACGATTTAAATCGTACGGAGATAATTCTACCGTAACTTTGTCTCCTGGTAAAATACGAATGAAGTTCATACGGATTTTACCAGAAACGTGAGCCAATACGACATGCCCATTCTCTAATTCTACTTTGAACATAGCATTTGGCAACGTTTCAAGAACGGTACCTTCGACTTCAATTACATCATCTTTAGCCATTCAATAGTTCTCCCTTCTTCAAATCAGTAACATTTTACACTGCTCTGAAATCCCGGAGAGCCAGCTACTTATAAAGTGGTAAGGATTTCGTATCCTGCTTCTGTAAGAGCAATCGTGTGCTCAAAATGGGCACACCATTTACCATCTACCGTTACCACTGTCCAGTCATCAGATAGTGTTTTTACATATCGTCTTCCTTGATTCACCATCGGCTCAACACAGATGACCATTCCCGGCTTTAATCTAGGGCCTCTATTTGGTGGACCATAGTGCGGGATTTGAGGGTCCTCATGTAAGTCTTGCCCGATTCCGTGACCAACATACTCCCTAACGATCGAGAATCCATTCTCTTCAGCATGGGTTTGAACCGCATGTGAGATATTTGATAATCTCTCGCCTGGTTTTACTTGTTCTAGACCAAGATACAACGATTTTTCTGTGACATCAAGTAGCTTTTGAACAGATTCAGAAATGTTTCCAACTGGATACGTCCATGCAGAATCTCCATGGTACCCATTGTATTTCGCACCAATATCGATACTGATGATATCGCCCTCTTTGAGCTTGCGCTTTCCTGGAATTCCGTGTACAAGCTCTTCATTTACAGAAGCACATATGCTCCCCGGAAATCCGTTGTATCCTTTAAAAGATGGCGTAGCACCATATTTTTGAATCGTCTTTTCCGCTATTTGATCGAGCTCTTTCGTTGTAATTCCTGGAGTAATGTGCTGTTTCAACTCTTGATGAGTTAAAGCAACGATTCTGCCAGCTTCTCGCATGATTTCTATCTCGCGAGGAGTTTTGCAGATGATCATTACGCTAAGCCTCCGATGAGAACATCGATATCAGCAAATACTTTATTGATATCTTGCTCACCATTAATGCTTTTTAAGTAACCAAGCTCGTCGTAGAAATCAAGCAAAGGTTTTGTTTGCTTAATATTTACATCTAAACGATTTGCTACAGTTTCTTCATTGTCATCAGAGCGTTGGTATAATTCGCCACCACATTTATCGCACACATCAGCTTTTGCTGGTGGATTGAATTCTAAGTGGTAAGTCGCACCGCACTCTTTACAAATGCGACGGCCTGTAAGGCGTTTTAATAACAATCCTGAATCCACATTAATGTTTAAAACATAGTCGATTTTTTTGCCAAGATCTTTCATAATCTCTTCAAGAGCTGATGCTTGTGCAACAGTTCGTGGGAAACCGTCTAGTAAGAAACCTCTTACGCAGTCTTCTTGACTTAAACGTTCACGAACAATTCCGATTGTAACTTCATCTGGAACAAGTGCACCTTTATCAATAAAAGATTTTGCTTGTAGACCCATTTCAGTTTCAGCCTTCATAGCTGCACGGAACATATCTCCTGTTGAAATGTGAGGGATGTTATACTTGGCTACAATCTGTTCGGCTTGTGTACCTTTACCAGCACCAGGAAGCCCCATTAAAATTAAGTTCATCCTTGTTCCCCCTCAGTACATGAGCATGTAGGGAAGATAGTTCTTCCCACTTACTCACTGCTTGATAAACCCTTTGTAATGGCGTTTTACCAGTTGGCTTTCTAGCTGCTTCATTGTTTCTAAAGCAACGCCGACAACGATTAACATACTCGTTCCACCAATCTGTGCAGATGGAGGAAGATTTCCCAATTTCGTAAAGATAACTGGTAAGATTGCAATCGCTGCTAGGAAAATTGATCCTACAAAGGTCAAACGATACAAGATTTTTGTTAGATATTGTTCTGTATTCTTACCCGGACGAATACCTGGAACATATCCACCTTGCTTGTTTAGATTCTCTGACATTTGCTCTGGATTAACCTGAACAAATGCATAGAAATATGTGAAGGCTACAATGAGCGCAACATATATGATCATTCCCACTGGGTGAGAATAGTTAAAGTTTGCAATAATCCACTGCGATACATCATGTTTCGGGAAGAACTGTGCAATAGTTGGAGGCGTAATTAAGAATGAAACAGCAAAAATGACTGGAATAACACCCGCACTATTTACCTTAAGCGGTAAATGTGTGTTTTGTGCTCCAGCATGATTCCCATTCCCTCCTGTTACACGCTTCGCATATTGAATTGGGATCTTTCTAACAGCTTGTTGAATGAAAATAACACCAACAATAACTGCTAGCACAGCTAGTAAAATCAATGCAACTTTAACGATACTCATGAACAATTGATCTCCGATATTTTGAAACTGTTGTTGATACACTTGAGATATAACACTTGGGATCGCTGCAGCAATACCGCCAAAGATAAGGATGGAAATACCATTACCTACACCTTTAGCTGTAATCTGTTCGCCTAACCACATTAAAAATGCAGTACCAGCAGTCAGTACCGTAGCAATGTATAAATAAGTGCTCCAACCAGGATTCAAAATTAATTGCCCACCTACCATACCGTTAAAACCGATTGACATACCAAACCCCTGAATAAACGCAAGAACAATTGTAAAGTAACGCGTGAATTGCGTTAGTTTACGACGGCCCATTTCACCTTGCTTCGACCATTCCGAAAATTTAGGAACAACATCCATCTGCAATAATTGCACGATGATGGATGCTGTAATATACGGCATGATTCCCATCGCAAAGATGGAGAAGTTTTTCAAGGCGCCACCGCCAAATGTATTTAGAATACCTAAAGCATTTAATTGGTCTTGTGCTTTCAGTACGTCTCCATTTGTAAATGGCACTGGGATAAACGTGCCAATCCTGAATACGATTAACATCGCTAAAGTGAATAATATTTTACGTCTTATCTCAGCAACGCGCATAAAGTTGGAGATTGTACGAAACATTAGATCACCTCAACTGATCCGCCAGCTGCTTCAATTGCTTCTTTAGCACTTGAAGAGAACTTGTGCGCTTTAACAGTTAGTTTTTTCTCTACTGCTCCGCTTGCAAGAATTTTAACACCGTCGTTTAACTTGCTGATAACGCCAGTTTCCAGCAATAATTCAGGTGTTACTTCTGTACCATCTTCAAAACGATTTAACGTTGATAAGTTTACAATAGTAAACTCTTTACGGTTAATGTTTGTGAAGCCGCGTTTTGGTAAACGACGGAATAATGGAGTTTGACCACCTTCGAAGCCAAGACGAACACCGCCACCAGAACGTGCGTTTTGTCCTTTATGACCTTTACCAGCAGTTTTACCGTTACCAGAACCGATACCACGACCGACACGGTTACGTACTTTACGAGAACCTTCTGCAGGTTTTAATTCATGAAGTTTCATTCCCAGGCACCTCCTTATATTAATGAGTTATCCTTAAGCTTCTTTTACAGTTAAAAGGTGAGAAACTTTGTTGATCATACCAAGAATAGCAGGAGTTTCTTCCTTAACTACAGTTGAATTCAACTTTTTAAGACCTAAAGCTTCTACCGTCGCACGTTGATCTTGTGGACGACCAATTACACTACGAGTGAGGGTAATTTCTAACTTTTTCGCCATTTGTTTTCCCTCCTTAACCTAGTAGCTCTTCTACAGATTTACCGCGTAATTTTGCAACATCTTCAGCGCGCTTAAGTTCGCTTAATCCGTTCACAGTAGCGCGAATCATGTTGATTGGTGTGTTAGAACCAAGAGATTTCGAAAGAATGTCTTGTACACCAGCTAATTCAAGAACCGCACGAACAGGTCCACCAGCAATAACACCAGTACCCTCAGCAGCAGGTTTTAAGAATACTTCACCAGCTCCAAAGTGACCGTTGATTGTGTGTGGAATTGTTGTACCAACTAATGGTACAGCGATTAAATTTTTCTTAGCGTCTTCGATAGCTTTGCGAATTGCGTCTGGTACCTCTTGTGCTTTACCAGTACCGAATCCAACATGACCGTTTTTATCGCCAACTACAACTAGTGCAGCAAAGCGGAAACGACGACCACCCTTAACAACTTTCGCGACACGATTTATCGTAACTACACGTTCTTCAAGTTCTAATTTACTTGGGTCAATGCGATGCATCAATTTTCCCTCCTTTGACCATTAAAATTGTAATCCAGCCTCACGAGCAGCTTCAGCTAGAGCTTTAACACGGCCATGGTATAAGTAACCACCGCGATCAAATACTACTTCTTTAACGCCTTTCTCTACAGCACGCTTAGCAACTGATTCTCCAACTTTCGTAGCAGCTTCAGTATTGCTAGTACCGTTAAGAGCAAGGTCTTTATCAAGAGTAGATGCACTTACTAACGTTACACCATTCACATCATCAATAACTTGAGCGTAAATATGTTGGTTAGAACGGAACACGTTTAAACGTGGACGCTCTGCAGTACCAGTAAGTTTAGCACGTACACGTGCATGTCTTTTCTTACGAGTCGCATTTTTATCAGCTTTAGTGATCATTTTCTTGTCACTCCTTTCTCTCACCTAACGGGTTTACTTAGCAGTTTTACCTTCTTTACGACGAACAACTTCGCCTTCGTAACGAATACCTTTACCTTTGTAAGGCTCAGGAGCACGTACAGCACGGATGTTAGCAGCAAATTCGCCAACACGTTGCTTGTCGATACCTTTAATTACGATTTTAGTTGGTGCAGGTACTTCAACTTCAAGACCTGCTTCCGGAGTCATTTCTACTGGATGAGAATAACCTACGCTTAAAACAAGTTTATCTCCTTGTTTTTGAGCACGGTAACCAACACCGACTAATTCAAGTCCGCGTGCGAAACCTGCAGTTACACCTTCAACCATGTTTCCGATTAAAGCACGAGTTGTACCGTGTAATGCACGGTGTTCCTTCTGTTCAGATGGACGCTCAACTGTTAGTGTATTTTCTTCAATTTTGATAGACATATCAGCATTGAATTTACGAGTTAATTCACCTTTAGGGCCTTTTACTGTTACAGTATTGTCTTCTGCAATTGTAATAGTAACACCTGCAGGGATTTCAAGAATCTTTTTACCAATACGAGACATGTGGTCACACCTCCGTTCGTTTTAAATATATATTACCAAACGTATGCTACTACTTCTCCACCAGTTTGTAATTGACGAGCGTCTTTGTCTGTCATTACTCCCTTAGATGTAGAAACAAGAGCGATACCTAATCCGTTAAGTACACGTGGTACTTCGTCAGCTTTAGCGTAAACGCGTAAGCCAGGTTTACTGATACGTTTTAATCCAGTGATTACACGTTCATTGTTTGCACCATATTTCAGGAAAATACGAAGGATACCTTGTTTGTTATCCTCGATGTATTCTACATCACGAATGAAACCTTCACGTTTTAAAAGTTCAGCGATCTCTTTTTTGATTTTAGAAGCAGGAACCTCTAATTTCTCATGACGTACCATGTTCGCATTACGGATGCGAGTAAGCATGTCTGCAATTGGATCTGTCATCACCATGTGTTTTACCTCCTTCCCATTTGTGGGTTTTACCAACTAGCTTTTTTAACACCAGGAATTTGACCTTTATATGCAAGTTCACGGAAACAAATACGGCAAAGTTTAAATTTGCGGTATACAGAATGCGGACGACCGCAGCGTTCGCAACGTGTATACTCTTGTACTTTAAACTTAGGAGTACGCTTTTGTTTCGCTATCATAGATTTTTTAGCCACGTTTTCGCCTCCTCTACTTAGCGTTGGCTTCCATTATTTTTGGAATGGCATACCGAATTGTGTTAAAAGTTCACGAGCTTCTTCATCAGTTTTCGCTGTAGTAACGATTACGATGTCCATACCGCGTACTTTGCTTACTTTATCATAATCAATCTCAGGGAAGATAAGTTGCTCTTTAACACCTAATGTGTAGTTCCCACGACCATCGAATGATTTCTTAGAAACACCACGGAAATCACGTACACGTGGTAAAGAAACCGATACTAATTTGTCGAAGAACTCATACATTTGCTCGCCGCGTAAAGTTACTTTCGCACCGATTGGCATACCTTCACGAAGACGGAAACCAGCGATTGATTTTTTAGCACGAGTTACAACAGGTTTTTGACCTGCGATTTGTGTTAATTCTTCTACTGCATTGTCTAAAGCTTTTGAGTTAGATACCGCGTCACCAACACCAGTGTTGATTACGATCTTTTCGATTTTCGGTACTTCCATCACAGATTTATAGTTAAACTTGCTCACTAGAGCAGGAGTAATTTCCTTTTGGAACTTCTCTTTAAGGCGATTCAATGAAGTGACCTCCTTTCTTAAGAAAATTATTTATCTAATAATTCACCAGATTTTTTTGCAATACGAACTTTTTTACCATCTTCTACTTTGAAGCCTACGCGAGTAGGTTCACCTGTTTTCGGATCTAAAATCATAACGTTAGAAACGTGAATAGGTGCTTCTTTAGTAATAATTCCACCTTGTGGATTTAATTGAGATGGCTTAGAGTGTTTTTTAACGATGTTAACACCCTCAACGATAACACGGTTTTGCTTTGGGAAAGCCACAAGGATAACGCCTTGTTTTCCTTTGTCTTTACCAGTGATTACCTGTACTTTATCACCTTTTTTTACATGCATCTTAATTCTGCACCTCCTTAGCAAGGCAATACCTTAAATTATAGAACTTCTGGAGCTAAAGAAACGATCTTCATGAAGTTGCTATCACGTAATTCACGAGCTACTGGTCCGAAGATACGAGTACCACGTGGGCTCTTATCGTCTTTAATGATAACCGCTGCGTTTTCATCAAATTTGATGTAAGAACCGTCCGGACGACGAGCTCCGCTCTTCGTACGTACTACTACTGCTTTAACAACGTCACCTTTTTTAACAACGCCACCTGGTGTTGCTTGTTTTACCGTAGCAACGATAATGTCACCAATGTTAGCATATTTACGACCAGAGCCGCCTAATACTTTAATTGTTAAAAGTTCACGTGCACCAGAGTTGTCAGCAACTTTCAAACGAGATTCTTGTTGGATCATGTTATGAAACCTCCCTTCGGACTAAAAATTCCGATTCGTCTATTTAGATAATAACCGCTTCTTCAACGATTTCAACTAAACGGAAACGCTTAGTAGCAGAAAGCGGGCGAGTTTCCATGATTTTAACGATATCGCCAAGTTTCGCTTGGTTTTGCTCATCATGGGCTTTGTACTTCTTAGAATACTTAACACGTTTTCCGTACAAGGAATGAGTTTTGTAAGTTTCAACTAAAACTGTAATCGTTTTGTCCATTTTGTCAGACACTACACGACCAGTATAAACTTTGCGTTGGTTACGTTCGCTCACTATGCAAACCTCCCCTCAATTTATCGATTAATTCCGATCTCTCTTTCACGAACTACAGTTTTCATACGAGCAATTGCTTTACGCACTTCACGAATGCGAGTTGGATTCTCTAATTGTCCTGTAGCAAGTTGGAAGCGAAGATTAAACAACTCTTCCTTTAAAGCTTTAACTTTTGTTTCGATTTCGGCAGTGGTTAATTCACGAATATCATTAGTTTTCATTAGATTCACCACCATTTTCTTCACGTTTTACGAATTTACATTTCACAGGTAACTTGTGAGCTGCAAGACGTAATGCTTCGCGTGCTACCTCTTCAGATACACCCGCGATTTCGAACATAATTTTCCCAGGTTTTACTACTGCTACCCAGCCTTCTGGTGCCCCTTTACCGGAACCCATACGTACTTCTAGAGGTTTTGCAGTGTAAGGTTTAGAAGGGAAAATTTTAATCCATACTTTACCGCCACGTTTCATGTAACGAGTCATTGCACGACGAGCAGCTTCGATTTGACGGTTTGTAATCCATGAAGCAGCTTGTGCTTGTAAACCGAATTCACCGAAAGCAATTTCAGTTCCACCTTTAGCACGACCACGCATTTTACCACGATGCTCTCTACGATATTTTACGCGTTTTGGCATTAACATATTATTTTCCTCCTTCCTCAGAAGCTTTCTTTTTTGTAGGAAGGACTTCTCCACGGTAGATCCATACTTTTACGCCTAATTTACCGTATGTTGTATCAGCTTCAACTGCTGCATAGTCAATATCAGCGCGAAGTGTATGAAGTGGAACAGTTCCTTCACTGTAAGATTCTGCACGAGCGATATCAGCTCCGCCAAGACGACCAGAAACCTGTGTTTTAATACCTTTAGCACCTGCACGCATAGCACGTTGAATAACTTGCTTTTGTGCACGACGGAATGATACACGGTTTTCTAATTGACGAGCGATGTTTTCGCCTACTAATTTAGCGTTAAGATCAGCTCTCTTAACTTCTAAAATGTTGATGTGTACACGCTTGCCTGTTAATTGGTTAAGAGCTTTACGAAGTGCTTCAACTTCAGTACCACCTTTACCAATTACCATACCAGGTTTTGCAGTGTGAATTGTAACATTTACACGATTTGCTGCACGTTCGATTTCTACTTTAGCAACAGCAGAATCTTTTAAGCGTACATTAATGTACTCACGGATTTTGATGTCTTCATGTAATAATGTAGCGTAATCTTTCTCAGCGAACCAACGAGATTCCCAGTCACGGATAACACCGACACGAAGACCAATTGGATTAACCTTTTGACCCATCGATTATCCCTCCTTCTTTTCTGATACCACAACTGTGATGTGGCTTGTGCGTTTGTTAATTTGGCTTGCACGACCCATTGCACGTGGACGGAAACGTTTCAACGTTGGACCTTCGTCAACGAAGACTTTTTCAACAACTAGGTTGTTAATGTCCATCTCATAATTGTGCTCTGCATTTGCGATTGCAGATTTTAAAACTTTTTCTACAACTGGAGAAGCAGTTTTTGGTGTGTGGTTAAGGATAGCAATCGCTTCACCCACTTGCTTACCTCGGATTAAGTCTACTACTAAACGAACTTTACGAGGAGCAATACGAACTGTTCTCGCTACTGCTTTAGCTTGCATTGAAGTGCCTCCTCTCATTATCTTCTAGTTTTCTTATCGTCAGCAAGGTGACCTTTATACGTACGAGTTGGTGCGAATTCACCTAACTTATGGCCAACCATATCCTCAGTGATGTACACAGGTACGTGTTTACGACCATCATATACAGCGATTGTGTGTCCGATGAACTGAGGGAAGATTGTTGAACGGCGAGACCAAGTTTTAACAACTTGTTTTTGCTCAGATGCAACTAATTTTTCCATTTTGCTCATTAAGTGATCATCGACAAATGGTCCTTTTTTTAAGCTACGAGCCATTTTGGTGCCTCCCTTCGTGATTGGCGTACGGTTCTAGAAATGAACCGTACTACAATCCCATTATTTTTTACGACGACGAACGATAAATTTGTCAGACGCTTTGTTTTTCTTACGAGTCTTGAATCCAAGAGTTGGTTTACCCCATGGAGACATTGGAGACTTACGTCCGATTGGAGAACGACCTTCACCACCACCGTGTGGGTGATCAACCGGGTTCATTACAGAACCACGAACTGTTGGGCGTTTACCTAACCAGCGAGAGCGACCTGCTTTACCGATTTTGATAAGTTCATGTTGTTCGTTACCTACTTGACCGATTGAAGCGCGACAAGCAGATAATACAAGACGTACTTCACCAGAAGTTAAACGTACAAGTACGTATTTACCTTCTTTACCAAGTACTTGAGCAGATGTACCAGCAGAACGAACTAATTGTCCGCCACGACCAGGCTTAAGCTCGATGTTATGAACAACAGTACCTACTGGAATGTTGATTAATGGTAATGCGTTACCGATTTTGATGTCAGCTTCTGGGCCAGACATAACTTCCATACCTACTTCTAAAGATTTAGGAGCAAGAATGTAACGTTTTTCACCGTCAACGTAGTTAATTAATGCGATATTCGCAGAGCGGTTTGGATCGTATTCGATCGTAGCAACGCGTCCTGGAATTCCATCTTTGTTACGCTTAAAGTCGATGATACGGTATTGACGCTTATGTCCGCCACCTTGATGACGTACAGTAATTTTACCTTGGTTATTACGACCAGCCTTCTTGCTTAAAGGAGCAAGTAAAGACTTTTCGGGTCTGTCAGTCGTGATTTCAGCGAAATCATTCGTAGTCATATTACGACGACCGTTAGTAGTTGGATTATACTTTTTAATTCCCATCTCAATTTCCCTCCTTCTTTAGTAAGAATTAAACGCCTTGGAAGATTTCGATTTCTTTGCTGTCAGCAGTTAGCTTAACGATTGCTTTACGACGACGGCTAGTAAAACCAGCGTGACGACCAACGCGTTTTGCTTTCGGCTTGTAGTTCATGATGTTCACTTTTTCTACTTTAACACCAAAGATCGCTTCAAGAGCATCTTTAACTTCTGTTTTATTAGATTTAACGTCCACATCGAACGTGTATTTTTTTTCAGCCATCATTTCCATAGAACGTTCAGTGATAACTGGGCGCTTAATGATATCACGAGGATCTCTCATTATGCAAGCACCTCCTCTACTTTTTCCACTGCCGCTTTTGTCATGATTAGCTTATCATGATGAAGCACGTCTAAAACGTTTACGCCATCAGCAGTGATTACTGTTACTCCAGGGATATTGCGAGCAGATAACTCTACAGATTCGTTTGCATCAGCAGTTACGATAAGAGCTTTCTTCTCAACAGTTAATCCTTTAAGTACTGCTAGCATGTCTTTTGTTTTTGGTGCATTTAATACTAGGTCTTCAAGAACTACAATGTTGTTCTCAACTACTTTAGTAGCTAATGCAGATTTAATTGCTAAACGACGAACCTTCTTAGGAAGTTTGTACGCATAGCTTCTTGGTGTAGGTCCGAATACCGTACCACCACCACGCCATTGAGGAGAACGGATAGACCCTTGACGAGCACGTCCAGTTCCTTTTTGACGCCATGGTTTACGACCACCACCGCGAACTTCAGAACGAGTTTTTACTTTGTGTGTACCTTGACGTAAAGATGCACGTTGCATCATTACAGCTTCGAAAAGTACAGCTTCATTTGGTTCGATACCGAAAATAGCTTCAGCTAATTCGATTTCACCAACCTGTGAACCAGTTTGGTTATATACAGTAACTTTTGGCATTGGAATTCCTCCTTCCTATTGTGAATTATTTGCTAACCTTCACAGCGCCTTGAACAACTACAAGAGATTTCTTAGCACCTGGAACGTTACCTTTTACTAGTAATAAGTTGCGCTCAGTGTCAACTTGAACGATTTCTAAGTTTTGGATAGTAACTTGGTCTCCACCCATACGTCCAGCAAGTTTTTTGCCTTTGAATACACGGTTCGGAGCAACTGGGCCCATTGAACCTGGACGACGGTGATAGCGAGAACCATGAGACATAGGTCCGCGAGATTGTCCGTGGCGTTTGATAACACCTTGGAAACCTTTACCTTTAGAAATTCCTGTTACGTCAACGATTTCACCTGCAGCGAAAACTTCAACTTTTACCTCTTGACCAACCTCTAATCCGTCCACGTCTGCATCGCGGATTTCGCGAATGAAGCGCTTAGGAGTTGTAGATGCTTTAGCAGTGTGGCCTTGTTCAGGTTTGTTAGTTAACTTTTCACGTTTATCTTCAAATCCTAACTGGATTGCATTGTAGCCATCAGTTTCAGTTGTTTTCTTTTGAAGAACAACGTTTGGATTAGCAGCGATAACTGTTACTGGGATTAACTCACCGTTCTCAGCAAATACTTGAGTCATACCGATCTTTCTTCCTAAGATTCCTTTGGTCATGAGTTACACCTCCTACATTTTTAAGTTATATAATTTATAGTTTAATTTCGATATCTACACCAGACGGTAAGTCTAAACGCATTAATGAATCTACTGTTTGTGGAGTAGGACTCACGATATCGATTAAACGCTTGTGTGTGCGCATTTCGAATTGCTCACGAGAATCTTTGTACTTATGAACAGCACGAAGAATTGTGTAAATAGTCTTCTCAGTTGGTAATGGGATCGGACCAGAAACTGTTGCCCCAGAACGCTTAGCTGTTTCTACAATTTTCTCAGCTGATTGATCAAGAATACGGTGATCATAAGCTTTTAAACGGATACGAATTTTTTCTTTTGCCATTATTTTCCCTCCTTCGTTCGCCTATTTCTAAAATAGACCTTCTCCATGGAAATTTCCCCACACCATGCCATGGCAAAGCGGCCGGGTGTGTCAGCAACCTTCCACTTCATCGCAGTCAAAGACCAACATTGTCTATTATACAATGTTATTCGTCTAGATGCAAGCATCTTTTTGTTTGCATCTGCTTTTCTCTACTTTTGCTATTATACATGGCACTTTAAAGAATTTCAAGTTTTCATCTACTAGAATTCATTTTACAGTTTTTGGGTTTCGTTTTAATGTTTTTATATACTATAGAAGAAACTCGTCAAAACACAAAGATATCATCCTATTCATTATATAAACACAAACAAACCCCCCAAGGGGAAATCCCTTGGGGGGTTTTTATATCAGTTAAGATTACTCAACGATAGTAGCAACTACACCGTAACCTACTGTACGTCCACCTTCACGAATAGAGAATTTAGTTCCCTCTTCGATAGCGATTGGAGCGATAAGTTCGATAGTCATTTCGATGTTGTCACCAGGCATTACCATTTCAGTACCTTCTGGTAATTGGATGATACCAGTTACGTCAGTTGTACGGAAGTAGAACTGAGGACGGTAGTTAGCGAAGAATGGAGTGTGACGTCCACCTTCTTCTTTAGATAATACGAAAACTTCAGCTTTGAATTTAGCGTGTGCTTTTACAGAGCCAGTTTTAGCAAGAACTTGTCCACGTTGGATGTCTTCACGAGCAACCCCACGAAGAAGAGCACCGATGTTGTCTCCAGCTTGAGCTTGGTCAAGAAGTTTACGGAACATTTCTACACCAGTTACAGTTGTAGAAGCATTCTCTTCAGCAAGACCGATGATTTCTACTACGTCACCAACTTTAACGATTCCGCGCTCTACACGACCAGTTGCAACTGTACCACGACCTGTGATAGAGAATACATCCTCGATAGGCATTAAGAATGGTTTGTCAGTTTCACGTTCTGGAGTTGGGATGTAAGCATCAACTTCAGTCATTAATTCAATGATTTTTGCTTCCCAATCAGCTTCTCCTTGAAGAGCTTTAAGAGCAGAACCTTTGATTACAGGAATGTCGTCGCCTGGGAATCCGTATTCAGATAATAGGTCACGAACTTCCATTTCTACTAATTCTAATAACTCTTCGTCGTCTACCATGTCGCATTTGTTTAAGAATACAACGATGTAAGGAACACCTACTTGACGAGAAAGAAGGATGTGCTCACGTGTTTGAGGCATTGGGCCATCAGCAGCAGATACTACTAAGATACCGCCGTCCATTTGAGCAGCACCAGTGATCATGTTTTTAACATAGTCAGCGTGACCTGGGCAGTCAACGTGTGCATAGTGACGAGTTTCAGTTTCGTACTCAACGTGTGCAGTTGAGATTGTGATTCCGCGCTCTCTTTCTTCTGGAGCAGCGTCGATTTGATCGTATCCGCGTGCTTCAGCACCACCAGCTTTTGCAAGAACTGTAGTGATCGCAGCAGTTAATGTAGTTTTACCATGGTCAACGTGGCCGATTGTACCGATGTTAACATGGGGTTTAGAACGTTCGAATTTAGCTTTAGCCATTCTAAATTCCTCCTTAGTTTATATAGGTTATTTTATATTTAGACTAGAAAGTGAAACTTACGTCCCACTTTCTAAGCTTACATAAGTAGTTATACTCGAACAATTGATAAAAATCAATTATTCGCCTTTATTTTTTTTAATAATTTCTTCTGAAACAGACTTCGGTACTTCTTCATAATGATCAAATGTCATTGAGAATGTTCCGCGTCCTTGAGTGTTAGAACGTAATGCTGTCGCATAACCGAACATTTCAGAAAGTGGAACCATAGCGCGAACAACTTGTGCGTTACCGCGAGCTTCCATACCTTCTACACGTCCACGACGAGATGTTACGTCACCCATGATGTCTCCCATGTATTCTTCAGGGATTACAACTTCAACTTTCATCATTGGCTCAAGAATTACTGGGTTACATTTAGAAACCGCAGCTTTAAGTGCCATAGATGCAGCGATTTTGAACGCCATCTCAGATGAATCGACATCATGGTAAGAACCGTCAACTAATGCTGCTTTAATGTCAACTAGTGGGTAACCAGCTAGTACACCATTTTTAAGTGAGTCTTCAAGACCCGCTCCAACAGCTGGGATGTATTCACGTGGAACTACACCGCCGACGATTTTGTTTTCGAATTCAAATCCTTTACCTTCTTCGTTAGGTGCAAACTCAATCCAAACGTGACCGAATTGTCCACGTCCACCAGATTGACGAGCAAACTTACCTTCAACTTTCGCAGCAGCGCGGAAAGTTTCACGGTATGCTACCTGAGGAGCACCAACGTTTGCTTCGACTTTGAATTCACGGCGCATACGGTCAACGATGATATCAAGGTGAAGTTCACCCATACCAGCAATGATAGTTTGGCCAGTTTCTTGGTCAGTGTGAGCACGGAATGTTGGATCTTCTTCAGAAAGCTTAGATAATGCTGTACCCATTTTATCTTGGTCAGCTTTAGATTTTGGTTCGATAGCTACAGAGATAACTGGCTCTGGGAATTCCATAGACTCAAGGATAACAAGGCTCTTCTCGTCACAAAGAGTATCACCAGTAGTAGTATCTTTTAAACCTACAGCAGCAGCGATATCACCAGCGTAAACTGTTGAAATCTCTTCACGGCTGTTAGCGTGCATTTGTAGGATACGTCCTACACGCTCACGCTTACCTTTAGTTGAGTTTTTCACGTATGATCCAGAGTTTAACACACCAGAGTACACACGGAAGAACGTTAACTTACCAACATAAGGGTCAGTCATGATTTTGAATGCTAAAGCTGCGAATGGTTCTTCATCGCTAGACTTACGTTCTACTTCTTCATCTGTATCCGGAAGAGTACCTTTAATAGCAGGTACATCTAATGGAGATGGTAGGTAGTCGATAACTGCGTCTAACAGGATTTGAACACCTTTGTTTTTGAATGCAGAACCACAGATTACTGGGAAGAATTCTACAGAAGTTGTAGCCTTACGGATACCAGCTTTAAGCTCTTCTACAGTGATTTCTTCACCTTCTAGGTACTTCATCATCATTTCTTCATCAAGCTCAGCTACCGCTTCAATAAGCTTCCCACGGTATTCTTCAGCTAGTTCTTTGTGCTCTTCAGGAATTTCGACACGCTCGATGTCTGTTCCTAAATCGTTACCGTACATGTAAGCACACTCTTCAACAAGATCAATGATACCATTGAACTCATCTTCAGCACCGATTGGTAACTGAATTGGATGTGCGTTTGCTTGTAAACGATCGTGGATTGTTCCTACAGAGTATAAGAAATCTGCACCGATCTTATCCATTTTGTTAACGAATACGATACGAGGTACACCGTAAGTAGTAGCCTGACGCCAAACAGTTTCTGTTTGTGGTTCTACACCAGATTGTGCATCAAGTACTGCTACCGCACCATCAAGTACGCGTAAAGAACGTTCTACTTCTACTGTGAAGTCTACGTGTCCTGGAGTATCAATGATGTTTACACGGTGACCTTTCCATTGAGCTGTAGTTGCAGCAGAAGTAATTGTGATACCACGCTCTTGCTCTTGCTCCATCCAGTCCATCTGAGATGCACCTTCATGAGTTTCACCGATTTTATGAATACGTCCTGTGTAATACAGAATACGCTCAGTTGCTGTTGTTTTACCAGCATCGATGTGAGCCATGATACCAATATTACGAGTGTTTTCTAAAGAGAACTCTCTTGTCATTTGGTGTCTTGCTCCTTCCATATATGGATTGGATTTTTTATTTTAAGTAGCAAAAAAGCCACTTTATATTGTTACATATGCCAGTGTCCAGTACCCTCATTATGTAAAACGAGCGCCCAACGAAAGGGAGAGGCATTCTCCCTCTCCACACTTCCATAAGCGACAAATAAAGCGGTTTATGCTTACATTTATTTTACGTTGAATCCTACCAACGGTAATGAGCAAATGCTTTGTTAGCTTCTGCCATTTTATGAGTGTCTTCACGTTTCTTAACAGATGCACCAGCGTTGTTAGCTGCATCTAAGATTTCGTAAGCTAGACGCTCTTCCATAGTTTTTTCACCACGAAGACGAGCATAGTTTACTAACCAGCGAAGACCTAAAGTTGTACGGCGTTCTGGACGAACCTCAACTGGAACTTGGTAGTTAGCACCACCAACACGACGAGCGCGTACTTCAAGAACAGGCATGATGTTCTTAAGAGCTTGCTCGAATACTTCCATTGGTTCTTTATCTGAACGTTCACGAACGATATCGAAAGCGTTATAAAGAATTGTTTGAGATTTACCTTTTTTACCGTCAACCATCATTTTGTTGATAAGGCGTGTTACTAGCTTAGAATTGTACATTGGATCTGGTAACACGTCACGTTTCGCAACAGGTCCTTTACGAGGCATATTGAGTTCCTCCTTTCATTATAAGTTTATTATTTTTTAGCAGGTTTTGGTCGCTTAGTACCATATTTAGAACGTCCTTGCATACGTTTGTCAACACCAGCTGTATCAAGCGCTCCACGAACGATGTGGTAACGTACCCCTGGTAAATCCTTTACTCGACCACCGCGAATTAATACTACGCTATGCTCTTGTAAGTTATGACCGATACCTGGGATGTAAGCTGTAACTTCAATACCGTTTGTTAAACGTACACGAGCGTATTTACGTAACGCTGAGTTAGGTTTCTTTGGAGTCATTGTACCAACACGAGTACATACACCACGTTTTTGAGGTGCAGAGATATCAGTTGATTTTTTCTTTAAAGAGTTAAAACCTTTGTTTAACGCAGGTGATTTAGATTTCCATACTTTATCAGTACGACCATTTCTCACTAATTGGTTAATAGTAGGCATTTGATTATCCTCCCTTCGCATGTTTGTATGACCACATATCCAGGTGGTTCATTATTAGTTGAAAACAAAGTTTTTGCAAGGAAGAGCAAATGCTCTCTCCTCACAAAAACAGTTTTAACTTATTATTCCTATTGCTGAAGCTCCCACTTGAATCCCCGAAACTTTTCCAAGCTTACGAACTGATTCAACTTTTGTTATGGGTATGTTATGTTGCAAAGCAGTGCGAATGATAACATGGGTTAACCGCACATCAGCATCTTCTGCAATAACAACTTCTTTAACTATACCATTTTTGATTGCTTCCAATGTTCGTTTATGACCAACGACTACATTTTCAGCATTTGACACTTTTTGATAAGACATATAAATATCCTCCAAAGCATCGTTCAGGAGCAACCTTGATTATAGTAACATTTTGACTCATATAATGTCAACTAGGATTAGCTGTTTTTATACAAAATTTACGACGGAAAATTTTACTGTTCCACATAAACTTCATCGTTTTCTACATTCATGTTATCTTGTGTTGTTTTTACAAGATCCACTTTACGATAACGATTCATACCTGTTCCAGCAGGAACAAGCTTACCGATAATAACATTCTCTTTCAATCCTAGAAGCTCATCGCGTTTACCTTTAATTGCTGCATCCGTTAGAACACGAGTTGTTTCTTGGAACGAAGCTGCAGATAAGAACGAATCTGTTTCAAGTGAAGCTTTTGTAATACCAAGTAGAACAGGTCTAGCTGTCGCTGGTTGTTTACCTTTCAGTAACACCTTCGCATTCGCATCAGTAAACTGATGGATATCTAGTAATGTTCCTGGTAATACATCTGTTTCACCTGCATCACTTACACGAACTTTACGTAGCATTTGGCGTACCATTACTTCTACGTGTTTGTCACCAATTTCTACCCCTTGCATACGGTATACTTTTTGAACTTCACGTAATAAGTATTCTTGTACTGCTGTAATGTCCGTTACTTTTAGTAATTCTTTCGGATCAATAGACCCTTCTGTTAACTCTTTACCGTGGCTAATTGGCTGTCCTGGAGTTACTTTCAGACGAGCACCGTAAGGAATAGCATACGTACGAGCTTCAACTTCACCCTGTACAACTACTTCTTGGCGATCTTTAACATCGTTGATCGATGCGATAACACCGTCGATTTCACTGATAACTGCCTGACCTTTCGGATTACGAGCTTCGAAGATCTCTTGGATACGAGGTAAACCTTGAGTGATATCATCTCCGGCAACCCCACCTGTATGGAATGTACGCATCGTTAACTGTGTACCTGGCTCACCGATAGATTGAGCTGCGATAATACCTACCGCTTCTCCTACTTCTACGTCTGTACCAGTTGCTAAGTTACGACCGTAACACTTCTTACATACACCATGGCGAGTGTTACACGTGAACGCTGAACGAA
Source organism: Bacillus sp. ok061 (assembly GCF_900108285.1). Taxonomy (NCBI): domain Bacteria; kingdom Bacillati; phylum Bacillota; class Bacilli; order Caryophanales; family Bacillaceae; genus Bacillus; species Bacillus sp. ok061. The sequence continues at coordinate 27,719 of NZ_FNUW01000037.1, read as the reverse complement.
TGTTTACAGTTTCAACACCCGAATTTTCAACGATATGAGCGATATCTTCAGTAATTAATTGGTTTTCACTAACCAATACTTCACCTGTTTCAGGATGTTTTACAGTTTTTCTTGCAAAACGTCCAACAAGACGATCATATAGTGACTCAATTACTTCATTACCCTCTTTAATCGCACCAATTAATAGACCACGATCTGTTCCACAATCATCTTCACGGACAATTACATCTTGTGCAACGTCTACAAGACGACGTGTTAAGTAACCAGAATCGGCAGTTTTAAGTGCTGTATCGGCAAGACCTTTACGCGCACCATGCGTAGAGATGAAGTACTCAAGTACTGTTAAACCTTCACGGAAACTTGATTTAATTGGAAGTTCGATAATACGACCAGATGGATTGGCCATCAGACCACGCATACCAGCAAGCTGAGTAAAGTTCGATGCGTTACCACGGGCACCGGAATCACTCATCATGAAGATTGGGTTGCGTTTATTCAAGGATTTCATCAGTTTTCCTTGGATAACATCTTTTGCATTACTCCAAATAGAGATAACGCGATCGTAACGTTCTTCTTCCGTGATTAAACCGCGACGGAATTGTTTAATTACATTATCTACTTTTGCCTGTGCTTCATGGAGAATTTCATCTTTTTCACCTAATACAAGAATGTCAGATACCCCAACTGTAATACCAGCTTTTGTAGAGTACTTAAATCCTAAGTTTTTCATACGGTCAAGCATGCGAGATGTTTCCGTAATTTGGAAACGTTTGAATACTTCCGCAATGATGTTACCAAGGATCTTCTTGCTAAATGGTGCCACTTCTTCGCGACTAGCAATAATTTCTTTAATGTTCGCACCTTTTTCAACGAAATATTCCGCTGGTGTTTCTTTTTCAAGGTTTGAGTTTGTCGGTTCATTAATATAAGGGAACGACTCTGGTAAGATTTCGTTAAATATTAATTTACCAACTGTTGTTAATAGAAGCTTACCCTTTTGCTCTTCAGTAAACGTTACGTTATTTACTGAACTTGCAGCAACTGCAACACGTGTGTGCAGATGTACATATCCATTTTGGTATGCAAGTATTGCTTCGTTTGCATCTTTGAAGACCATACCTTCACCGATTGCGCCTTCACGCTCAAGTGTTAAGTAGTAGTTACCTAATACCATATCCTGAGATGGAGTAACAACTGGTTTTCCGTCTTTTGGATTCAAGATGTTTTGTGCCGCTAACATAAGAATACGAGCTTCTGCTTGTGCCTCTGATGATAACGGAACGTGAACCGCCATTTGGTCACCGTCAAAGTCCGCGTTGTATGCAGTACATACAAGTGGATGAAGACGAATTGCGCGACCTTCTACTAATGTAGGTTCAAACGCCTGGATACCAAGACGGTGAAGTGTTGGTGCACGGTTTAGAAGTACTGGATGCTCTTTAATCACAGATTCTAAAACGTCCCAAACTTCAGGGTGTACACGCTCAATTTTACGTTTCGCACTCTTAATATTGTGTGCTAACCCTTTTCCAACTAACTCTTTCATAACGAAAGGTTTGAACAGTTCAAGCGCCATTTCTTTCGGTAATCCACACTGGTACATCTTTAAGTTCGGTCCTACAACGATTACAGAACGGCCAGAGTAGTCAACACGTTTACCTAATAAGTTTTGACGGAAACGTCCTTGTTTACCTTTAAGCATGTGAGATAGTGATTTTAATGGGCGGTTACCTGGTCCAGTAACTGGACGGCCACGACGACCATTATCGATTAATGCGTCTACAGCTTCTTGTAACATACGTTTTTCGTTTTGAACGATGATGCTTGGAGCACCTAGGTCCAATAGACGTTTTAAACGGTTGTTACGGTTAATTACACGACGATATAAGTCGTTTAAGTCAGAAGTAGCAAAACGTCCACCATCTAACTGTACCATTGGGCGTAGTTCTGGTGGGATTACTGGTAGCACATCTAAGATCATCCAAGATGGTTCATTTCCAGAGTTACGGAATGCTTCTAATACTTCTAGACGTTTAATAGCACGAGTACGGCGTTGTCCTTGTGCTGTTTTTAATTCTTCTTTTAAGAAGTCTACTTCTTTATCTAAATCGATGTCTTGTAGTAGCTTTTTAATCGCTTCTGCACCCATAGCAGCTTGGAATGTGCTACCATATCGATCACGATATGCACGGTATTCTTTTTCAGAAAGTAATTGCTTCTTATCAAGTGGTGTATCTCCACTTTCTGTTACAACATAAGAAGCGAAATAAATTACTTCTTCAAGCGCGCGAGGGGACATGTCTAAGACAAGTCCCATGCGGCTCGGGATACCTTTGAAATACCAAATATGAGATACAGGAGCAGCTAATTCAATATGACCCATGCGTTCACGACGTACTTTTGCACGCGTTACTTCAACGCCACATCGATCACAAACTACACCTTTATAACGTACACGTTTGTATTTTCCGCAATGACATTCCCAGTCCTTTTGTGGTCCGAAAATACGCTCACAGAACAAGCCATCTTTTTCAGGCTTTAACGTACGATAGTTAATAGTTTCTGGTTTCTTAACTTCACCGTATGACCAAGAACGAATCTTGTCAGGTGAAGCAAGTCCAATCTTCATATATTCAAAGTTATTTACATCTATCAAGGGGCCTACCTCCCTTTTAGTCTACAGGTTATCCCAATTATTCCTTAGTTGTCTCAACTTCGACATTCAATTTATCTGCTGATTGATGATCATCGTCATCTTCTGTATCACGCATTTCAATTTCTGTATCGTCGCTAGACATCATTTTAACGTCCATACCTAAACTTTGCAGCTCTTTAATCAATACTTTGAATGATTCAGGAACGCCTGGTTCTGGAACATTTTCGCCTTTAACAATTGCTTCATAAGTCTTAACACGTCCAACAACATCATCAGACTTCACTGTTAAGATTTCTTGAAGAGTATAAGCAGCACCGTAAGCTTCAAGTGCCCAAACCTCCATCTCACCGAAACGCTGTCCACCGAACTGAGCTTTACCTCCAAGAGGTTGCTGCGTTACAAGTGAGTATGGTCCAGTAGAACGAGCATGAAGTTTATCGTCAACCATGTGCGCAAGTTTGATCATATACATGACACCAACAGATACGCGGTTATCGAATGGTTCACCAGTACGTCCGTCATACAGGATTGTTTTCGCGTCATTTGCCATACCAGCTTCTTCAATTGTGCCCCAAACATCTTCCTCACGAGCACCATCGAATACTGGTGTTGCAATGTGAATGCCCAGGTATCTTGCTGCCATACCAAGATGAAGCTCTAATACCTGACCGATATTCATACGAGATGGTACCCCTAATGGGTTTAACATGATATCGATTGGCGTACCGTCTGGTAAGTAAGGCATATCTTCTTCTGGTAAAATACGAGAAATAACACCTTTGTTACCGTGACGTCCGGCCATCTTGTCACCTTCAGAAATTTTACGTTTTTGAACGATATATGCACGTACAAGTTGATTCACGCCTGGTGGCAATTCATCGCCATCTTCACGGTTGAATACTTTTACGTCTAAGATAATACCGCCACCACCGTGTGGTACACGTAGTGATGTATCACGTACTTCACGCGCTTTTTCTCCAAAGATAGCATGTAATAGACGTTCTTCAGCTGTTAATTCTGTTACACCTTTAGGTGTTACTTTACCAACAAGTAAATCTCCATCTTTTACTTCAGCACCAACGCGAATAATACCGCGCTCGTCAAGGTTACGTAATGCGTCTTCCCCAACGTTTGGAATGTCACGTGTAATTTCTTCTGGTCCAAGCTTCGTATCACGAGCTTCTGATTCATATTCTTCAATATGAATAGAAGTGTACACATCATCTTTTACAAGGCGCTCACTCATGATGATCGCATCCTCGTAGTTATAACCGTCCCAAGTCATGAAGCCAACAAGCACGTTACGTCCAAGTGCTAGTTCACCTAATTCCATAGAAGGACCATCCGCAAGGATTTCACCTTTTACAACTTCATTTCCAACACTTACGATTGGACGTTGGTTGTAACAAGTTCCTTGGTTAGAACGAATGAATTTTTGCATTTTGTAGCGATCTAAGTCGCCTTTTACTGTTTGACCGTCAACTTCTACATAGCGACGTACCCAAACTTCACGTGCTTCTACGCGCTCAACAACACCAGGATGTTTACAGATTACTGCAGCACCCGAGTCTTTTGCTGATACGTACTCCATACCTGTACCTACAATCGGAGATTCCGGATTCATTAACGGAACCGCCTGACGTTGCATGTTCGCTCCCATAAGTGCGCGGTTAGAGTCATCGTTTTCTAAGAACGGAATACAAGCTGTCGCTGCCGACACTACTTGTTTTGGAGATACATCCATGTAGTCGATGCGTTCTCTATTTGTGACAATATTTTCGCCACGGAAACGAGCTACGATATCTTCACTTAGGAATTCACCTTCATCAGATAATTTCATATTCGCTTGGGCTACAACATAGTTATCTTCTTCATCTGCTGTTAAATAATCAACATGCCCTGTTACAAGACCAGTTTCTGGGTCAACACGACGGTATGGTGTTTCAATGAAACCAAACTCATTTACTTTCGCGAACGAAGATAATGAGTTAATCAAACCAATGTTTGGTCCCTCTGGTGTTTCAATCGGACACATACGACCATAATGGGAGTAATGAACGTCACGTACTTCAAACCCTGCGCGCTCACGCGTTAAACCACCAGGTCCTAATGCAGATAGTCTTCGTTTGTGAGTTAACTCCGCTAATGGATTTGTTTGGTCCATGAACTGAGATAACTGAGAACTTCCGAAGAACTCTTTAATAGATGCAATAACAGGACGAATATTAATTAGTGCCTGTGGTGTAATTGCATTTGTATCTTGGATCGACATTCTCTCACGAACAACACGTTCCATACGAGAAAGACCGATACGGAATTGATTTTGTAATAGTTCTCCAACAGAACGCAGACGACGGTTTCCTAAATGGTCAATATCATCTGTATCCCCTACTTTGTATAGTAGGTTGAAGAAGTAACTGATAGAAGCAAGGATATCACCTGGTGTGATGTGTTTCACATCACGAGTAATGTTTGCATTACCAATTACATTAATTACGCGTTCGCCTTCTGACTCAGGAGCATAAATCTTAATAGATTGCAGCTCAACATCGCCTTCTACCACTCCACCCATTGGTTTCGCTGTTTTGAATCCAATGTTTTTCTCTAAGTAAGGTAAAATGCGATCAAGTGTACGACGATCTAAGATTGTTCCTTCTGCCGCTAAAATTTCACCAGTTTCTGGATCCACTAATGTTTCAGCTAAACGTTGATTAAACAATCTGTTTTTAATGTGTAACTTCTTGTTGATCTTATAGCGACCTACATTTGCTAAATCGTAGCGCTTTGGATCGAAGAAACGAGACACAAGTAAGCTCTTAGCATTTTCTACTGTTGGTGGTTCACCAGGACGTAGACGCTCATAAATTTCAAGCAATGCTTTTTCTGTGCTATCTGTGTTGTCTTTTTCTAATGTGTTGCTTAAGTATTCGTTATCACCTAAAAGCTCGGTGATTTCTTGATCAGAGCCAAACCCTAATGCGCGTAACAAAACAGTTACAGGAAGTTTACGCGTACGGTCAATACGCACATATACAACATCCTTAGCATCTGTCTCATACTCTAACCAAGCTCCGCGGTTTGGAATTACAGTAGCAGTAAAACCACGTTTTCCGTTTTTATCCACTTTGCCACTATAGTATACGCTTGGAGAGCGAACTAACTGGGAAACGATAACACGTTCTGCACCGTTAATTACGAATGTTCCAGTCTCTGTCATGAGTGGGAAATCTCCCATGAACACATCTTGTTCTTTTACTTCACCAGTTTCCTTGTTGATTAGACGCACTTTTACACGAAGTGGTGCTGCATACGTCACATCACGCTCTTTGCATTCGTCTACAGAGTATTTAGGTTCACCTAAGCTGTAGTCGATAAATTCAAGCGATAGATTTCCCGTAAAGTCTTCAATCGGAGAAATGTCTTGGAACATTTCTCGCAAACCCTCATCAAGAAACCACTGATAAGAAGAGGTTTGAATTTCGATAAGATTTGGTAACTCTAATACTTCACTAATACGGGCATAACTTCTTCGTTGGCGGTGGCGTCCGTATTGAACTAGTTGACCTGTCAACTGCTTCACCCCTCAAATCATGAGTATTATAAATGCACAAAAAAATTTGTGCAAAATCACAAATAAATACAACTACTGCTATTAGCGTAGTCTTTTTCTCTTAAAGATAAATACGTTGAGTCTTTCTACCTGCTCAAAAAAGAAAAATGGCTTCTATAAGAAAACCATCATTCTGTTTCATAATCTGCTGATTTTACTATCTTTTCCAAGAGAAACAAAAATATACATCTTTCTCAACGCAGAAAATCATATATTGGCATTGTATAATGTTAACATAGCCAAAAATAACCGTCAACGTTTTTTTGATTTTATGATATAATATCCTTTTTTCTTTTCTACAACCTCAACTTCAGAAAATACTTCCTCTAGTTTTTTCAGCGCAGATGGTGCACCTTGCTTCTTTTGAATAACAATCCAAAGTTCTCCACCTGGAACTAAATACTCCACAGCTTTTTCTAAAATCTCATGTACGACATCTTTACCCGCACGAATTGGAGGGTTAGATAGAATAGCAGCATACTTGCCATCTACATTTTCATAGACGCTACTTTGAAAAATACGTATATTCTCGATTTTGTTATTAGCGGCGTTTTCTTTCGCAAGCCCAAGCGCCCTTTCATTCACATCCACCATGTGAACTTCACGACCTTGGAACTCTTTCGCTAGCGACAAACCAATAGGACCGTATCCGCAACCTACATCTAATATATTACCTTTAATATCTGGCATTTGAAACGCTTCAATTAAAAGACGGGAACCAAAGTCCACTTCGTTTTTCGAGAACACCCCACGGTCGGATAAGAAAGTAAATTGAGATCCACGAAGTGCAAATTCCCATCGCTTACGATCACTTTTACTAGAAGGGTCGTTAGAAAAATAATGGTCTGCCATATGGCCACCTCTCTTCTTTACAGTTAAAAAAAAAGCTCGCATGAGAGCGAGCTTTTTTTAAAGCATCAAAAGTTAATTACTTAACTTCTACAGCAGCGCCAACTTCTTCAAGTTTAGCTTTGATTTCTTCAGCTTCTTCTTTAGCAGCAGCTTCTTTGATTACTTTTGGAGTGTTGTCAACTAATTCTTTAGCTTCTTTTAAGCCAAGACCAGTGATTTCACGAACAACTTTGATAACTTTGATTTTTTGTGCACCAGCGCTAGTTAGTTCCACATCAAATTCAGTTTTCTCAGCAGCAGCTTCTCCAGCGCCACCAGCAACAGCTACAGGAGCAGCAGCAGTTACGCCGAATTCTTCCTCGATAGCTTTTACTAAGTCGTTAAGTTCTAATACAGTCATAGATTTAACTGCTTCAATGATTTGTTCTTTAGTCATTGTAAATATCCTCCCTTAAATAGGTTTGTATTGTTTTATCGATAATACGTAATTATCTTTTAAAAAATTAAGCGCCTTGCTCTTCCTTTTGTTCTGCAACTGCTTTAGTAGCAAGTGCAAGGTTACGGATTGGAGCTTGAAGAACGCTAAGAAGCATAGAAAGTAAGCCTTCACGTGATGGAAGAGTAGCGATTGCTTTAACCTCATCAAGTGTTACAAGTTTACCTTCGATTACGCCCGCTTTAATTTCTAAAGCTTCATGATTTTTAGCGAAGTCGTTTAATACTTTCGCAGGAGCAACTACATCCTCGTTACTGAACGCGATTGCGTTTGGTCCTGTTAAGAATTCGTTTAACTCAGCCATTTCAGCAGATTCTGCAGCACGACGAGTTAGAGAGTTTTTGTAAACTTTGAACTCAACGCCAGCTTCACGTAATTGCTTACGTAATTCTGTTGCTTCAGAAACTGTTAAACCACGGTAGTCAACAACGATTGTAGATTTACTAGCACGAAGTTTGTCCGCGATTTCAGTTACAACTTGTTGTTTAGTTTCGATTACTTTGCTCATGTTATTACACCTCCTGTAGATTATATAGAAGATGTACCGAAAGTGCACTAAAAACCTCCATGCCCAACTTGTAGACATGGAGGCATATAGTCACAGAAAAAAATTCCGTTTCGTATATTAACACCTAGGTAGGAAATTAAGTCTATTGACACCTACTGTCTACGGTACACTATTTAAATTCACAACATAAATGATTATATTAAATCTTCTTTATGAAGTCAACTTCCAATTTTTACGCTAATGTAGAAACGTCTACACGTACGCCAGGTCCCATTGTAGAAGCAACTGTTACGTTCTTCATGTAAGTACCTTTTGCAGCAGATGGCTTAACTTTTAATAAAGTATCAGCAATTGTTTTGAAGTTTTCTACTAATTTAGCATCTTCGAAAGATACTTTACCGATTGGAACGTGGATGTTACCAGCTTTATCAACGCGGTATTCAACTTTACCAGCTTTGATTTCGTTAACAGCTTTAGTTACATCGAAAGTAACTGTTCCAGTTTTAGGGTTTGGCATTAAACCTTTAGGTCCTAATACGCGACCAAGTTTACCAACTTCACCCATCATGTCAGGAGTTGCTACTACTACATCGAAATCGAACCAACCTTGTTGGATTTTACCGATGTAATCAGTATCGCCTACGAAGTCAGCTCCAGCAGCTTCAGCTTCTTTAGCTTTTTCACCTTTAGCGAACACTAATACACGTTGTACTTTACCAGTACCGTGCGGAAGAACAACTGCACCACGGATTTGTTGGTCAGCTTTCTTAGGGTCAACACCTAAACGGAATGCAGCTTCTACAGTTGCATCAAATTTAGCTGTGTTTGTTTTCTTTACTAATTCTACTGCTTCTGTTGCAGAGTAAGCAGCTGCACGGTCAACAAGCTTTGCAGCTTCTACGTACTTTTTACCTCTTTTAGCCATTTTTATTTCCTCCTCGAATGTGGTTTTAGCGGAATAACCTCCCACGTTTACGCCTGTTTTCAGGTATAACCTGAGGATGAGCGCCATCCATTTATTTAAAAACGATAATCATTTACGATAATAAAGGTTGCGAATTGGAATTCCAGACCCGCAACCTTTTTTAAAAACAAATCGAATTAGTCTTCGATAACGATGCCCATACTGCGTGCAGTACCTTCAACCATACGCATTGCAGCTTCTACGCTAGCAGCGTTTAGGTCAGGCATTTTAGTTTCAGCGATTTCGCGTACTTTATCACGCTTAACAGTTGCCACTTTATTACGATTTGGTTCACCAGAACCAGACTCAATACCAGCTACTTTCTTAAGAAGAACAGCAGCAGGAGGAGTTTTAGTAATGAAAGTGAATGAACGGTCCTCAAATACCGTAATTTCAACAGGGATGATAAGACCAGCTTGATCTGCTGTACGAGCGTTAAACTCTTTACAGAAGCCCATGATGTTAACACCTGCTTGTCCTAATGCTGGACCAACTGGTGGAGCTGGGTTAGCTTTACCTGCAGGAATTTGAAGCTTTACCATTTTAATTACCTTTTTAGCCACGAGACACACCTCCTTAAGTCCGTGATGTGGTCAATTGGACAGTGATTTGCCCTCCCACGTCATATTTTATCTGTAAGGATAAAATCTTTCAAAAAACGCCTCCGATAATGAAGACGTACTGACTTAAAAGATATTATCACTTTTTACAATTCATTTCAAGTTTCATTTTATAATTTTTCAATTTGATGGAAGTCAAGTTCAACTGGAGTCTCGCGACCAAACATGTCCACAAGTACACTAACCTTTTTCTTCTCCACATCAATTTCTTCAATAGCACCTGTATAATCTGCGAATGGCCCCTCATTTACACGTACTGTCTCATGAAGTTCAAAGTCGAAATCAACCACTTCGTTGTCCATTCCCATATGTTTCATAATGGTAACAACTTCCTCTTCCAATAGAGGTGATGGTTTAGATCCAGAACCAGAAGAACCAACGAACCCAGTTACACCCGGCGTGTTACGTACAACATACCAAGAATCATCAGTCATGATTAATTCTACTAATACATAACCTGGGAACACTTTTCTTTTCATTAATTTTTCTTTTCCGTTTTTCATTTCTACTTCTACTTCTTCCGGGACAACAACACGGAAAATTTTATCTTGCATACCCATTGATTCTACACGCTTCTCTAGGTTTGCTTTTACTTTATTTTCATATCCAGAATAAGTATGGACAACATACCAACTTTTTTCCATTCATTTAGGACGAGCGTCCTTCCCTCCCTGACGTACATTTTTTTGCGCAAATGAAAAAACCCGTTCACCGGGCTTTTACACAGTTCTTATAAATAACATTATATCATGGATAAGTGCTTCTTATTCAAGAATTAACCAAGAATTAACCGAATTAAAGAAGAAATGCCCATATCAACTACTGCGAAGAAAATCGCAAAGAACACAACTGTAGCAACAACAGTCGCTGTTGAGCGGAGTAATTCATCTTTTTTAGGCCAACTTACTTTTTTCATTTCACGACCTACATCGCCGAAAAAGTTCGTTAAACGCATCTGCGGGACCTCCAGTGTATTATTTCAATTATTTATTTTGTTTCCTTGTGAACTGTATGCTGATTGCATGTTTTACAAAACTTTTTTATTTCAAGTCGCTCTATCGAGCTCGTATCTTTCATAGTAGAGTAGTTTCGATTTTTACACTCTTCACATGAGAGTACAACTTTTTTCCTCATTAGTTACACCAACCTTGTAACATTATGTCCCTAAAAATGTATCATACAATAAAAGACAATGTCAATGACATGCATTTTGTACGCTCTACAAAAGAAAACAGGTGATTTATTTTACACCTGTTGCACTTGTTATTTGTTATGAATTTAAAGTTGTACTTTCTCGCATTTCCATATATCGTTCCAATTTCCTCTTCACCCGCTGTAAAGCGTTATCAATAGATTTCACATGTCTGTTTAACTGTTCTGAAATCTCTTGATAAGAACGCCCATCTAGATATAAAGAAAGTACTTTTCTTTCTAAATCGCTTAATAATTCTGATATTTTTGATTCTATGTCTGTATATTCTTCTTGGCTAATAATCATCTCTTCAGGATCAGTTACCTTCGCTTCAGAAATAACATCCAATAATGTTCGATCAGATTCCTCATCGTAAATCGGCTTATCTAAAGACACATATGAATTTAAGGGAATATGTTTTTGTCTTGTTGCCGTTTTAATAGCGGTAATAATTTGTCGAGTGATACACAGTTCAGCAAATGCTTTGAATGAAGACAGCTTGTCCTCTTTATAATCACGAATTGCTTTAAACAACCCTATCATACCTTCTTGAACAATGTCTTCTCGATCGGCACCCACTAAAAAGTAAGATCTTGATTTCGCGCGAACAAAGTTCTTATATTTGTGAATTAAATATTCTAGAGCGTCAGTATTACCTTTTCGAACTAACTCAACGATTGCCTCATCCTCTAAATCACGAAATGTAACGTCGCCTACACTTACGAAGCCTGCTTCCACCTTGATCCCTCCGACCGCTATTTATTTAGCAATATTATACAGTAAAAAGACAAAGAGCGTCAATGCTTCAACGCTCTCCTCTTCTTAATTTTTCTAATTTTTCTGTAATATCTTTACTGAATATCTTTCGCATGGCGGGTTGCTGTTCTTTCGTGTCTTTTGTACGCCTTCTTACTTGTTGCTCCATTGCCTGTACTTCCAACTCTAATTCACGGGCAGATTTCCGAAGGGCACCTTGCGCAAATATAACCCATTGTTCCGTGTAATCAGAAGTCGCAACATATATTCGTGTATTTATATTTCTAAGCTCTATCGCAAGTTGCTCTATCTTTTCATCTGCAGTTTGATTCTTTCGTGTGAATATTACTTCCACACGAGATTGTTTCATCTTTTTTTCAATACCATGTACTGTATAGGCATCAAAGACTATCATCACTTTTGTGCCTGTATAACCTTGATAATCCGCCATCTTATCAATAAGTGCATCTCTTGATGATTGTAAATCTACATCCCGCAGTTTCTTCAAATCTCCCCAAGCTCCGATAATGTTGTAACCGTCAACGATTAAAATATCGTTCATCTTTTATTTACCAATTTCGTGACGTTTACGATATACCTCATACATTAACAAACTTGCGGCTACGGAAGCATTTAAGGATGTAACTTTACCAACCATCGGTAGAGTGATTAGGAAATCACACTTTTCACCAATAATACGGCTCATACCTTTTCCTTCGCTACCAATTACTAACCCAATCGGCATTTTACCATCTAAATTACGATAATCCGTTTTTCCTTTGGCATCTGTACCAGCAATCCAAAGTCCACGTTCTTTTAATTCATCAATTGTACGGGATAAGTTCGTTACGCGTGCAACAGGAATGTATTCAATTGCTCCTGTTGATGCTTTCGCAACTGACGCTGTAAGCCCCACAGCCCTTCTCTTTGGAATAATAATCCCATGAGCTCCTGTCGCATCAGCAGTACGCATAATAGAACCTAAGTTATGCGGATCTTCAATCTCATCTAAAATTAAGAAGAATGGATCTTCATTACGTTTTTCTGCCACTTTGAATAAATCTTCTAACTCCGCATACTGATATGCAGCTACTTGAGCAATTACACCTTGATGATTACCCTCAACTAATTGATCTAACTTTTTCTTTGGTGCGTGTTGTAAAATAACCTTATTTTCTTTCGCTAACGCTAGTACAATCTGCACTTGTCCTTTGGCAGCACCTTCTGCGATCCAAATTTTATTAATATCTCTGCCTGATCGTAACGCTTCAATTACAGGGTTACGTCCGATAATATATTCACTACTCATGATGATGTGCCCCCTTCCTTTTCTTCTAAAACTGCAATTGCCTTATATACAATTTCGTCTAATCTTTCACGGTTATTTAATAAATGATGATAACCAATTAGCGCTTCAAAGGCTGTACTATGTCGATATGTTTGTACATCCGTATTTTTCGGAACTGTACCTGAATTTGCATTACGTCCTCTTCTTAATACCGCCTCTTCTTCCTCTGTCAAAAACGACGTCTCTAATAAATGATAAACAACTTTCGCCTGTGCTTTTGCTGAAACAAAGCTCGTCCCTAAGCGATGTAATTGATTAGGGCGAACCTTTCCTTTTTCAAGGAGGTGATAGCGGATATATTGTTCATATACCGCATCACCCATATACGCTAACGCCAAGCTGTTTAATTGCTTTGCATCAATCATTCTTATCCTCTTTTCCATCTTGTACCTTGAGCGGTATCTTCTAAAATAATATTACGGTCTTTTAAGTCATCGCGAATTTGATCTGATAATGCAAAATCACGATTTTTACGAGCTTCAATGCGTTTTTGAATAAGTGCCTCAATTTCTTCATCAAGCAACTCTTCTTGCGCTAATTCTAACCCTAAAATATCAAATAATGTTTCAAGTTGTTTTACGTATACTTCAATTACCACTGTAGACGTATGTTCTTCCAGTAAATATTGATTCGCATGATTTGCCACATTATATAACTCAGTGATTGCATTAGCAGTGTTGAAGTCATCATTCATCGCTTCTTCAAATGCAGTCTGGAATTTTTCCAGTTCCGCTAACCATTTCTCATTATGGTCTGTTAAATCGGTACTACTTTCCATACGATGTTTTAAGTTACCATAAGCCGTCTTAATTCTTTCCAGTCCGTTATTTGTGCTTTGTAATAACTCTTCACTGAAATTAATTGGATGACGGTAATGTACCGATAGCATAAAGAATCTAATTAACTGCGGATTATATTGCTTAATGATATCGTGAACTAAAATAAAGTTCCCCAATGACTTAGACATCTTCTCATTATTAATATTAATATATCCATTGTGCATCCAATAACGTGCAAATGTTTTTCCAGTTAACGCCTCAGACTGCGCAATTTCATTCTCATGATGAGGAAATGCTAAGTCTTGACCACCAGCATGAATATCGATTGTATCTCCTAAGTATTTACGTGCCATTGCCGAGCATTCAATATGCCAGCCTGGACGACCTTTCCCCCAAGGGCTTTCCCAGAAGATTTCTCCTTCTTTAGCATCTTTCCATAAAGCAAAATCAAGAGGGTCTTGTTTCTTTTCTCCTACTTCAATACGCGCACCGTGACGTAAATCTGCGATTGGTTGATGTGATAATTTACCGTAACCTTCGAATTCCTTCGTTTTAAAGTACACATCACCCTCTGATTCGTATGCATACCCTTTATTCACAAGTTCTTGAATAAATTCAATAATGATATCCATATTTTCTGTTACACGAGGATGAACTGTTGCGTGTTTGCAACCTAGCGCTGTTACATCTTCAAAGTACGCTTCAACAAAACGATCAGCAATTGTCGGTACATCTTCACCTAATTCATTTGCCGCTTTAATTAATTTATCATCTACGTCCGTAAAGTTCGATACGTATTGCACATCGTACCCTTTATATTCTAGATAGCGACGTACTGTATCGAATACCATAGGGGGTCTTGCATTGCCAATATGAATGTAATTATAAACTGTAGGTCCGCATACATACATCTTTACCTTATTTTCTTCTAATGGAACAAACTCTTCTTTTTGACGTGTTAACGTATTATAAATGTGAATAGTCATTTTTATCCTTCCTTTCTACCTTTACTTCCAGTTGTTTCTTCAATTTATCAAGTTCTACTTCCATAGCCTTTAATTTATCAAAAATTGGATCCGGAAGGTCAGAGTGATTTAATTCTTGACCAATCTTCACTCCATTTTGAATAACGACTCGGCCAGGTATACCTACAACTGTAGAATGTGCAGGAACTTCTTTTAATACGACAGACCCTGCCCCGATTTTAGAATTCTCTCCCACAGTAATAGAACCAAGGACTTTAGCACCCGTCGCAATTAATACATTATCCTGAATTGTTGGATGCCTCTTGCCTTTTTCTTTTCCTGTACCACCTAATGTAACCCCTTGATAAATTGTTACATTATCACCAATTTCACAAGTTTCTCCAATTACAACTCCCATTCCATGGTCTATGAAAAAGCGTCGACCAATAGTTGCTCCTGGATGAATCTCAATGCCAGTAAAAAAACGACTAACTTGCGAAACAAAACGTGCAAGAAAGAAAAAATCCCTTTTATAAAAAGCATGTGCAATTCGATGAGCCCAAACTGCATGTAATCCAGAGTAAGTTAAAATGACTTCGAAATAACCTCTTGCCGCTGGATCCTGTTCAAAAACGACTTCAATATCTTCCCGAAGCCTCTTAAACATCGATGTTCCCTCCCCTTTATGGGCTGCTTTTTCGAGTGAACTAACTCCCTACTTATCTCCCTAAATCTTTATACACGTAGATAAAATTTATACTCATACCCAGTTTTACGGTATAAAAAAAGACGCCTCTGTCATATTGACAGAGACGCCTTTTAAGCGCGGTTCCACTCTGTTTAGGCTAAAAAAGCCTCAAACTCATCTCTGATAACGGTGTACACCGCTTCTGCTTACTTTAACGCCTTAAGATGTTTCACAAAACATTTTGCTGTTCAGCAGAAGACTCGAAGGGGCATTTCAAAAACCCGCTTATAAACCACTTCCAGCCTAAAGGTGGTTCTCTCTGTAAAAAGCCTGATTTTCTACTTCTCCTTCTCGTCGCTTTTCCTTATTAGGTTTTAAGTATACTTATTATATTTCTAAACCTAGAAAATGTTAACCAATTACTTTTTGAAGACGATTTAAAACTTTTTCTTTTCCAAGAAGTGCAATAGCATTAGGAAGCTCTGGCCCATGTGTTTGACCAGTAGTTGCAACACGGATTGGCATAAATAAGTTTTTACCTTTATGACCTGTTTCCTTTTGAACTGCTTTAATAGCTGCCTTAATTGCTTCTGGTTCCATCGCCTCTAGTGCTTCTACTTGACCAGCAAATGCACGAAGTACTTCTGGTACCTGTTCACCTTTTAATACTTCTTGTCCTTCTTCTTCATGATCAACATGATCTTTGAAGAACATTTCAGAAAGCTCTACAATTTCAGCTCCAAAACTCATTTGTTCATGATATAACGCAATTACATCACGAATCCAAGCTTGCTCTTGTTCACTTAAAGTTTCACCTATACGTCCAGCTTTCACTAGATGCGGTAAGCTTAATTCTACCACCGTATCTAAATCTTGCTTTTTCATATATTGGTTGTTCATCCATTTTAATTTTTGAGAATCAAATAATGCAGGTGATTTTGATAAACGAGCTGCATCGAACATTTTGATAAACTCTTCTTGAGAGAAGATTTCTTCTTCTCCTACCGGCGACCAACCTAGTAGTGCAATAAAGTTAAAGATTGCTTCTGGAAGATATCCAAGCTCTTTATATTGCTCAATAAATTGAATAATAGATTCATCACGCTTACTTAATTTTTTACGGCTTTCATTTACAATTAAAGTCATATGGCCAAATTGCGGGATATCCCAACCGAAAGCTTCATAAATCATCATTTGTTTTGGCGTATTTGAAATATGGTCATCACCACGAAGTACATGTGTAATTTCCATTAAGTGATCATCTACTGCTACCGCAAAGTTATAAGTTGGAATTCCATCTTTTTTCACGATAACGAAATCACCGAAATCATTTGAATGGAATGCTACTTCATCTTTTACGATATCTTTAAATGTGTAATCACGATCAGCTGGTACACGGAAACGAATACTTGGAATACGTCCCTCAGCTTCAAATTCTTTCATTTGTTCTTCAGTTAAATCACGGTGGTTACCTGCATAACGAGGTGTTTCACCACGAGAAATTTGTCCTTCACGCTCTGCTTCTAGCTCTTCTTCTGTCATATAACATTTGTAAGCTAAACCACGCTCTAATAAATCTAGATATAATTTTTTATAAATATCTAAACGCTCTGTTTGACGATATGGTCCAAATTCACCACCAACATCAACACCTTCATCCCAGTCCATACCGAGCCATTTCAAGTATTTTAATTGGCTTTCTTCTCCACCAGCCACGTTACGTTTTACATCAGTATCTTCAATACGAATAATAAACTTGCCATCTAAATGACGAGCAAATAAATAATTAAATAATGCCGTACGCGCATTTCCGATATGTAAGTGTCCTGTTGGACTTGGCGCATAGCGCACTCTCACTTGCTTTTCCATAATTGGTACACCTTCCATTCTTAATGTCTACACATTCTATAATTGTACAACAAAAAAATGTGATTATCCATCTTACGAATTAAAAACCATTATTTTTTCTGTAATAATACCACTGCTTGAGAAGCAATTCCTTCTTCCCTACCTGTAAATCCTAATTTTTCTGTTGTTGTTGCCTTTACATTAATGTTATCTATAGATGTTTCTAACAGTTCACTAATACGTTTACGCATACTTTCAATATGCGGTGCCATTTTTGGCTTTTGAGCAATAATTGTACAATCTAAGTTCCCTAACTCGTAACCTTGTTCACGCACAAATTCCCAAACTTTTTGTAACAATACAGCTGAATCTGCATCTTTAAAAGCTGGGTCTGTATCAGGAAAATGCTTTCCAATATCTCCTGCTGCAATGGCACCTAAACATGCATCAGCAATCGTATGTAACAATACATCTGCATCTGAATGACCGATTAATCCTTTCTCGTGTGGAATTGTAATTCCGCCAATAATTAACGGTCTACCTTCCGCAAATTCATGCACATCAAAACCTTGTCCAATTCGAAACATTCTTTACATCCTCCTTGAGCTAAACCACTGAGCTTTATGACTCTATATTATATTGATATCCCTACAAAGAAAAGCCCGGCCATTGCCGAGCTTTCCTTTGTTATACACCATCACGGCTATTTTTTCTGAACATGAAGGAAACTTTCAGCAATTAGTAAATCCTCTGGAGTCGTCACTTTAATATTATAGTAACTCCCCTCTACTACACCTACTTGCTTACCAATACGTTCCACGAGACTTGCATCATCTGTACCAAGAAAACAGCTCTGTTTTGCACTTCTATGAGCTTCTAACAAAAGAGAAACAGAGAACCCTTGCGGTGTTTGTACAGCCTTAAGCTGAGATCGTTCTACCGTTTCGACAACAACACCTTGCTCTACTTTCTTAACTGTATCCTTTACTGGCACTGCACAAATGGAAGCTCCATATTTTTCTGCTGCTGTTAATACGTCTTGAATCACTTTATTCGTTACGAATGGGCGCGCTCCGTCATGTACAAGAATGTATTCAACATCACTCGCATGCTGAATCGCGTTATATACACTATCTTGTCTTTCGGCTCCACCCTGAATAAATTGTACCTGTTTTTCAATCGGATACTTCTGCATTAATTCTTCAAAATACGGGCGTTCCTCTTCGTTAATTGCCATAACAATACTTTTGCACGCTTTATCTCTTTCAAAAGCACGTAATGTATGAACGATAATCGGTACTTCGTTTATAAGTAAGAACAACTTATTTTTGCCAGCACCCATCCGCTTTCCTTGGCCGGCTGCCGGAATAATTAATGTATACATATTAATAATCCTCTACCTATAATGCTTTTTCTAATAATTTACGTTTTGCGAAAATCATACGACCAGCTGATGTTTGTAATACGCTAGTAACCAGTACATTAAGTTGCGAACCTACATACTCTCTACCATCTTCTACTACAATCATCGTACCATCATCTAAGTACGCAACACCTTGGTTTTGCTCTTTACCATCTTTCACAACATAAACATTTAATTCTTCGCCAGGGAGTACAACTGGTTTAATTGCATTAGCTAAATCATTAATGTTTAACACCGTTACTCCTTGTAATTCAGAAACTTTATTTAAGTTGAAATCATTCGTTACTACAGTTCCACCGGTGACTTTTGCTAACTTTACAAGTTTGCTATCCACCTCTTGGATATCCTCGAAATCGCCTTCATAAATTTCTACCGGAATCGGCATCTCTTTTTGAATACGATTTAAAATGTCTAGTCCTCTGCGACCACGATTACGCTTTAAAGCATCGGAAGAATCGGCAATATGCTGAAGCTCTTCTAATACGAATTGTGGAATCACAATTGTTCCTTCCAAAAACTTCGTTTGGCAAATATCAGCAATACGTCCATCGATAATTACACTCGTATCGAGAATTTTCCAATGAGTCGTAGATTTTTCTGCTTCTACCTCTTCGTTCTCGCTATTATTTTTCTTCTTACCTCCGCGTTGGGGTAATGTAAATAATCCTAGCAATTCATTCCTCTTTTTAAATCCTACTTGGAATCCTAAATATCCAAGTAAAAGAGTGAAGAACACTTGCAATACCGTACTAATAACCGGAATTGTAAATTCACGAATCGGTATTAAAATTAAATATGCAACAATAAGACCAGAGATCAATCCTAATGTACCAAATAAAACATCTGCTACAGGCGCCTTTACAAGAGCCTCTTCAATATGCTTAATAAGTTGAACAATATAATCTACAAGCCAAAATGTTGTTAAAAATAAAATAATTGCACCAATAATCGCACGAACATACGATCCTTCCAATAAAGGAACAGCACCGATGTCTAATACATTAATAACTTTTGGGATTAAGTAAATCCCTAACGCTCCCCCGATTACTAGAAAGAAGAGCTGTACGATCCGTTTTAACATCCAACCACCTCCTACTCATTATTAACCATTGTTTCGCTAATCAAAACGCCGAATGCAAAAGCGGACGTGTTTTTTTATAAATAGTTTTATTTACCAATATATCATATCATATACCAAAAATGTTCTAGTGTCGTTATATTATGGAATCAATGTAATATTCTTAATTGTGTCTACTCATATAGAGATGCTCTTGAATTCTTTTTAGGCCTTCTCGTATTTTCTTCGCCCTTACTTCCCCAATTCCTTCCACATCATCCAATTCATGAATAGTCGCGCGACAAACTCCTTGCAACGTTTTGAATCGATTAATTAAATTTTCAATGATAAGTGGCGGAACACGAGAGATTTTGCTTGTAATTCGATATCCCCTTGGCGTCACACTTTCTTCTAAACTGGTTTGCCCTGGATAGCCAAGTAATTTAACTAAATCACTATCCTCTAAAAGTTGTGTATTTGCAAGGTCCTGTAACTTTTTCAAAATTTGATGATGGTCTTGTGTTTTCTCCTGGTGATAATCTTTAATTAACAATGCTGCCTCTGCTTCTAAATCAGCTAGCAATTCTGTAAGCTGTAAACGAATTAACCTACCTTCTGTTCCTAACTCATGAATATAGCTCAATATTTCATTTTTAATACGCAGTACCATTTCAACACTATGTAAAACGTGAACTACCTCAGACATTGTAACGACCTCTTCAAATTCTAGAATGCCCAAATTCGTAATACCATCATTCCATACAGCCTTATATTTTTCTAACGTTTGAATAGCTTGATTTGCTTTTGTTAAAATAACCCCTATATCTTTTAGTGTATAACGTAAGTTCCCTTGATATAGCGTAATTACGTTACGTCTTTGTGAAATGGCCACAACAAGACTACCCGTCTGCTTCGCTACACGTTCTGCTGTTCGGTGACGCATACCTGTTTCAATAGAATCAATAGATGCCTCTGGAACTAACTGTGCATTCGCTATTAAAATTTTACTTCCCGTTTCATTTAAAATAAGTGCCCCGTCCATTTTTGCTAATTCATATAAACTAGCAGGAGAGAATGCACAATTAATGTGAAAACCACCATCAACAATACTTTTAATCTGCTCATTATATCCAAGAACAATTAGCCCCCCTGTTTGTGCGCGAAGTACATTATCTATCCCTTCACGCAGTGGTGTTCCTGGGGCCACGAGCTGTAAAATATTAATCATACTTTTGACACGTTGCTTATTTTCTTCCATAGCCTAGCCTCCTAATGTCAAACGAAGCGCTTCTCCTAAATTAGAAACACCTACAACCTCAATCCCATCCGGAATTGTCCATCCTCCTAAGTTTTTTCTAGGAATAATAACACGTTGAAATCCTAATTTAGCCGCTTCTTGTACACGTTGTTCGATTCTTGATACTCTTCTTATTTCTCCAGTTAATCCTACTTCTCCTATTACTGCATCAGTTGGTGCCGTAGATTTATCCCTAAAACTTGAGGCTATACTTAAAGCCACTGCTAAATCAATTGCCGGTTCGTCTAATTTCAAACCACCAGCTACTTTTAAATATGCATCTTGATTTTGCAATAGTAAACCTGTTCTTTTTTCTAATACTGCCATAATAAGCGAAACACGGTTATGATCAATTCCCGTCGCCATTCTTCGAGGATTTCCAAAACTAGTAGGGGAGATTAATGCTTGTATTTCTACTAAAACAGGTCTTGTTCCTTCCATTGAAGCAACTACTGTTGATCCTGCAACACCAACCGGCCTTTCCTCAAGGAAGATTTCGGAAGGATTTAAAACTTCCGCAAGACCAAGCTCTTTCATTTCAAAGATACCCATTTCATTCGTGGAACCAAAACGGTTCTTCACAGCTCGTAAAATACGATACGTATGGTGTCGATCTCCTTCAAAGTAAAGAACTGCATCGACCATATGTTCTAACATACGAGGTCCTGCAATTGCTCCTTCTTTTGTCACATGCCCGACGATGAAAATAGGGATTCCTTTTGTTTTTGCAAGTTTCATTAATTCCGCTGTACATTCACGTACTTGTGCCACACTTCCTGGTGCTGACGTCACCTCAGGTAAATGTATTGTTTGAATAGAATCAATAACAACAAAAGCTGGATTCATCTCTTCAATATGTGCTGCAATACGCTGCAGGTCTGTCTCTGCTACAACAAATAGATTGCTACCCTTTACATGCAAACGATCTGCACGAAGTTTAATCTGCTTTGCCGACTCCTCACCCGATATGTATAATACATCATATGAAGAATCTGCTAATTGTGATGAAATTTGTAATAGTAATGTTGATTTCCCAATCCCAGGGTCTCCACCAATAAGTACTAAGGACCCATCTACAATTCCGCCACCAAGCACACGATTAAACTCTTGAAATTCCGTTTCAATACGTGCCTCAGACTTTGTTTCTACTTCGGTAAGACGTCTTGGTTTTGTTACTTCCGTTTGAATTGCATTCGCGTAATTAAGGCGCCTGGATGATACAACTGGCTCCATTTCTTCAACAAGTGTATTCCATTGACCACATCCAGGACATTTACCCATATATTTTGGTGACTGATAACCACATTCTTGACATATAAATTTCGTTTTCTTTTTAGCCATATCTTTTTATAGTTCACTTCACTTTCGTCTATAAACGTTTATCCTTCTCGTACAAGAAAGAGGGCTATCGCGTAGCCCTCTTTGTTTGTCTATACTTATTTTACCTTTTCCGCACTATGAATGACAAATGATTCTCCTTCTACATCAAAGATAACTTTTTGTCCTTTCTCAATAGCACCTTTTAAAAGTTCTTCTGATAGTCTATCTTCTACATGTTTCTGAATTGCTCTACGAAGTGGACGAGCACCGTATTCACGATCAAATCCTTTATCAGCAATAGCTGAAATTGCCCCTTCCGTTAAGTGCAATTCGATTTCTTGTTCTTTTAAGCGATTTACTAACTGATTTACCATAAGAGTTACAATCTCTTGAATATGTTTTTTCTCAAGCATATGGAATACGATAATTTCATCAATACGGTTTAAGAATTCTGGACGAAATGCCTTTTTCAACTCATCCATTACTTTACCTTTCATATCCGAATAATCACGGCTTTCATCTTGGACATTAAATCCAAGATGTTTGTTACGTTTTAACGCCTCGGCACCAACGTTAGACGTCATAATAACAATTGTATTACGGAAATCAACTGTACGTCCTTTAGAATCTGTTAAACGACCATCTTCTAATACTTGTAGTAAAATATTAAACACATCCGGATGAGCTTTCTCTACCTCATCTAATAATACAACTGAATATGGCTTGCGACGAACTTTCTCTGTTAATTGTCCACCTTCTTCATATCCAACATATCCTGGAGGAGAACCAACTAAACGGGAAGTAGAATGCTTCTCCATGTACTCTGACATATCGATGCGAATCATTGCATCTTCATCACCGAACATAGATTCTGCTAGTGCTCTTGCAAGTTCTGTTTTACCTACACCTGTTGGTCCTAAGAAAATAAATGAACCAATCGGGCGCTTCGGATCTTTTAATCCTGCTCTTGCACGACGAACAGCTTTTGCTACAGCTACTACTGCTTCATCTTGACCAATCAAACGATCATGAAGAATGGATTCTAAATTTAATAATTTATCAGTCTCTGTTTGTGCAAGTTTAGAAACTGGGATACGCGTCCATGTAGAAACGACATTTGCAATATCTTCTACCGTAACCTCTGAATTTTCTTTTCCTTGTTGCTCTTTCCATTGACGTTTTGTATCTTCTAACTTCTCACGTAAGCGTTGCTCCATATCACGTAAGGATGCAGCCTTTTCAAATTCTTGACTTTGTACAGCTGCATCTTTTTCTTTTCGAATCTCCTCAAGCTTCACTTCAAGCTCTTTTAAGTTTGGTGGTGTTGTATAAGAACGTAAGCGAACTTTTGAAGCAGCTTCATCAATTAAATCAATTGCTTTATCCGGTAAAAAGCGATCTGTAATATAACGATCTGAAAGTTTTACAGCTGCATCAATAGCGTCATCTGTAATAGATACACGGTGATGCGCCTCATAACGATCACGTAAACCTTTCAAGATTTGAATCGATTCTTCTAAACTTGGCTCATCAACATGAATTGGTTGAAAACGTCTTTCTAAAGCCGCGTCTTTTTCAATATATTTACGATACTCATCTAAAGTTGTTGCCCCAATACATTGTAGCTCTCCTCGTGCTAAAGATGGTTTTAAAATATTCGATGCATCGATTGCACCTTCTGCTCCACCTGCACCAATTAATGTATGAAGCTCATCAATAAATAGAATAATATTGCCTGCTTGGCGAATTTCATCCATCACTTTCTTTAAACGATCTTCAAATTCACCACGATATTTCGTTCCAGCTACCACTGTACCCATATCTAATGTCATAACACGCTTATCTCTTAAAGTTTCAGGAACTTCATTATTTACAATTTGCTGTGCTAATCCTTCTGCAATTGCCGTTTTACCTACACCAGGCTCACCAATTAATACTGGGTTATTTTTCGTTCTACGGCTTAATACCTCAATTACACGTTGAATTTCTTTACCGCGTCCAATAACAGGGTCTAAGCGATTTTCACGTGCAACAACTGTTAAGTCCCTTGCTAAACTGTCAAGTGTCGGTGTATTTGCATTTGTTGCTGAACCACCTTGATGACCTGAACTAGCTTCATTACTTCCAAGAAGTTGTAACACTTGTTGTCTTGCTTTATTTAGACTTACACCTAAATTATTTAAAACACGTGCGGCTACACCTTCACCTTCACGGATTAAACCGAGTAAAATGTGTTCTGTTCCAACGTAAGAATGGCCTAGCTTACGCGCTTCATCCATAGATAATTCAATAACCTTTTTAGCACGAGGTGTATAATGTACAGTTTGAGAAGCTTCTGTTCCTCGCCCAATTAACGCTTCTACTTCTTTTTGAACTTTCTCTGGACTTAATCCAAGAGCAATTAATGCTTTTGCTGCAATTCCTTCACCTTCGCGTACAAGCCCAAGTAAAATATGTTCTGTTCCAATATTATTATGCCCAATACGAATTGCTTCCTCTTGAGATAAAGCTAACACTTTCTGTGCTCTTTCTGTAAATCTTCCAAACATCATAGAAATCGCCTCCTACTTGCGCTTAGTTTTTTTCAATACGTAATCGCTCACGGATTAAGGTTGCTCTTCGATAATCTCTTTCTTCTGGCGCTAAAGGTCCACCTGCGTATTGTTGTAAAATACCTGGTTGCGTAAGAACCATTAGCTCAGTCAAAATATTTCTCGATATACCTTTTATATATCCTAGATCAATACCAAGTCGTACATCTGATAAGCAATTGGCTGCTTCTGCAGATTGAATTAAACGACTGTTTGCTAGTATGCCGTAAGAACGATAAACCTTATCTTCAAGTTCAATACTTGAATTTTGTACAATTAATTCTCTAGCCATTTTTTCTTGCTGTATAATTTGTTGAATGACACTCTTTAAATCTGCAATAATATCTTCTTCAGACTTTCCTAGCGTCATTTGATTTGAAACTTGAAATATATTACCTAACGCTTCGCTACCTTCACCGTATATTCCTCTTACTACTAACCCTAATTTTTGAATTACTTGTATAATACGGCTAATTCTTTTTGTTAAAACCAGTCCCGGTAAATGAATCATCACAGAAGCTCTTAACCCTGTGCCAACATTAGTAGGACAACTCGTAATATATCCAAGTGATTCATCAAAAGCGTATTCAACTTCTTTCTCAATCCAATTATCTATTTGATTGGCACTTTGAAGTGCCTCTGATAACTGTAATCCTGAAAATAGGCACTGAATCCGAATATGGTCTTCTTCATTAAGCATAACACTAATATGTTCACTTTCTGATAGTAGACATGCTCCATATTCTGTCCCTGCAAGATTGGGACTAATTAAATGCTTTTCGACTAAAACTCTCCTTTGAAGAGGGGTTAATTCATTCATCTTTAATAGTCCAAACTCCCCAAAGGGCCCTACTGCTTTATTTATAAATTTCTTTTTGAATAATTCATGAATCTGTTTAGCTTCTTCTTCGTTTTGCATAGTGGAAAATTGATATTGTTTAAAATTACGAGCCAAACGAATTCGACTACTTAAAACAATATCAGAATCAGGGCCATCCCCCTTCATCCATGGACTAATTGCTTCGTTCATAATTTTGTCCAGTGACATAGAACTATTCCCCCTCTCTATGCTCACTAAGCTGTATTTCAAGACCTCGGATCTTATCTCTTACCTCTGCAGCTTTCTCAAATTCCTCTTTCTGTACGTATTGTTTCAGAATAAGTTTTAGTTCATCTAATTCTTTCTTTAAGTGGATATTTCCTTCTATACGTTCCGGAATTTTTCCACAATGTTCTGTATGCCCACCGTGAAGGCGTTTTAATAATGGCTTTAAATGCTCCTTAAATGTATCGTAACAAGAATAACAGCCAAAACGTCCGACTTTTGTAAATTGTTCATATGTCATCTTACAATCTGGACATCTTACTATATCTGCATTTGAAAATCCATTTTTTCCTTCTTCAAACATTGTTGATTCACCGTGTAATAAACCAGCAAATAAATCATGAAATGAAAAGTTAGACTGCGATGATTGAAAGAAAGACGTATAGCCACTTTGCTCTGCACATTGCTCACAAAGATGAACTTCCGCCTTCTTCTCGTTAATTACTTTTGTATAATGTAAAGTTGCTGGTCTTATATTACAGTTTTGACAAGTCATCACTATCCCCACCTTTACAACAGGAACGCTCTATCTCATGGTACTTTTCATACATTACTAGATTGTTCGCTTTCCTGAATCCGTTTAAATAAAAGTGCATGTTCTTTTTCAAAACTTCTACAATATTTAACTGCTTTATCTTAGTTATCGTTCTTTTACAAAAGTTATATTTATTTATATTTCAGTGTTCTTAACATTGCGCATAATATTCGAGCCCTAAGTTCATCTCGAGAAGGAACATCCATTGATAATACAGAACGATCTATTACGCTTAGCATCAGTTTCGCTTCACGATTTGTTATGATTCCCTCTTCTATTAAACGTATAATCATACTTTCTGCATTCCCTTGCGCAACGCTATGATCAATCATATGAAGCATTTGATCAATAATATCTATATCGTCATGCAGTTTGACTTTTATAATGCGAATGTAACCTCCTCCACCACGTTTACTTTCTACTACAAATCCTCTTTCTAACGTAAAACGGGTATTGATTACATAATTGATTTGAGATGGTACGCACTCGAATCGATCCGCAATCTCATTTCTCTTGATTTCAATCACATTATTATTGCTTAAGTCAATAACTTGCTTTAGATATTGCTCAATGATATCAGATATATTTCTCATTTATCCGCCACCTTTATTGACTTTGACTATCTTTGACTTTAATTATATACGTATTAATAAAATTTGCAACACTTTTGCTTATTCACTATCCTAGCCACATTCCCCTGCATTTAATCAAAATAGTAATTATTTAAACATATTTTTTAATTACTATAGATTATAAAAGAAAACACGAAAAAACACGAGTCAAATGACTCGTGTTTTAGTTGCTTGGCGACGTCCTACTCTCACAGGGACAAGGTCCCAACTACCATCGGCGCTAGAGAGCTTAACTTCCGTGTTCGGTATGGGAACGGGTGTGACCTCTCTGCCATCATCACCAAACTATGAAGGCATATTCCTTCAAAACTAGATAACATTTGCTACATATTATATGGTTAAGTCCTCGATCTATTAGTATTCGTCAGCTCCACATGTCACCATGCTTCCACCTCGAACCTATCAACCTGATCATCTTTCAGGGATCTTACTAGCTTACGCTATGGGAAATCTCATCTTGAGGGGGGCTTCATGCTT
>NZ_FNUW01000023.1:0-86509 GCF_900108285.1 Bacillus sp. ok061 | reverse complement strand
TAAGCATGAAGCCCCCCTCAAGATGAGATTTCCCATAGCGTAAGCTAGTAAGATCCCTGAAAGATGATCAGGTTGATAGGTTCGAGGTGGAAGCATGGTGACATGTGGAGCTGACGAATACTAATAGATCGAGGACTTAACCATATAATATGTAGCAATGTTATCTAGTTTTGAAGGAATATATATTTAAAATTCCTTTTGACATTCTGAAAAGAATGTGTATAATGATAAAAGTCTGGTAATGATGGCAGAGAGGTCACACCCGTTCCCATACCGAACACGGAAGTTAAGCTCTCTAGCGCCGATGGTAGTTGGGACCTTGTCCCTGTGAGAGTAGGACGTTGCCAGGCTTGTATTATTCCGCAGTAGCTCAGCGGTAGAGCTATCGGCTGTTAACCGATCGGTCGTAGGTTCGATTCCTACCTGCGGAGCCATTATGCTTCCATAGCTCAGCTGGTAGAGTACTTCCATGGTAAGGAAGAGGTCACCGGTTCAAGCCCGGTTGGAAGCTTGGAAAAGTTTTTAAATTTTTGGCCCGTTGGTCAAGTGGTTAAGACACCGCCCTTTCACGGCGGTAACACGGGTTCGAATCCCGTACGGGTCACCACTTTTGGAGGATTAGCTCAGCTGGGAGAGCACCTGCCTTACAAGCAGGGGGTCGGCGGTTCGATCCCGTCATCCTCCACCATATATGTTTAAATGTCGGAGGGGTAGCGAAGTGGCTAAACGCGGCGGACTGTAAATCCGCTCCTTCGGGTTCGGCAGTTCGAATCTGCCCCCCTCCACCATTTTCTTTAAAATAACCTGAAAGGGTTTATTTTTTTGAGAAGATAACCATACTAGTAAATATTAATGGGCTATAGCCAAGCGGTAAGGCAACGGACTTTGACTCCGTCATGCGCTGGTTCGAATCCAGCTAGCCCAGCCATTTACGAGCCATTAGCTCAGTTGGTAGAGCATCTGACTTTTAATCAGAGGGTCGAAGGTTCGAATCCTTCATGGCTCACCATTTTCGCGGAAGTAGTTCAGTGGTAGAATACAACCTTGCCAAGGTTGGGGTCGCGGGTTCGAATCCCGTCTTCCGCTTTATTACTAAGGGGCCTTAGCTCAGCTGGGAGAGCGCCTGCCTTGCACGCAGGAGGTCAGCGGTTCGATCCCGCTAGGCTCCATCTAAATAGAAAAAGCTTACATCATACGATGTAAGCTTTTTTGTGTTTAAAAAGACAACTTTTATATTTATCGTTTAAAATGAAGAAAACGTAAAAATAAGGGATGGGGGGATAATTGTGAAAGTTGTTATTGCATCTGATTCATATAAAGAAAGCCTAAAAGCTATAGAAGTATGTGGAGCTATTGAAAAAGGTTTTAGAGCGATTTTTCCTAATGCAGAGTATGTAAAAATACCAATTGGAGATGGAGGAGAAGGGACGGTTGAATCACTTGTTGATGCTACAGGGGGGAGAATTATATCAATTAGTGTGACAGGACCGCTTAGACAAGGTGTACAAGCTTTTTATGGCATTTCTAAAGATAAAAAGACAGCGTTTATTGAAATGGCAGCAGCATCAGGATTACAGCACGTTCCAGTTGAAAAGCGCAATCCACTTATTACAACGACAAAAGGAACAGGAGAACTTATATTACATGCGCTAGATCAAGGAGTGAAGTACATAATTTTAGGACTTGGAGGAAGTGCTACAAATGATGGTGGGGCAGGTATGTTAGCAGCTTTAGGAGTAAGATTTATAAATGACAAGGATGAAGTAATAAATCCATCTGGAGGCACATTACATTCAATTGTTGCTATTGATTTTTCACAACTGGACCCACGCTTAAAGGGAGTAAAGATAGAAGCGGCCTGTGATGTGGATAATCCATTAGTCGGAATGCAGGGAGCATCTTTCGTATTTGGGAGACAAAAGGGTGCGAATGTAGAGATGATGAAAGAGCTAGATGAGAATTTAAAACATTACGCGAATATCCTTAAACGATATGTATCTTTTGATGTATCTGAAATACCTGGTGCAGGGGCAGCGGGAGGAATGGGAGCAGCTGTTATTTCAGTGTTAAAGGGAGACTTGCGAAGGGGCATTGAAATTGTATTGAATTATACAAATTTCGATAAACATATAGAAGATGCAGATCTCATTATAACTGGTGAAGGTAGAATAGATGAACAAACTGCATATGGGAAGGCTCCTGTTGGTGTTGCGGGGCGTGCGAAACGTTTTTCTGTGCCTGTAATTGCTATTGGAGGGTCTGTATCATCTGATTATCCAGCTGTTTACGAGAAAGGAATAGATGCGGTATTTAGTATTACAACGAGACCGATGACACTAGAAGAAGCATATAGAGTAGCAGAAGAAAATATTGAAATGACAACGAAGAATATTGCAGCAGTATGGAAAATAGCGTCAGAAAAACACTTCTAAATGTAGGAGTGTTTTATTATTATTATTTGATAATAGTGATTGCGATTGTTTCATTAAGTTAACTTTATACATAGAATAGTCTTGAAATTTGATTTTCAACGTGAATATAAGTGAATAAATTGTATATCCATACAAAAAAATGTCGAGTTGAGTCAGACTATATAAAAGATTTAAAATATTTAGTGAAGGCATAAAAGGGGGATACTATCTATGAAAAAAGAAATTTCAGTTATTGGAGTTCCAATGGATTTAGGACAGATGCGTCGTGGAGTTGATATGGGACCGAGCGCGATCCGTTATGCAGGGGTAATTGAAAGAATTGAAGAAATTGGATATGACGTTAAAGATATGGGAGATATATGTATAGAGAGAGAAAAAGAGGTAGATGAAAATACAAAATTAAGAAACCTTAGACAAGTTGCAACTGTATGTAATGAATTAGCAAGTAAGGTGGATCATATTATAGAAGAAGGTCGTTTTCCACTTGTATTAGGTGGTGACCATAGTATTGCTATCGGTACATTAGCTGGTGTAGCCAAACATTATAAAAACTTAGGTGTTATTTGGTATGATGCACACGGTGATTTAAATACAGAGGAAACTTCACCATCTGGAAATATTCACGGTATGTCACTTGCTGCAAGTTTAGGTTATGGACATTCTTCACTTGTAGATTTATACGGAGCATATCCAAAGGTGAAAAAAGAGAATGTTGTAATTATCGGTGCGCGTGCATTAGATGAAGGAGAAAAAGACTTCATTCGCAATGAAGGTATTAAAGTGTTCTCGATGCATGAAATTGATCGTATGGGGATGACGGCTGTTATGGAAGAAACAATCGCATATTTATCTCATACTGATGGTGTACACTTATCATTAGATTTAGATGGTCTTGATCCTCATGATGCACCAGGTGTTGGAACGCCTGTAATTGGTGGTCTATCTTATCGTGAAAGCCACTTGGCGATGGAAATGTTAGCGGAAGCTGATATTATCACATCTGCTGAATTTGTTGAGGTAAATACGATTTTAGATGAGAGAAATAGAACGGCAACAACAGCAGTTGCTTTAATGGGTTCTTTATTCGGTGAAAAACTAAAATAAATGTAAGAAAAGCAACTGAGAAGTTGCTTTTTTTATTTGAAAATAGGCGTATAATAATGATTTATATTATACTGTAAGATAAAAATGTTTGACATCTTACCAATTTGAGCTAAAGGGGGTTGTTTGTAATTGTCGTTTATTTCATGTATGGTATAATTAACTAGTTGTTGGAAATACATACAGATAGAGCATAAAACAATATTTCAATATATGGATAGAATTGCTCGTAAGTAGGAGGAAGGGATAGCATGCCTTTTGAAGATACGACCATTTTGAAATATCTTAGTACGGCATTAGATATTGCCATTGTATGGTTTATTATATATAAGCTAATTCTTATAATCCGAGGGACGAAAGCTGTTCAACTTTTAAAAGGGATTACAGTTATCATTGTCGTTAAGATGATTAGTATTTTCCTTGAATTGCATACGCTATCTTGGCTAACTGAACAAGTATTAACGTGGGGATTTTTAGCCGTTATTATTATCTTTCAGCCAGAATTGCGAAGAGCACTTGAGCAGCTAGGGCGCGGGAGTTTATTTTCGCGTGTTGGAACGCATGAGGATGATGAACCTGAAATGGTTGCAACAGCGATAGCAAAAGCAACCGAATATATGGGGAAACGTAGAATTGGTGCATTAATTACTTTGTCAAAAGAGACCGGTATGGGTGATTATGTGGAAACGGGTATTCCGCTGAATGCAAACGTATCATCGGAATTACTTATTAATATTTTCATTCCAAATACACCTCTTCATGACGGAGCGGTAATTATGCAAGGAAGTACAATTAAAGCAGCAGCATGCTATCTTCCATTATCAGAAAGTCCGTTTATTTCTAAAGAATTAGGAACTAGACATCGTGCTGCAATGGGAGTTAGTGAAGTTACTGATAGTATTACAGTAGTTGTGTCTGAAGAAACTGGTCAAATTTCTTTAACGAAAAATGGTAAGTTGCATCGTGATTTGAAGACAGAACAGCTGAAGGATATGTTATTAGCTGAATTTAGTGGGAACGAAAAAACGACTTCTTCGTCTTTATGGAATTGGAGGAGAAAGCGTCATGGATAAGTTAATGGAGAATCATTGGTTTTTAAAAGGGATCTCATTACTATTGGCGTGTATGCTTTTTATGTCAGCGACGTTAACTGAAAAAAATACGACATCAGGTATATTACCTTTTGCAAATGATACGAAAGAAACATTAACTAATTATGCGATTAACCTTAAGTATGATGAGGAGAAATATATTGTAAGTGGTATTCCAGCAGAGGGCGTTAAGGTGAAGTTAGAAGGCCCAAAAGCATCAGTTGCTACAGCAAAAGCAAAAAAACAATTTGACATACCAATTGATTTGCGAGATAGTCCAAAAGGAACTTATGAGATTTCTTTAAAAACGAACGGGCTTCCAGATGATGTGAAAGGAACAGTTCAGCCATCAACAATTAAAGTTACTCTTCATGAAAAGGCGAGAAAATATGTTCATGTAGATTTGAAATTATCAAATGAGGATCAGATGCCAGCGGGGGCTACTCTCGAAAAATCAAGCCTTAAACCGGATACTGTTGAGGTAGTTGGGACGAAAGAAGAAATTGAAAGCATTTCATCTGCCAAAGCGTATGTTGATTTAAAAGGTGTTAATAAAACTGTTACAAAAACGCCCGAAGTTACATTATACAATAAAGAAGGAAAACGTTTAAATGTAAGAACAAGTCCATCTAAGATTAGTGTAACGTTGAATGTGGCAACGCAAACTACAGCCAATAATACTGAAAAAACTGTTCCTGTAACGTATACGAAGAAGGGGAATTTAGCAGAAGGATTGGCAGTTACAAATATCAGTGTCGAGCCGAGAGAAGTAACGATAGCTGGTCCAAAAGATATTTTGGATAATATACAATCGCTAGAGGGGGTCGAAGTAGATTTTAGTCAATTGACAGAGTCTACAACATTCGATGCCTCTGTTTTATTACCCAAGGGTGTAACAAGTGCAAAACCGAATCAAGTGAAGGTTTCGGTGGGAGTACAAAAAACAAAGCAAACGAAAACAAAAACGATTGATGGTATCCCAATCCAAAAAAATGGACTTTCTAAAGATGTTACGGCTCAGCTAATTTCGCCGCAAGATGAAAAGATAAGTGTTGATATTTCAGGAGAAGCAAGTATAGTAGATAAAATAACAGCTGCCCAAATAACAGCGGTAATTAATCTGCAAAATGTATCTTCAGGGACGAAAGATATTTCTATTCAAGTGAGTGGTCCTGGTAATATTTCAATAGAGCCAAAACAAAAAAGTGCTAAAGTTACTATTGTAAAAAAAGAAAAACCAGATAAAGAAGTACAGGGTAACGGTCAACAACCGGATTCAAACACCAATCAAGAAAATCAAAATCAGAAGCCAAAAAATCCTGAACCCGATCCAGAAAAGGAAACGGAACAGGAAAATAATCAAAACCAAAATCAAGATAAAGATAAAGAAACTAGTCAAGAACCAACAGTAGATAACCATAATCAAAAAGAGCAAGAAAAAGGAGCGAATCATAATGGGTAAATATTTTGGTACAGATGGAGTACGCGGAGTTGCAAATAAGGAGTTAACACCTGAATTAGCTTTCAAAATTGGGCGTTTTGGTGGTTATGTATTAACAAAAGATACAGATCGTCCAAAAGTAATTATCGGTCGTGATACACGTGTATCTGGCCATATGTTAGAAGGAGCTTTAGTAGCAGGTCTATTATCAACTGGAGCAGAAGTAATGCGCCTTGGCGTTATTTCTACACCGGGTGTTGCTTATTTAACAAAAGCACTAGACGCACAAGCGGGTGTTATGATTTCTGCATCTCATAATCCAGTACAAGATAACGGTATTAAATTCTTTGGTTCAGACGGCTTTAAATTAACAGATGAGCAAGAAGCTGAAATTGAAGCTTTATTAGACAAAGAAGTTGATGAACTACCACGTCCAACAGGTACTAACCTTGGACAAGTGAGCGATTACTTTGAAGGTGGACAAAAATATTTACAATACATTAAACAAACTGTTGAAGAAGACTTCTCTGGCCTACATATTGCTTTAGATTGTGCACATGGTGCCACATCTTCTTTAGCTCCATACTTATTTGCAGATTTAGAAGCTGATATTTCAACAATGGGGACTTCACCGAACGGTATGAATATTAACGAAGGTGTAGGATCTACACATCCAGAAGTATTAGCTGAATTAGTAAAAGAAAAAGGTGCTGACATCGGACTTGCTTTTGATGGCGATGGCGACCGTTTAATTGCTGTAGACGAAAAAGGAAACATCGTTGACGGTGATCAAATTATGTTTATTTGTGCGAAATACATGAAAGAAACTGGTCAATTAAAACATAATACAGTTGTTTCAACTGTTATGAGTAACTTAGGTTTCTACAAAGCACTTGAAGCAAATAATATTACAAGTGATAAAACAGCAGTCGGTGACCGCTACGTAATGGAAGAGATGAAACGCGGTGGTTACAACTTAGGTGGAGAACAATCAGGCCATATTATCTTACTTGATTACATTACAACTGGTGACGGAATGTTAAGTGCACTTCAACTTGTAAACATCATGAAAATGACGAAAAAACCATTATCTGAGCTTGCAGGAGAAATGACGAAATTCCCACAATTGCTAGTAAACGTTCGTGTAACAGATAAAAAATTAGCATTAGAAAATGAAAAAATTAAAGAAATTATTCGTGTTGTAGAGGAAGAAATGAACGGTGATGGCCGTATTCTTGTTCGTCCATCTGGAACAGAGCCACTTATTCGTGTAATGGCAGAAGCACCAACACAAGAAGTTTGTGATGCATATGTACATCGCATTGTAGAAGTTGTGAAAGCCGAAGTTGGCGCTGAATAATTAGCTGAATTTATATGAAAAAGGAGCACAAAAAGTGCTCCTTTTTCATATGTTTTATAGACGATGAAAAAAATTTCATTGACGGTTTATCCATGTTTGTTATAAGATGGTCTTGTTCTTTTTCTCAAAGGAAATATTGTAAATTATAAAAGCGCCAGAACTACAAATAGTGTAGTTGACGAGGTGGGGTTTATCGAGATTTCGGCGGATGACTCCCGGTTGTTCATCACAACCGCAAACTTTTACTTAAATCATTAAGGTGACTTAGTGGACAAAGGTGAAAGTGTGATGAGAGAAGAGGAACGGATGAAAACTAGCTGTATAAGTATATACGGACTTAAACCCAATCGAGAGGAAGGTGAAAGCCGTTACAAGCTTACAGGGCTAGCAATATGTAATCCGTTTTTTAGTATAAATAAAAATGGTATCGGACTATGTCGTTACATGTTCGCAGAGCAGTGTAAGCATTTGTAACGGCGACTAAACATGTGTGGAATCGTAGGATTTATTGGAGAGCAAGATGCAAAGGAAATTTTATTAAAAGGTTTAGAAAAGCTAGAATATCGTGGATATGATTCAGCAGGTATTGCAGTACAAGCAGAGAACGGTGTTGTTGTATACAAAGAAAAAGGCCGTATCGCAAAACTTCGTGAAATCGTAGATGAGAACGCAGCAGCAAGCGTAGGTATCGGACACACACGCTGGGCTACACACGGTGTTCCAAGTAAAGTAAACGCGCATCCGCATCAAAGTACATCAAAACGCTTTACACTAGTTCATAACGGTGTAATTGAAAACTATGAATTAGTGAAAAAGGAATATTTACAAGATGTAACGTTCGTAAGTGAAACAGATACAGAGATTATCGTACAGCTTATGGAACAACAAGTGAGCACAGGATTAAGTGTAGAAGAAGCGTTCCGTAATACGCTATCTCTTTTACATGGCTCTTATGCAATCGGATTACTTGATGCTGAAAATCCAAACATGATTTATGTTGCTAAAAACAAAAGCCCGCTATTAGTAGGTGTTGGTGACAACTTTAATGTTGTGGCAAGCGACGCTATGGCGATGTTACAAGTTACAGATCAATTTATTGAGTTAATGGATAAAGAAATCGTAATCGTAACGAAAGAAAGTATTACAATTAAAAACTTACAAGGTGAAACGATTGAACGTGCACCTTTTACAGCGGAATTAGACGCAAGTGATATTGAAAAGGGAACATATCCTCACTTCATGCTTAAAGAAATCGATGAGCAACCACTTGTAATCCGTAATATAATTCAAAAGTATCAAGATGAAAATGGCGAAATTGAATTAAATCAAGACATCCGCAATGCGATTTTAGATAGCGATCGTATTTACATCATTGCATGTGGAACGAGTTATCATGCAGGTCTTGTTGGAAAACAATTTATCGAGAAGTTTGCAAAAATGCCAGTTGAAGTACATGTAGCAAGTGAATTCTCTTACAACATGCCATTATTAACAGAAAGACCATTCTTCATTTACATTTCACAAAGTGGTGAAACAGCTGATAGCCGTGCAGTACTTGTACAAACAAATGAAATGGGTCATAAAGCATTAACAATTACAAACGTGCCTGGTTCTACTCTTTCTCGTGAAGCTGATTATACACTTCCATTATACGCTGGACCAGAAATTGCAGTTGCATCAACGAAAGCTTATACAGCACAGCTTGCAGTACTTTCAATTTTAGCAGCTGATATTGCTAAAGCAAAAGGTGAAGTTCTTGATTTCGATTTAACACACGAACTAGGACTTGTAGCAAATGCAATGATAGAACTTTGTGATCAAAAAGAAGAAATGGACGCATTAGCAAAACAATTTTTAGCAACAACGCGTAACTGTTTCTTCATCGGACGTAGCGTAGACTTCTACGTAGGATTAGAAGGTGCGTTAAAACTAAAAGAAATCTCTTACATCCAAGCAGAAGGATTCGCTGGAGGAGAGTTAAAACACGGTACAATCGCTTTAATCGAAAATGGTACACCAGTTATCGCACTTGCTACACAAGAGCACGTAAACCTTGGAATTCGCGGTAACGTGAAAGAAGTAGTAGCACGCGGTGCTAACCCATGTATCATCTCAATGAAAGGCTTAGAAATGGAAGGTGACAGCTTCGTATTACCAGCTGTACACGAAGCACTAGCACCGCTAGTAGCAGTTATTCCATTACAACTTATCTCATACTACGCAGCACTTCACCGCGAGTGTGATGTTGATAAGCCACGTAACTTAGCTAAATCTGTTACTGTTGAGTAGGAGATTGGTAGGTTAATAAATATAGTTATAGCTTTAAAATAAATTTACAAATTTACACCCCTTTAGATATTTTATCTAAAGGGGTGTTTTTGTGCCGAAAAAGAACATCTAGAATTGGTAAGTGGATAGAAACCTATAGATTAATGTTTTACTTTTATTTATCTGAATTTTCCGTTATTATTTTAAGTATCTGTGAAAAATCTCCTTTATTACGACAAAAAGAGACGAGGGATTTATGGACATTTCAAGGGGGTATATTGATGAAAGTGAATGAAAAAACATATCTAAGTATAGAAGAGATTATTTCATTACCAACCTTATTAAGTACAAACATAAGTGATGATGGTAAAAACGTAGCATTTGTTAAGAAGACGGCTGATTGGAAAGACAATACTTATAGAAATCATGTATGGATATATGAAAAAGATAAGAAGCAGAGTTCCCAATTATCAAATGGGGATATAGATAGTACACACCCATTATGGTCTCCAGATGCTAGGTGTATCGCATATCTTAGTCCAGTTGGTGATGGGGAAAATCAGATATTTGTTAAGTCACTAGGTGGTTATAGCGAGGTTCAAATTACTGATGAGAAGGAAGGAATTAGTACATTCAAATGGGATCCTACTGGCAAGGGTCCTTATTATGTTACGCAGTTAAAAGAATGTGAGGAGATAAAGAAACGTAAGGACCTATATGGAGATTTTCAACATATAGGTAAGGAACACCAGAATAATTGTTTATATTACATTGAAATAGAAAAGGTAATACAAAGTGATACAGATGAACACGAGAACAGAGTTGTTTATCAATTAACTGATGGTAAGGATTTTCATATCCATGAATTTGATATTTCAAATGATGGGAAGAAGATTGTGTTTATGGCGACACCAAGCTCAAATATGGCGGATTATATAAATGGAGATTTATACATACTCCATACTAAAGCTGGAGAGCTCCAAAAGCTGAATGTGGATAAGTTGTTGGGCGGTAGCGTCTGCTTTTCTCCTGACGGCAGTAAAATATGTTACACAGCAAGCATAAGAGGGAGGGATTACTATAGAAACCATATACAAGATTGTACGTTAGAGATATATGATATGAATACCGGAGAGGTAATTCAACCTTTAACAGATTTTGATAGTACAGTTATGCCACTACAGTGGACAGCTAAAGGAATTTTAATTAGATGGCAGAATAAAACAAATTATCTTATTGGTTTGCTAGCTGAAGATGGCACTGTGGAAGCATTAAGCGAAAAAGTAGATGGCTTTATAATGGATGCTTCTATAACAAAGGATGGAGAACATATATCCTATAATAAGGCTATAATAAATGAAACCTTTGAAATCTATTTAGACGATAAAAAAATAACGGATGAAAATAGCTTTTTCAAAGGGAAACTTAAAAGTAACAGGGAAATCATCTCATGGAAAAGTAGTGATGGTCTTGAAATAGAAGGTGTTTTATCAACGCCAGTAGAGTTTGACACTAATAAAAAATATCCTTTATTAGTAGTAATTCATGGCGGTCCGGCTTGGGCATCTTTTCCGATATTTTCAGACTGCTTCAATGAGAAATATCCAATTGAACAGTTTGTTGAAAAAGGCTTTATCGTTTTAGAACCAAATTACAGAGGAAGTTCAGGTTATGGTAATGAATTTTTAAAAGCTAACTATAGAAAACAGGGGATTGCTGACTACGACGATGTTATATCAGGAGTGGATAAACTAGTTGATCAAGGGATAGTAGATAAAGATAGAGTAGGAGTTATGGGATGGAGCAACGGTGGATATGTATCAGCTTTCTGTTCTACATTTAGTAGCAGGTTTAAAGCTATTTCAGTTGGCGGTGGAATAACTAACTGGAGTACCCATTATGTAAATACAGATATACCTTACTTTATTAGAATGTATTTGGGAAATACTCCATGGAATGATCCAGATATATATACGAAGACATCACCTATGACGTATATTAAATCAGCTTGTACGCCTACCTTAATTCAACATGGGGAAAAGGATGCAAGAATTCCAATTACAAATGCATATGATCTATATCAAGGATTAATGGATATGGAAGTTGATACAGAATTAATTATATTTAAAGGAATGGCATATAGTTCTGACCAACCAGGAGTTCATGTGGCTATTATGAAGCAGAACTTGATGTGGTTTTCACACTATATTCTTGGAGAGAGTATGGAGGGTTTTAGGACTTTATAATGGATGTTTGTACAAGACATAAGGTTGAAATGCTCTTCATATTGAGATGATTTATTATAAAATATATACTTAAACTACTATCAGTACACACATCAGGGAGGACTAATATGACAGGAAATAAAAATGACTTACTAGTAGAAAAACGTGAAGAGCTATTGAAAGTATTACAAGCTCGTTTTGAGGAAAACATGAACCGTCATGAAGGTCTTGAATGGGCTAAAGTTGAAGCGAAGCTGACTACTAATAATGAAAAATTGTGGTCACTTAACGAAATGGAAGTAACTGGCGGTGAGCCGGATGTTGTTGGTTATGATGAAGAAAAGGACGAATATACTTTCTATGATTGTTCAAAGGAGAGTCCTAAAGGCCGCAGGAGTCTTTGTTATGATCTTGAAGCGTTAGAATCAAGAAAAAAACATAAACCAGAAAATAACGTTATTGATGTTGCAAATGCTATGGGCATTGAACTATTAACGGAAGAACAATATCGGGAATTGCAAAAACTTGGGGATTTCGACATGAAATCATCAAGCTGGGTACAAACACCTTCAGATATTCGAGAACTCGGTGGTGCTCTATTTTGCGATTATCGCTTCGGACATGTTTTCGTGTACCACAATGGAGCAGATTCTTACTATGCTGCCAGAGGTTTTCGTGGCTCGTTAAAAGTTTAAATTAGGATAAATAAGAAAAAGAGCCTATACTCAGGCTCTTTTTCTTATTTATATTTTAAAAGTAAACTGTTACTACGCAGTTTTACTTAATTTATATGTTCCGTGGTTGTTTTTACGGAAAAGTTTAGGGAAAACATAGCCATCTAATCCAATACGTCCAGAGTTCTGCCCTGCAACTAAAATGAACATAGTCAAAATAAGCAGGTTTGGGTTTACACTAACAGTTCCACTTAATAAAAATGAAAGATTCATTATGATTCCGAAAAATGCAGCTGTTTTTGTTAATCCGCCTAAAATTAAACCTAGACCTACTAAAATTTCTCCCCATTGAACTAAAAAGCTAAATAGGTCTGCGTTTGGAAGGACAAAATGTTGAAGAAAATCTGCCCACCAACTTTGTACTGCAGGGTGGTCACCTGATGCTTGAGCAATAGCACCCTTTAGAAAACCACTTGCGTCAAAAGATTGTCCGAAGACTTTGCCTATCCCAGCAGCGAGCCATGTATATCCTATGTAAAGACGTAAAAGTAATAATATGAAAGTAGCACGTTTATCAGTTCTTAAAAAATTGATAATCATTGAAATCCCTCCAATATTGTATTTACAAGTTTATTATATATTCAATGTGAAAAGATTCACAATGAAGAGAATGTGAACAAGGATAGGTTGTGAGTAATTGTTTTATTTTTTGTAACATTTTATCTGTTTTGGTAAACTAAGAATAGAGATATATGTAAAGGGGACAAAGACTTAATATGTGGATGAAATTGTAATGATTAGAAATTAGATAGATGAATTTTTCTCTCATAAGTGAGGGTTTATTTAGCTATCTGTAAATCATTCAAGGACTGCATATTTGGCTTGTACATCCCTTTTGTAAGGATAGATGCCTATTTTATGTATCTGTCTTTTTTTGTGGGAAATTTTATATCTCTTATATAAAGTATGCGCCCTTTAAACTTGGAGGAGTATATGATGAATCAATTAAAAAATAAAGTAGCAGTTGTTACAGGGGTAAGTCGTCTAGATGGTATTGGGGCAGCGATTTGTAAAGAATTAGCTGAAGCAGGATACGATATATTTTTTACCTATTGGACAGCTTACGATAAAGAGATGCCTTGGGGCGTTGATAAAAATGAACAAATACAATTAAAAGAAGAGCTATTGCAAAGCGGTGTTAGAGTATCGAGCATGGAGTTAGATTTAAGTCGGAATGATGCACCGAAAGAGCTTATAAATAAAGTTACTGAACAATTAGGGTACCCTTATATATTAATTAATAATGCAGCGTACTCTACGAATAATGATTTCTCTAC
Organism: Bacillus sp. ok061; assembly: GCF_900108285.1. NCBI lineage: Bacteria > Bacillati > Bacillota > Bacilli > Caryophanales > Bacillaceae > Bacillus > Bacillus sp. ok061. The sequence goes on along the minus strand of NZ_FNUW01000023.1, from coordinate 72,580 downwards.
GTTGACTGCTGAAGAATTAGATAAGCATTACATGGTAAATATCCGTGCGACTACATTGTTAAGTAGTCAATTTGCCCGGGGATTTGATAAGAAATCTGGTGGTAGAATTGTTAATATTACTTCGGGGCAATTTCAAGGTCCTATGGCAGGAGAACTAGCTTATGCGACAACGAAGGGAGCTATTGATGCTCTTACTAGTACGTTGTCAGCAGAGGTAGCTCATTTAGGCATAACAGTGAATGCAATTAATCCAGGACCAACCGATACAGGATGGATGACTGAAGAGATAAAACAAGGGTTAAAGCCGATGTTTCCTTTCGGCAGAATTGGTGAGCCAAAGGATACAGCTAGACTCATTAAATTTTTAGTAAGTGAAGAAGCTGAGTGGATTACTGGGCAAGTTATTCATTCAGAAGGTGGATTTAAAAGATAAAAAGAAGGTATCTCACCCTGAGGAGATACCTTCTTTTTTAATCTTTCTTCAGTCTTCGTGCAACACCATTCCCTAAAGACTGTAATCCTTGAACGAGGATAATTAAAATAAAGACAGTTGCATACATTACTTCAGGCTCGTAGCGTAAATGTCCGAAGCGATATGCTAAATCCCCTAGCCCGCCAGCACCTACAAGGCCAGCCATTGCTGTTGCGCCAATTAAGCCAATTGTTGCGATTGTTAATCCGAGTACAAGGGAGGGACGTGCTTCTTTCACCATAACGTGCCAAATGATTTTTATAGTAGAAACGCCCATCGCTTGGTAGGCTTCAATGACACCTCGATCGACTTCTAGTAAAGCTGTCTCCATTAAACGTGCGATATAAGGGGCTGTGAAGACGACAAGCGGTACGATAACACCTTGCACGCCAATGGACGTTCCCATTAGAAACTTTGTAAAAGGTAAAATAAAGAATAATAGAATGATAAATGGAAGAGAGCGAATGATATTAATAATTGTATTAAGAATAGGATAGATGATTTTATTTTCACGCTGCCCACCAGGTCTCGTTAAAACAAGTGTGACGCCAAGTGGCAGTGCAATAAGGATAGAGATGAGTAATGAAATAGATGTCATTTGAAAGGTTTGGATTGTGGCTTCCCATATGACTTTACCCCATTCATCCAAAAAGGGCTTGTTTCCCATAATCTGTTCTACCTCCTTCTACGATGATTCCTTGCTCTTGTAAAAATGATAAAGCACGTTGGATTTCATTTTGTCCCCCTTGCATGTGAACGACTAGTTTCCCATATGCTTCATGTTTTAACTGCGTAATATTACCGGATAAAATATTCGGATACACTTGGAAACGTTTTGTGGCAACGGCTAAGGCAGGTTCCCCTGAAGTAGTGCCAATAAACGAAAGTGTTACAATTTCTCCAGTACTTTGTAGTTCTTTCTGTACCTCTTCTGGAATTTTCGCTGCAAATGCGCTATTTACAAATTTCTTTGTTGTTACATGTTGTGGGTTTGTGAAAATATCTTTTACAGTCCCACTTTCGACTACAGATCCATGTTCCATAACAGCAACGCGGTCACATATACGCTGGATGACATTCATTTCATGTGTAATGAGTAAAATCGTAATTCCGATTTCTTCGTTAATCTTTAATAGCAAATCAAGGATAGAATCGGTTGTTTCTGGATCTAATGCGCTCGTTGCTTCATCACTTAATAACACTTCAGGTTCATGTGATAGCGCACGAGCAATTGCAACACGCTGTTTTTGCCCACCAGAAAGTTCGCTTGGATACGCATCTTTTCGATTAAAAAGATCGACAATGCGTAAATACTTTTCTACTCTTTTTTCAATTTCTGCTTTTGGAATGCCAGTAAGCCGTAACGGTAATGCGATATTTTCATAAACGGTAACAGTTTTAAGTAAATTGAATCCTTGGAAGATCATTCCGATTTTTTGTCTCGCTTTTGCGAGTTCTTTTGTCGATAACGTTGTTAAGTCTTGTTCGTTTACAATGATATTTCCTGTCGTTGGTTTTTCTAATAAATTTACACATCGAATCAATGTACTTTTACCAGCGCCACTATACCCAATGATTCCAAATACCTCGCCTTTTTCTACTTTAAGGGAAGTAGACTTAAGAGCCTCAACATTCCCTTTTTTTGTTGTAAATACTTTGGATATGTTTTTTAATTCAATCATTATCGTCAGCTCCTACCAAGATGGTAAAACTGAACCATCAAATTTTTTCTCGATAAACTTTTTTACTTCTTTAGATTGATAAGCTTTCTTTAATTTGTTTACAACGGCATCATCTTTATTTTCAGTACGAACAACGACCCAGTTCACATATGGTGAATCTTTTCCTTCGCGGAAAATAGAATCTTTCGCCGGACTTAATTTTGCACCTAATGCAAAGTTTGTGTTAATTGCAGCTGCTTTCACTTCACTTAGTTGCGTTGGTAATTGAGATGCCTCTAATTCGACAATCTTTAATTTTTTGGGATTTTCAATTACATCTTTTGCAGTCGCTTTTTCTGTAGCCTTTGGATCAACTTTTAAAACCCCTGCTTTTTCAAATAATTTTAAAGCTCGAAGTTCATTCGTTGGGTCATTTGGTACAGCAATTGCATCGCCCTCTTTTAAGTCTTTTACATCTTTTATATCTTTAGAATATACGCCCATAGGGAATGTTACTGTTGAAAATACTTCAGCTAATTTCATATTGCGTTCAGCTTTAAATACATCTAAATACGATTTCGTTTGGTAGCTATTTACATCAAGGCTTTTTTCATCTAATGATACGTTTGGCGCTACATAATCATTAAATACTTTTATATCAATTTCGAGACCATCTTTTGCTGCAACTTCTTTTACCTTTTCAAAAATTTGTTCATGTGGTCCACCTGTTACACCGACAGTAATCTTTTTCTCGTCTAATGCTTTTACCTCTTTATCTGAACTCACGCTACATGCGCCTAATAACAATACTGCTCCGCTTACGATGCTTAATAATACCTTTTTCATCTATAAATCCCCCTTCATATACATTCCAAAATAAAAAGCACCTCCCAAAAATAAGAGAGGTGCCGAATAGACGAAATAGATTCCTCTCTTATCTTCCAAAACGAAAACTCGTTTTGCAGGAATTAGCACCTTAGCTTATACGTCATAAGCTCGGTTGCCGGGCATCATCGGGCCAGTCCCTCCGCCACTCTTGATAAGAGTATGTGTATGTAGTTTTGAATATGGTACTAATAGTAAATCGTACAAAAAAAATTGTCAATGGTATTTTCAGAATATATTTTATTTTAAGGTAATCGAAACGTTCCCCTTTTTATGTCCTTTTTCTACATATATATGAGCTTCAGCAATTTCTTCTAATCGGTAAGTTCTATCAATAACAGGTTTTAGCTTTTCTGTTTCAGCTAGTTGTTTTAGTAGGTTCATATCTTCTTTACTGACCTTTGCCATCATTCCGTTCACAGATACATATTTTCCATTAGGCATTAATGCATCTGTACAAAGAGACTTTTTATATTTTCCAACTGCATCAAATATAATATCGTAGTGCTCGCCCTGCTTAGTAAAATCTTCTTTCATATAATCAATTACGTTGTCTGCCCCTAAAGCTGTTACTAAATCGAAATTCGAACTACTACAAATGGCTGTGACAGTCGCCCCGAAGTATTTAGCAAGTTGTACGGCAGCTGTCCCTACTGACCCAGAGGCGCCGTATATAAGTACTCGTTGTCCTTTTTTAATCTGTCCTTTTCTAAGGAAGTGCAATGCTGAAGTTCCGCCAAAAGGAATAACAGCAGCTTCTTCATATGTCACATTGGTAGGTTTTAATGCTATTAATCCACTTTCATGCACGCATGTGTATTCCGCATAACCACCAAGGTTTAGTTCTGTTAATGCAAAAACTTGATCTCCTTTTTTAAATTGTGTTACATCTGTTCCAATGTCTTCGATTTCACCGGATAACTCTACGCCAAGTATAGGTTTTCTCGGTTTTCTGAAACCTAATATGATCCGCATAGGAATCCAAAATAAGAGGGGGCTATTAAAGCCACGTATTCTACAATCTCCAGTCGATACACTTGTTGCGTGAATTTTAACTAATACTTCATTTTTTTTAGGTTTAGGCTTTTCTACATTTTGAAGCTGGAGAACATTAGGTGGTCCGTACTTTGTACAAATAATCGCTTTCATAATGACCTCCTGAAATGAGTTGTTATTATTTACATCATATTTAAAATTTTTCTCAAACATGTTGTTATATAGGAAATAAATTTAAAGATAAATATTACGAATTATATAGATTTAATAGGAAAAGAGATGATATTATTTTGGGGAAGGAGGGGACGTTATGAAAAAACTTATTTTAATTTCAAGTTTAGTACTTGCAGTCGGTCTAGGAGTAGGGTGTAGTAATGAGAAAACAAAAAAGACTGATGAACCGAAAAAAGAAGCTGTGCAGAAAGAAAAGGAATTAACAGCGAAGGATGTTTTCAATAAAGCGAATGAAGCTTTTAAAAACGAAGAAAATGTAACGATGACATATGATGTGGGAATAAAGGCTGAAGGAACAGAGATGAATGTAATAAAGGCCAAAATGCAACTAGAGCCGAAGAAAAAAAATTCTCGTTCTGAAATGAATATTTCTGGTACAGAGGTTGTTGTTTATGATGTGGGTGGCAAAATTGCTGGTCAGTTGAAAAATCCTAATACGGGTGAAGTTATGTCTGTACCAGAGGAACAATTAAATGCTAACGGAATGAACGCGACTCAAGGAATGGTAGATAATTTAGAGATTCCATCGGAAATTTTAAATAAAGTGAAGATGGAGAAAAGTGGAGATAATTATAAGCTGAAGTTTGCATTAAAAGGGCAAGAGACAGAGAGTATGCTAGCTAGTATGGATGAAAAGCAGAAAAAAATGCTACAAGGCCAAAATGCAAAGATAGAAGAAATAGATGGGGAATATATTATTACAAAAGATTTTAAATATGAATCAGCAAAGATAGATATGGTTATGAGTAGCAATGGTGAGGATAAAGCGCACATTATTACGGATGCAAAGTTTACATCGTATGATAAATTTGATCCAATACAATTGCCAGCAGCAAAGTAATCACTGTCAAGAGAGGTACCTGAAAGAACGGGTATCTCTTTTTGTTGCTAATAAGGAGAGTGTCCTTTGAAAAAAAGAAAGATAGCAGTGGTCATTGTCACATATACGGTTTTGCTTGCAACGTCTGTACATACGTATAAAAAACAAATTGATCATCCTATTATGAGTGATGTAGGTAAATTGCTTCCGACAAAAATAAAACGTGTTGAAAGTGCTACGGAAGAGCACTCGTTAATAAAATTAGTGCGAGATGCAAAAGTTTCAGGAGAGAAAATTTCCATTGCAGGCATGCAACATAGCCAAGGAGGACAGACATATTATCCGAATGGCACGATGCTCGATATGAAAGGATATAATAAAATATTAGAATTTGATCCAGAGAAGAAGCGGATTACAGTTCAAAGTGGTGTCACGTGGAATGATATTCAGAAGAAAATAAATCCTTATGGCCTTGCGGTACAGGTCATGCAGTCTCAAAATATTTTTACTGTTGGTGGTTCATTAAGTGTGAATGTACATGGGCGTGATATTCGTCATGAGGCACTAATTGATACAGTAGAGTCATTCAGATTGTTAATGGCAGATGGCACGGTGCGTAATGTAAGTAGAGAAGAAAATGCAGAGTTATTTCCATATGTCATTGGGGGTTACGGTTTATTTGGAGTTATTTTAGATGTGACGCTGAAGTTAACAGATGATGAATTATATGAAATGCACACGAGAATGATAGATTATAAAGAATACGCATCTTATTTCAAAGAGAGAGTGAAAAGAGATGAGAATGTTCGTATGCACTTAGCGCGTATTTCTGTTGCTCCAAATTCATTTTTAAAAGAGATGTATGTGACAAATTATACTTTGGTACAAAATCAAAATATGAGAGAAGAGTACAGTGAATTAAAGGAAGAAAATATTATAGCTGCACCGAAATTTTTACTTGGGTTATCACGTTATAGTGATTGGGGAAAGAATACATTTTGGGATATACAAAGAGGTTATTTTGAACGTACAGATGGAAAGTATGAGACGCGTAATAACGTTATGAGATCAGATAGTGCTTTTATGGAATATGAAAATCCAAATAGGACCGAAGTGTTACAAGAATACTTTGTGCCTATAGATGCTTTCACAGAGTATATAGATGATTTACGTAACGTATTAAATGAAGAAGAGTTTAATTTACTCAACATTACGATTCGTTACGTGGAAAAGAATGAAAATGCAGTTTTGTCCTATGCGAAAGATGATATGTTTGCGCTGGTTCTTTTGATTAACCAGGGACGCTCAGAGAGTGAGATAAAGAAAACAGAGGATGTCATTCGAAAGATGATTGATGTTACTTTAAAGCATAATGGTAGTTACTATTTGCCGTATTATTCTTATCCAACGAAAGAGCAGTTAAAGAGGGCATATCCTCGCATTGAAGAATTTCTCAAGAAAAAGAAGGAAGTAGATTCAGAAGAGAGATTTGTGAATTTATTTTATAGGGAGTATACGAAATGACATATAGAAGATTTGTGGCTTCGCAAAGTATCATCATGATGGCAGGAAGTATGGTATTTCCTTTTTATATATTATTGCTTCGAAACGTTGGAAATAGCTTCTCGCAATTTGGCTGGGCGTATGGCTTATTTGCTTTAACATCAGCACTTGTATATCCACTAGTGGGAAAGGTATCTGATCAAGTAGGTGATAAAAAATTATTAATCATATACGCTTGGTCCATGGCAATCTTAATGCTTTGCTTTCCAATTGCCACGGAAGTTTGGCATGTGTATATTCTTCAAATTGTAATGGGTGTTTTAGGTGCTGTGCAGCGTAATACTGAGAAGACTTCGTTAGCACGAAAGGTTGCGCAGGAAAAGGCTGGTTATGAGATTGGAAAATACCATGTGTGGACATCCATTGGCGGAGCAATAGCGGTTATTGCCACGGGATATTTAGTAGATTTCTTTACGATTGGTACAATTTTTTATATTGCATCTATTCTATATGTAGTGAGCGGGATTGTATTAAGTAGTAAAAAAATATAACTATTCCTATTTTCACCTTAATACCCTTTATTTGTTATACTAAAAGGGAATACAAAAGAAAAGGGGACAGTGCCTTTGATGAAATTTGTAGTTTTAGCTATTCTTACTTTGTTTTTGATTCCATGGACAAGAAGTAGTAGTAAGCTTCGAGCGGTGGATAAGAAGGGAGATAAGAAGGTTGTAAAGGGTAAGAAATCATCTATTTTAGTTATTCCTGTTTTATTTTGGATAGGTATTGCAATCTATGAATACTTTTGGCTAATTGATGATCGAGTAGATTCGATTCTTACTCATTATTCTGTTGCAGTAGCAATTTTAATTGGGCTTGTTTTATTTTCACAAGATCAAATAGGTAAATTAGAAGGTGCGTTAAAAGGACTTCTAATGTTTATTTTACTCGCAAGTTACGGTTACTTTGGTTATTTGCACGATATAGTAATCTCGCAAAAGAAATATGATTCTGTTGTTAAGGTAGAGAAAGATATTTCAGAGCCATTTACTGAAAATGACCAGCCGTTTACAGTGCCGCCAAAGACAGCGGAGAATAAGATGAAAAAAGTATTTGGTGATATTCCGAAAGTAGCTTATTTTGAGCTAGGAGAATTAACGCCACAAATGGTAAACGGCGAAGCTTTATATGTAGCGCCGATTGAAGTTTCAGGATTTTTTAAAGCGCGTAAAGCTGAGACAATTCCAGGGTATGTAACGATGTCAGGTACGAATCCTGATGCGGAAGCGAAACTGCACCTCGGTTATAAAATGAAATATGTGCCAAGCATGTTTTTTGGTAATAATTTAGAGCGTGTGGTAAGGCAAGCAGAACCAGATTTAATCTTTAAAGGAAAACCTAAATTTGAGGTTGATGATAAAGGGAAACCATATTATACAATGACGTATGGTGAATTTATTTCAGGAAGATCTGGATTTGAGGTAGAAGGTGTTGTCGTAGTAGACGCACAAACAGGTGAAGTGAAAAGGTATGATAAAGGAAAGGCACCTAAATTTGTTGATGGTGTATTAAATCATGAGACTGCATCTACGTTAAATACGTACTTTGGTAAATATATTCACGGATTTTGGAATACGAAATTTTCGCAAACTGATATGAAGATTCCGACTGAGTGGGGAACGAAAGAAGGCGTGACCCCGATCTTTGGTAAAGATGGAACACTGTATTATTTTACAGACTTTACTTCTCCAAAAGAAGGAGTAGATTCAGCCCTAGGCTATTCATTAGTAGATGCACGCACAGGCGAGCTATATTACTATAATGGAAAAGAAGTAAAGGGGATTATGGATGGTTCAGCAGTTACAGAAGTAGTGGATAATTCCTTTAAGAGAGAGAAATGGCATGGGACAATGCCTGTCATTTATAACGTATACGGTAAACCAGCTTGGATTATTCCGGTTGTTGATGACGGAGGCCTAGTACGTGCACATACAGTTGTTTATGCTGCTAATGCAAAAATATTTGCGACAGGTTCTTCGCAGAAAGAAGCGCTTGAGAATTATAAAAACGTAATGAGCGGTAATGGTGATACCTTTAGACCAACCTCAACAGGAAAAGAAGCGCAAAAAGAAGGTATTGTACAACGTGTATATAAAGAGAAATCAGGTGAAAATACAATCGTGTACGTACTTTTAGAGAATGAACAAAAGGTATTTATGATACCGGTGAAGAAATTCCCGTATGCTATGTTTACAGAAGTAGGAGACCCAATTCAAATTACATATTTAGATACAGGAGAGACGATGGCCTCGGTATCTAAATTTACGAATAGCAATGTTAAAAAGTAAAGCGATAGAATTTCTATCGCTTTTTTTACATTATGAAAGAGGAAAATGCGCTGTACTTGACGTATGTTTATGATGTAACTATAATTGTTACGATTCAGTGTGTATAGGAAAGGGTGAATTGAAAAAGTGAATGAAGTTAATCACGAAATATATAAACCTGTAAAGGCAAACAGGTTATGGATGATTCTTGTATTAGGAACACTTACGGCGATTGGGCCATTATCTATTGATATGTATTTGCCTTCATTACCGAAGTTAACGGATGACTTGCAAACAGGTGCATCCCTAGCGCAGCTTACATTAACAGCTTGTTTGCTTGGGCTGTCAGTAGGACAATTATTTGTTGGCTCAATTAGTGATATTTACGGAAGACGCAAACCACTTATTATTGCTCTTATTATTTACGTTGCTTCTTCTTTACTTTGTGCTGTTGCGCCATCTATTTGGACATTGGTGTTATTGCGCTTCCTACAAGGAGCTTCAGGATCAGCCGGGATTGTTATATCACGTGCAATGGTACGTGATATGTACTCAGGTTCTGAAATGACGAAGTTTTTCTCACTGCTTATGTTAGTAAACGGAGCAGCACCTATTTTGGCACCAATTATTGGAGGGCAATTGTTACAGTTTACAACGTGGCGCGGTGTTTTCATCGTTCTTGGAGCAATTAGCGTATTCATGTTAATCTCAGCTACTTTTGTATTGCGTGAAACATTACCTCCTGAAGAAAGAGAAACGGGTGGTTTGTCAGGGACTTTGGCGACGTACGGAAAATTGTTAAAGGACCGTCTATTTATGGGATATGCATTGTCACAAGGATTAGTAACAGCGGCAATGTTTGCATACATTTCGGGCTCACCATTTGTGTTACAGAACATATACGGAGCATCACCACAGCAATTTAGTTTATTCTTTGCGATTAACGGCATCGGTATTATTATTGCTAGTCAGGTAACGGGGCGTTTAGCGGGGAAAGTGAATGAGAAGACATTATTTATTGCTGGTATTATTATCGCAGCTGTTGGTGGCCTATCTTTATTACTGACAATCGTACTAGGAATAGGTTTAATTGGTGTTTTATGTTCGTTATTCCTTGTCGTATCAAGTGTCGGGGTTGTATCAACAACTGGGTTCTCATTAGCGATGAGAAATCAGAAACAAGCTGCAGGAACAGCATCAGCTTTATTAGGTTTATTACAGTTTATTTCAGGAGCTCTTGTTGCTCCGCTAGTAGGTATCGGTGGAAGTAATACAGCATTACCGATGGGTGTTGTTATTGCGCTTTGTGAAGTAGGAGCAGTGTTATGTTATCTATTTATGGCCAGAAGAAGTGAGAAGCAGTTTGAACTGCAGCAAAAACAAAATCTAGAGGCTTAACAAAAAAGAACTGATTCAAAGGGAATGTTTGAATCAGTTCTTTTTTTCATTTTTTTGAAATACCTCATACATATTATTCATGATCGTATCATATAAAACAGCAAGTTTATCCCACACCCAGCGATTACTATCGACCTCTTTTTCCCCGCAGTCGATAATATCGGTATGGCCGGTAATTTTATATGCTTTTTTAACGATAATAGGAGTAATTTTCGGTATACGTGGGATTTCTTTTAAGATATCTGCGAAGTTTCCAATGTAGACATGACCGATGATTTCGATTGTTAATGATTTATCCGATATATTTAGCACGGTATGAAATTGATTTGTATGTTGTTGTTTTAAATATTGGGCTAACTTAAATGGAGCATGCTTCTTCTTTAATACGCGGCGAAGGCTCTCTGTATTTTCGATATGAAGTGATTTTTCGCGAATAAGGACACGAATATCTTCTCCCATAAAAGGCGTTGTGTTGTACATAGATGATTCTCCTTAAAAACTTACATATGTTTGCGTTATGCATATGTAAGTCTAGCATGGTTTGTTCTTTATGTGTGCTTACAGTTTTGTAAGGTGATGTAGTAAAGCATTGCAAAAGTTATTTGTATAAAGTGACGATACTGTGACAAACATGTTGGTATATATATTACGATGTCGTCTTAAGTGTAAAAAGTAGGATGTTCTCGGTATAATAACAAGTGGAGATAAAAGAAACTATAATGAGTAGTAGTTGTAGATAAAAGGAGAAGAAGAGATGAAGAAGGTTTTAGGTATTGCTGTAATGGGAAGTATGATCCTTCTAGCAGGATGTGATGGAAATAAAGATACGAAAGAACCGAAAGAAAAGATAGAGCAATCTACAGAACAAACAGAAGAGATGAAAGAATACCGTGCAGTACATGAAAAATACGATATAAAAATGAATAAAGAAATTAATAAAGCACTGCAGCTATTTGAAGTGGCAAAGGAAAAGGGCGGTAAGGAAATAACGAAGGCTACATATAAAGAAGATGTGCAAAAGGTAACAACGAGCATGTTAGAAGATATTGATAATATACGTAAAGAAATTCGTGTTCCGAAGTCGAAAGAGCAAGAACATGAGGTATATGTTGGTTTCTTAAATGAATCGGAACAAGCAATGAAAAAATTACAGAAGTTAGCTAAAGAAGAAGATTCATCGTTGATTCGTGATATAGAAATTAATTTTGCAACAGCATCGACATACTATAAACGTTTTCAAGCAGAAACGAAAAAATAACCTTGCCTGTGCAAGGTTATTTTTTCTTCTTGCCATCTCCGTCTTCATCCTCGGATACTAATACCTTCTGTTCTTCGTAAAATTCGGAAATAGTTTGCCCGGTAATATTATCGAAAGGGGTATAAAAAGAAGTAATACTTTTCTTTTTAATAAAGAGTTTATAGAAGCCAATGATGACAAGTATAACGATTGTTAAGGGGAATCCTATAGTAGCAAGAAGTAAGGGGTCCATCTTATAACTCCTTTATCATCATTTCTTTTTATGATAAGCCGAAAACTGTAATTTCGATAAAAGGATTAAAAACTGATTTTTCTAAAATTATCCAATTCGATTGACTTTTTAATTTTTCAGAATTATAATTCGAAATATACAATTTGAACCAAATAATAATATAGCAATTTACTTATCCAGAGAGGTAGAGGGACTGGCCCTATGACACCTCAGCAGCGGGTTCTGTAATAGGAACACCGTGCTAATTCCAGCAAGCAAGTCTTGAAAGATAAGTGATGGGCCTTTGTTTATTAAGCCTTGATCTTATTTTTTAAGATCAAGGCTTTTTGTATTCTAAAAAGAGAAAAGGGAGTAATTGAAAAAGTACGTTCATAAAACAAAGTAAATATATGTGTTTAGGGGGTTATTAGAGTGTATGTAATTAAAAAATTATCGGTTATGGTGTTCACACTATGGGTTATTACGACAGTGACATTTCTAATTATGCATATTATTCCGGGAGATCCATTTTCATCAGATGCAAAAATCTTTCCTGAAGAAGTGATCCAAAACATGAGAGCGAAGTATCACCTTGATGAACCGTTATGGAATCAATATGTTGCTTATTTAGACGGTGTAGTTCATTTTGATTTTGGTGAGTCTGTTCAATCAACCGGACAAGGGGTATCAGAAATTATAACAACTGGCTTTGGTCCATCGGCAATTATTGGTCTACAAGCACTTGTTATTTCGTTGTTAGTAGGAATTGCGGCAGGGACATTTGCTGCTCTATATCATGGAAAAGTAATTGACTATAGTCTGAGTTTACTTGCAATTCTCGGTATTTCTATTCCAAGTTTTATTTTAGCACCACTATTTATACAAGTATTCGCTATCCAATTTGAGCTTTTACCAGTAGCTTCTTGGGGAACATTCGAACATACGGTATTGCCATCCTTTGCATTAGCGTTAGGGCCAATCGCGGTTATTACGAGGTTTGTTCGTTCTAATATGATCGAAGTACTGCAGAGTGATTATATTAAGCTAGCAAGAGCAAAAGGTATACCAATTAAGAAGATTATTATAAGACATGCTCTTCGAAATGCGATTGTTCCAGTACTTACATTTGTGGGACCGTTAATGGCTGGACTTTTAACAGGGACTTTCGTTATTGAAAAAATCTTTTCAATTCCTGGCCTAGGAAAATATTTTGTAGATAGTATTTTTAACCGAGACTATCCGGTGATTATGGGAACAACGATTTTCTATAGTGCATTATTAATTGCTTGTATTTTCATTACAGATATTATTCACCGCATTGTTGATCCGCGTATTCGTTCTATTACATAAGGAGGGGGGATATTTAAATGGGAGCTTATGAAATTAATGAACAGTTATTAACGAAAGAAGAGAAAAAAGAATTAACGATAAATAAAAATCAGCAAACGATTAGCAGAAAGAAAGAAGTGTTTCGTAAGTTTATATCGAATCCAATCGCAGTTTTAGGAACAGTGACGTTATTGCTAATTATTGTTTTCTCGCTTATTGGCGAAAGTTTAACTTCATTTACTGCGAGTGAACAAGTAAAAGAGGCAACAAATTTACCGCCGAGTAGTGAACATTGGTTTGGAACAGATGATCTAGGAAGAGATATTTGGGCACGTACTTGGGCTGGTGGGAAGATTTCACTAACAGTTGGATTAGTAGCAGCTGCCCTCGATATAGGGCTTGGTGTACTGATTGGTGGATTTAGTGGATATGTGAGAGGGCGTAATCGCCTTGGAACGTTAATTGATGAGTGGATTATAAGGGGAATTGAAGTATTATATGGCATCCCATATTTGTTAATTGTTATTTTACTATTAATTGTTATGAAACCAGGTCTTTTCACCATTATTATCGCCCTTGCATTAACGGGATGGATTGGAATGGCTCGTCTCATTCGAGCACAAGTATTGTCTTTAAAACAACGAGAGTTTGTTATTGCAGCAGAGCGATTAGGTACATCACATATGAAAATTATATATGGGCATTTAATTCCGAATTTAACAGGGATTATTATCGTAAATTTATCATTTACAATTCCAGCAGCTATTTTTTCAGAATCATTTTTAAGCTTTATAGGACTTGGAGTACAATCACCAGCGGCAAGTTGGGGGACGATGACGAATGATGCACTCGGGACATTATTGAGCGGAGAATGGTGGCAGTTATTTTTCCCGGCAATCATGATTGCACTCATTATGTTCGCATTTAATGCAATTGGTGATGGTTTGCAAGATGCAATTGATCCGAAAATCGTCAAACGGAATCGAAAGGAGAAAAAACATGGCACAAATCTTATCTTTAGAAAACGTAACGTTAGCCGTTGAAAAAGAGAATAGTAAGCAAGCGATTGTGAAACATGTTTCTTTTTCTATTAACGAAGGTGAAATAGTTGCACTTGTAGGAGAAAGTGGTTCAGGAAAAAGTGTTACAGCACAATCTATTATCGGACTAAATCAAGAATCAATTCATATCGATGATGGAAATATAGCTTTCCAAGCAAAGGAATTAACGAATTTACAAGAGTCAGAATGGAATCAAATTCGTGGAAAAGATATTTCCTTTATATTTCAAGATCCGCTTTCATCTTTAAACCCAACGATGAAGGTAGGCAAACAAATTACAGAAGTAGTTTTGCAACATGAGAAAAAATCGAAAAGAGAAGCAAAGGAAATTGCGATTAACTTGTTAACAGATTTAGGGATACATGAAGCAGAGAAACGCTTTGAACAGTACCCACATCAATTAAGTGGAGGTATGAGGCAGCGTATTTGTTTAGCAATTGCGTTTGCTTGTCATCCAAAGCTTGTAATTGCAGATGAGCCGACAACAGCGTTAGATGTAACGATTCAGAAACAAATTATGGGGCTATTAAAAGAAAGAAAAGAAAAACAAAATACGAGTATTTTATTAATTACACATGATTTGGCACTTGTACGTGAAGTAGCTGATCGAGTAGTTGTTATGTACGGGGGACGTGTCGTTGAAAAAGGAACGATACAGGAGGTAATAGGCTCTCCTAAACATCCATATACGAAAAGTTTATTACAAGCAATTCCGAATATGGATGATTCTGAAAAGGTATTACGTGCTATAGAAGGAACGACACCTTCCATTGAAACATTAAATAGCTTCGGTTGTCCTTTTGTAAATCGTTGTCCAGTAGCGATAAAAGAATGTATTCATCGTTTTCCAGAGAGAACCACATATTCTAAGGAGCATAGTTCACATTGTTGGCAACATGTTCTAGAGCATAATAAAGCGAAATCAAAAGAGAAGGTGAATGCCTCATGACGACAGATTTAATTACTGTAAAGCAAGTAACGAAAACGTATGGAAGTAAAAGTAAAGAAATCACAGCGTTAAAAGACATATCACTTTCTATCCCGAAAGGAACAACACTTGGCATTATTGGTGAAAGTGGTTCAGGAAAAACAACACTTGGAAAGCTCATAGCAGGGATTGAGAGTCCAACGTCTGGTGAAATTAATTATAACGGTCAAGTCGTTCACAAGCTGAAATCAGCTCATAAGAGAGATTTTTTACAGAAAGTACAGTTCATTTTTCAAGATTCCACGGCAGCATTAAATCCGCGCTGGAAAGTACGCGATAGCGTAACGGAAGGTTATATTTCATTCGGTTTAGGTGATAAAGGATTGAATGATAAAGTAGCAGGTGATGCGCTAGAACGTGTTGGATTAGATAGAAGATATATTGATCGATATCCGCATGAATTTAGCGGAGGACAACGTCAACGTATCACTATTGCAAGAGCGTTATTGTGTGAGCCAGAAGTATTGATCCTTGATGAACCAATTTCAGCATTAGATGTTTCATTGCAAATTCAAATTGTACATCTGCTGCAAAAAATTCAAAAGGAACAAGGCTATACATATTTATTTATCGCACATGATTTGCCGATGGTTCACTATTTATGTGAAAAAGTGGCTGTCTTATATAAAGGAGAACTTGTTGAATTTGGAAATACGGACGAAGTGTTCCGTAATCCACAACATTCTTATACAAAAACATTGTTAGCATCAACACCAAAAATTTCGGGTTAAAGGAGAATGTAGGATGAAGAAGTTTTTACTGTTTATCATTATGACTGTTTTAGCGATTACTTCGGTCGCTTGTGGTAAGAAAGAGACGCAAAAGGCGAGTGCTGGTAAGGGAGAAGGCGATCGATTAGTAACGAATATTAGTAGTGATCCATACACACTTGATTCTGCTATTGCAACAGATAGCACGTCAGGTTATATAATTGGGCAGTTGTTTTCAAGTTTATATACGCAAGATAGTGATGGGAAATATCAAAATGAATTAGCAGAGAAAGAAGAGGTAAATGCTGATGGAACTGAATATACAATCCATTTGAAGAAAGATATTAAATGGTCAGATGGTTCTCCTATTACGGCAAATGATTTTGAATTTGCATGGAAGCGATTATTAAATCCGAAAACGGGTTCTATGAATGCGACAGAAATGTATTTCATTAAAGGGGCAGAGGCATATAATACTGGAAAAGGTGAAGAGGGACAAGTTGGTATTCAAGTCGTTGATCCTCAAACATTAAAGGTAACTCTTGAACATCCAGTTGCTTCTATTAAACAAAAATTAGCAAGCTCATTATTTATTCCATTAGCTAAAAAGTCGATTGATGATAATAATAAATTAAAAACAGATCCAAAAGAGCTAATTACGAATGGACCATTCCAGTTAAAAGAGTGGAAGCATAACCAGGCTATTACAGTACAAAAAAATAAAGAATACTACGATAAAAAGGTAACTCTAAAAGAAATTGAGTTTCGTATTATTCCAGACTCTAAAACAGCGTATCAATTATTTAAATCAAAAGAATTAGATTTACTAAGTGGTTTACCACAAGAGATGATTGAAAAAGAAAAAGGAAATAAAGAATATAAGCGTGTTGCAGGATTCTCATCTTATATTTATTCGTTTAACGTAGAAAAAGAGCCGTTTACAAATGCGAAGGTACGTAAAGCATTTTCATTAGCGGTTGATCGTAAATTTATCGTTGAAAAACTGTATAAAAATAATGCGCAAGAAGCATATGCATTCGTTCCAGAAGGAGCAAAAACACAAAGTGGTCGTGATTTTCGTAAAGAAAAAGGTGATTACGTTAAATTTGATCCAGCAGAAGCGAAAAAATTATTAGAAGAAGGTATGAAAGAACAAGGGTGCTCTACATTACCTGAAGTAACATTAAAATTCACTACAGATACACAACATAAAAAAGTAGCAGAAGCAATGCAAGAAATGTTTAAGAAAAATCTTGGCGTAGATATTAAATTAGAAAATAAAGAGTGGAAGAGTTACATCGACACATACAAGCAAAGTGATTTCCAATTAGCTTATATGGGATGGGGCGGCTCTTTATTAGATCCAATTACCAAACTAGATTTATATGCAGGTGATGGTCCGAATAACTATGCAAAATGGCATAATAAAGAATTTGACGCTTTAGTAAAAGAAGCAAAAGTTGAACAAAACGAAGATAAGCGTTTTGACTTATTGCATAAAGCGGAAGATATTATGTTTACAGATTCACCATTAATCCCAATTATTTTCCCAAGTGCTTCATATTTACAAAAACCATCAGTATCTGGTGTTCAGTTCATTATCGGTTCTAGTCCAGAACTAAGATACGCAAAAATTAAAAAATAAAGAAGTAGGCAATCGCCTACTTCTTTATTTTATTTCTCTTTTATATTCTTTTTTCGTTCCATCAGAGAAGACAACTTCTAAATCGAATTTTTGATAGTCTTTATCAAGTTTGAACACGTTTACTACTTGATCGATTACTTCTTGGTCAGCAGTATCTTTATCAAATTTTAATTCTTGTAGAAGTGGGCTTAATTTTGTGATAGCCTCGTCTCCTGTTAATTTTACATCTGCTTTATGATCTTCAATTTTTGCTTCCATTTTCTTATCAGCTGCTACATTTTTATAGTCTGCTTCGTAGTCTTTCTTTGTATCTTGGTAGTCTGCCTTTAAATCGAATTCATTGAAGTTTAGTTTTAAATCTGCAGGAGCCTCATTTTTTGCTTCTTCAGTCGTCTTTTTATTAGAAGTTGTGTCTTCTTTTGCAGGAGCTTTACATCCTGTTAATGCAGGTACTAGCATAAGAGCTAATAAAACTGATAGTAGAATTCTCATTATAAATTCCTCCTTATGTAAATTCGTTCTATACAAGTTTTTCCCAAAAACATGTAATTATGTATGTGTTGAAAATAAATTATTATCCTGCAGTCACAAGGGCTAATCCGCAATTTAAATCAAAAACGATTTGTATGTATATGGTAAATTGAATTTGTGAGGAGGTACTGAAATGCTTCCTAAAACATATCAAACGATCGGTGAATTATTTCCCGCAACATATGCAGCAAATGGCTATTATACAATAATATTCGGAGGAGTTAGTTTAGAGAGAAATATTATTTCATTATTAGTTATTGTATTGGTTACACAATTAGTAGCAGTGACGACTTTAGCTATAAAAGGAATGGTAAAGGGAAGAAGAAGCTCTGTAGTTAAAGAAGCATAAAATAAAAAGGTATCCTTCAATTGGATACCTTTTATTAGTACTTATTATTTTGCAACTTCTGTCCACTTGTAGTTAAATTCACCGCCGAAGTCAGTCGTTACAAGTCCTTTAATGAAAGAGCGTTGTAAGTAAGAGCGACCTTGTTGGTATAACGGAGCGACAGAACCGTCTTGTAATAAGATTTTTTCAGATTGCTTCATTGCTTCAAAGCGTGCTTTTTCATCACCAGCTAAATCTGTTTTTACTTTATGAATTAGCTCATCGTACTCTTTGTTAGAGTATTTATCGAAGTTATAAGCGCTATCTGTTGTAAATAAATCTAAGAATGTAATTGGATCAGCGAAGTCAGGGCCCCAGCCGTCAATTCCGATTTCATAGTCACCACTTAATAGTAGTTTCAACTGTTGCTTACGTGGTTGCGGTTTTAAATTCACTGTTAATCCATCTAAGTTCTTTTCTAATTCACCTTTTAAATATTCACCAGTCTTTTTAGCTAAAGCATTATCACTTGTTAATAGCTCAATTGTTACTTTGTCAGTACCAAGTTCTTGCTTTGCTTTTTTCCAGTTTTCTTTTGCTGTTTTCACATCATCTTTAACTAGGTTTCCATTTTCTTTACGGAAGTCAGTGCCTTCAGGACTCTTTGCGAATTTCGCAGGAACCATTCCTTCAGCTGGAATAGCGCCGTTATTTAAAATTGTTTCTACGTAAGCTTTTTTATTCATAGCGCCGTTAATAGCAAGACGTGCATGTTGATTTTTTAATGTTTCATTCTTTTGATTTAGTCGTAAAAATTGAATGCCAACTTCAGCGCGTTCCTTGAAGTTTGGATCGCCCTTATATTTATCGACAAACTCTGCAGTTAAAGCAACACGATCAATTTGTCCTGAATCATATAAGTTAACTTCTGTAGACTTATCTTTAACGACATTGAAGTTGATTTCTTCTAATTTTACAGTTTTAGCATCCCAATAGTTAGGGTTCTTCTTTAATTGGAAGCTTTGTTCGTGTTTCCAGTTATCTAATGTGAAAGCACCGTTGTAAATTAAATGATTTGTTTCTAAACCGTATTTATCGCCTTGAGATTTTAAGTAATCTTCATTAATTGGTAAGAATGTTGAAAATGTCGTTAAGCTTAAGAAATAGGGAACAGGACGGTCTAGTTGTACTTCTAACGTTTTATCATCAAGAGCTTTGACACCTAATTGATCAATTGGCAATTGTTTTTGGTTTATTTGTTTTGCATTCTTTATATCGAAGAATAAGAATGCATATTCGGCAGCTGTTTCAGGACTTACGGCACGTTGCCAAGCGAAGGCAAAGTCTTTTGCTGTAACAGGAGTACCGTTTGACCATTTTGAATCACGCAGGTGGAATGTATATTTTGTTTTATCGGGACTAATGTCAACCGACTCAGCAACACCAGGGATAGGTTTATTATCTTCTCCCATTGCATATAAACCTTCAAAAACATTTCGCATTACATTCATGGATTCCCCATCCGTTGCTTTGGCAACATCCATTGTTGGAATTTCTGAAGCAAATGATAAGTTAATTGCTTGTTTATCAGGTGCTTTATCGTTTGCTTTCGCTCCGTTTGTATTATCTTTATTTCCCCCGCAAGCAGTTAGTAATAGACTTGCCCCTAAAACAGATGCAACAACAGGTACAATTTTTTTCTTCATTGTTCGGTCCTCCCTAAATGTGTTGTTCGTAACGTCATAATGTCCATGTCTTGAAGTAGCTATAGAAGGAGATAAAACCCATTATAGATATGTGCATGTAGGTAATCAGGTGTTCTATATGTATATACATGTTGAACTATAATCTATCGTTATATCTTTTAACGTAGTGGACGTTATATTTTGATGGTGAAATATTTTGTTTCTTTGATTATTTAGAATATTAACACTGGAAAGAACTATATGTCAATAATAAAAACAGATTGTTAATTTCTTAGAATAATATATTAAAAAAGCAGATTCTCTTGTATGAGAGAATCTGCTTTTAATATATTTTGCTAAAAAAACAATTGGTGTGGGCTAATAATAATTGGGGATGAAGAAACCCCAATTATTAAAGTTTCACTTTATTTTTCAATTTTTGCCCATTTGAAGTTTAACTGACCAGCAAAATCTACTTGCACAATTCCTTTTACGTAAGAACGTTCTAAATAAGATTCTCCTTTTTGATAAAGAGGAGCGATAACAGAGTCTTTAAATAATATTTTCTCTGATTCTAGTAATGCTTCCCAGCGAGCTTTTTCATCACCAGCTAAGGTTGTTTTCACTTTTGCTATTGTTTCATCGAATTCCTTATTAGAGTAATGATCTAAGTTGTAAGGATTATTCGTTGTAAATAGCTCAAGGAATGTGATTGGATCAGCAAAGTCAGGGCTCCAGCCATCAATTCCGATTTCGTAGTCACCTTTTAATAAAAGCGAAACTTGTTGCTTACGCGGCTGCGGTTTTATATTTACTGTTAAGCCATCTAAATTCTTTTCTAGTTGTCCTTTTAAGAATTCACCAGTTTTCTTATCAAGGTCAGCATCACTCGTTAATAATTCTAATGTTATCTTTTCAGAACCAAGCTCTTGTTTAGCTTTTTTCCATAACTCTTGTGCAGATTTTGTATCAACTTTTGTTAAATCGCCGTTTGCAGTACGGAAGTCTTTTCCTTCAGGTCCTTTTGCAAAGTTTTTTGGAACGAGACCAAATGTTGGTGTAGAGCCATCATTTAATAACGTATTTACAAAGGATTTTCTATCAATTGTTTGATCGATTGCTTGGCGTGCAGAAACGTTTTGAAGTACTTTGTTTTGTTGATTCATACGTAAAAATTGTACGCCTACGTTTGGACGTTCTTTAAAGTTAGCATCTTTTTTATATTTATCAACGAAGTCAGATGTTAGTTTTATACGATCTAATTGTTTTGACTCGAATAAATTTACTTCTGTTGATTTTTCTTTTACGACGTTAAAATTGATTTCTTCTAGTTTAACAGTATCTTTATCCCAATAGGTAGGGTTCTTCTTAAATTTAAAGCTTTGTTCGTGCTTCCAATCGCTTAGTGTAAAAGCTCCATTGTACAAGATTGTATTATCTTCTAAAGCGTACTTATCACCTTGTGCTTTAAAGAATTCCTCATTAATTGGTAGAAATGTTGGGAACGCTGTTAAGCTAATAAAATAAGGAACAGGACGCTCTAATTCTACCTCAAACGTATGGTCATCAACTGCTTTTACACCAAGTTGGTCGGCTGGAAGTTCTTTGTTGTTAATTTTTGTTGCGTTTTTAATATCAAAGAATAGAAATGCATATTCAGAGGCTGTTGCTGGATCTACGGCTCTTTGCCAAGCGAACACAAAATCTTTAGCTGTAACAGGAGTGCCGTTTGACCATTTTGAATCTCGCAAATGGAATGTGTATTTCGTTTTATCGCCACTTACTTCATGAGATTGTGCAACACCAGGAACAGGTTTGTTACCTTCACCAAGATTATATAAACCTTCAAATACGTTTCTCATTACTTGACCAGAATCAGTATCTGTAGCACGAGCCGTATCCATTGTTCGTATTTCAGTAGGTGAAGATAAGTTTAAAACTTGTTTACTAGGTGCCTCGTCTTTTGCATTTGCTCCGCTTGCTTCGTTTTTATAACTACCGCAACCAGCTAATAAAATACTTACTCCTACAACTGATGCAATACCGGGTACAAACTTCTTTTTCATTTGATTTTCCTCCTAAATAATTAAGTTTGGATGATGATGAGGGAAATGAAAAATAAAAAATCCCTCTTTTCATATTGAGAAAGAGGGATTTTTACGTACAAGTTATGCACCCGTATATAAACGAAGTCCCTCATTCTATCTTTCAAGCATAAAGCTTGCAGGAAGTGGCACAGTATTCAAAATGAACCTGTTGCCGAGGTTTCAAAGGGCCAGTCCCTCCACCTCTCTTGATACAATGAGTAAACGAATAAATTTTATTAATTTTTGTGTTTCTTTGATAATTCAAAATCTTACACCTTGAATAATGAAGTGTCAACTAAATAAAATATAGTTTAAATTTTCAGTTTTCTTAAACGAAAAACCACTGCATATGGCAGTGGTTTTTCTACTAGAAGTTAAAGTTATCTGGATCTGGACCAACGCGACGATCTTCATTTAAAGCTTGAATTACTTTCATATCATCAGCACTTAATTCAAAGTCGAAGATGTTTGCATTTTCAATAATGCGATATTCTTTAATTGATTTAGGAATTGTTACAACTTCGTTTTGTAAATCCCAGCGTAAAATAATTTGCGCAGTTGATTTATTATATTTTGTCGCAATTTCTTGTAATGTTGAGTTATCTAATAGTTGGCCCTGCATTAATGGTGACCAAGCTTCAAGCTGGATGTTATGTTCTTTACAGAAAGTATGTAATTCTTCTTGTGCTAAGCGTGGGTGATATTCCACTTGATTGACCATTGGCTTAATTTCAGCAATTTCAAATACGTCTTGTAAGTGGTGAATGTGGAAATTACTCACACCGATAGCACGAACACGGCCATCTTTATAAAGTTTTTCTAGCGCTTTCCATGATTCAGTATATTTCCCTTTTACAGGCCAATGTACTAAATATAAATCTAAATATTCTAGCCCTAATTTTTCTAATGTAGTTTCATATGCTTGAAGTGTTGATTCATAGCCTTGATCGCTATTCCATACTTTTGATGTAATAAATAATTCTTCACGTGAAACACCGGATTCACGGATCGCTTGTCCAACGCCTTCTTCATTTTGATAGATTGCTGCAGTATCGATGCTGCGGTAGCCATTTTTAATTGCTGCTTTTACAGAATCAATTACTTCTGAACCATCTTCTACTTTAAAAACACCTAAACCGAACCAAGGCATTTTCACACCATTATGTAATGTTGTATAGTCTTTTAAATTTGTTAAATTCATATTATTTCCCCCTAGCTTTTTTATTTGTTGCTTCTACTGCTTTTTGAATTGCCTCTGAAAAATTATATTCATATAAAGTTTTGAGACCTTCAGCTGTGGAACCACCTGGTGTTGTTACTTGTTCTCGGAGGTTAGCTGGATTTTGCGTTTGTTCAAGCATAGAAGCAGAGCCAGAAATCATTTGAATGACAAGATGTTTTGCGGTTTCTTCATCGACTCCATAACTTTTTGTTGCTTCAATTAAGCTTTCAGCAAAGTAATAAAGGAAGGCTGGCGCACTTCCAGTAACTGCAGTAAGCTGATGAACTTCTTCTTCGGTGCAAAGCTGTGAAGTACCAATGCCTCTTAAAAGCAGTTGCAGGGTTTCTTGATGCAACTCATTTACTGATTGTCCCATTGTATATAAGGAGATAGACTTTCCAATTTCAGCAGCTGTATTAGGCATAATCCAAGCAACAGGCGTGCCTTTTGGGAGTCTAGCTTCTAAATAAGATGGTCCAATGCCAGCTGCTACTGTTACGACAAGTTGATTTGATATTAACGGAGATAGCTCAGTTAATAACTCTTCATGAGCAGAAGGTGGCATTGCTAAAACAACCGTATCAACAGATGTAATATGCTGCTTCCAATCTGTTGCAGTAGACACATTATATCGATGTTGTAACTGTTTGAGCTTTTCTACGTTACTTCGGTTAGAGACGATAATTTCTTCGATGTATTCTTTGCTTGTTTTGAGTAATCCGGAAAATATAGCTTCTGCCATACGACCGGCGCCAATAAATAAAATTCGATGTTTAGTTGCCATATCCTTTATTCCTTTCTAGTAGAGATATGTTATAAAAACGATATCATTTTTAAGGGAATTTTGTAAAAAGAAAAGACTTATCGTAGGTGGAATGGATAATGAGAAGGCGGAAATTCATGGTAAAGGAAAGGGCTATTACTTTATACGTCATGCTAATATTAGCTATTATTAATCTCTTTATATGTGTAGCTGGTTTGCTAGAGTGGAAGAGCAATTATAAGGAGCAAGAACATACAAATAATTATATCTAGAAAATAATTAGAATTAAAAAACCCCTGAAGCACATATGCTTCAGGGGTTTACTAATAGAATGTAAGATTATGCTTTTGTCATACCAAGTAATACAGCGCCGCCGATAATTAAAACACTACCTAGTGCAATAAAGATCAATTGACGTTTTGTTTTCTTTTCACCTAAGAATACAATCGCACCGAATGTTGAGATAACGATTCCAGTTTGAGATAATGGGAAGCTTGTTGCTACTCCAACACGTGGTAATGAAAGGAGTAAGAATAAATTTCCAGTTCCCCATAGTAAACCAGATAAAGCATTACGGATTGCATATTTGTTAAATGGTTTATGTTTAGACGTCAGTACAACCGCACCAACAAACATACCAACTGCTTGTGGTAAAATAGCAGACCAACCATCGATATTATACCAACGAATAATAATTACATATACAAGATAGCCGAAAGTAGAAACAATTAAAGTAAGAAGTCCTTTTTTCAATTGTCCTGGTGGCTGAGCATTTTCTTTATCATCTAATGATGTGAATACAACACCAACTACGATTAATAGGATTGCAATCGTTCCCAGAATAATCGTTGTAGTAGTAGTCCACTCACGGAAAGCGATAACCCCAAAGATAGAAGTTGCAACAAGTTGCATACCAGTAGAAATTGTTACGGTAGTTGAAACACCTAGTTTTTCAACTGTTTTTAATTGGTTTACTTGTCCTAAAGCCCAGAATAAACCTGAAATAAACCCAACAATTAAGACTGTCATTGTTAAAGCTGGTTGAGTAAATACATACATAATTGTTGCGAAGAATAGAGCACCGATTGTCATACCTACCGTTTGGCTATATGCACCACCGCCCATTTTTACGCTTACTAATAAGATGTTTCCCCATGCAATTGCAGGAAGAAGCGCTAATAAAATGTCCATTACAAGACTCCCTTCGGTTTGCTATACCAATATAGTTACATATTGTTCTAACGATCGGTAATGCCCCACTAATAGAGTAGAAGATTACCGATCGCTAAAACAGGATGAAGAATTCACGATATAAATGCGTTTTCATTTCTTCATTTTTTGAAACACCTCCATATAATAACAGGAAATTGCCTATTTTAGAAAGTGAATTCAAATAAAATGTATATTTAAATAAGAGGTAAAATTCAGTTATTTCCCGACTGCTTCTTTATTTCCTAAGAAATAAAGAAGCAGCTTCCAAAAAAGCTGCTTTAAGGGTTAGTAATTCTTTTGTTAATAAGCTGAATACATAGCAGAAATAGGAGTGACATACTAATAGTGATAACCACAAGTGTCCAGGCGAGTTGCATATTACTTGCGTCAATGGCCATGTAAATTGCAGTCGGGATTGTCTGTGTTTTACCAGGGATATTCCCGGCAAACATGAGTGTAGCACCAAACTCACCGAGCGCGCGGACAAAGCTCAAAATCATCCCGCTTAGTAATGCAGGAAATGCGAGCGGAAGTGTAACGTGCAGAAAAACTTGATATTCACTTGCGCCAAGGTCACGAGCACTTTCTTCAATTTGTACATTTGCGATAGAAAATCCCGTTTTCGCTGATTGGTACATAAGCGGAAATGCAACAACTGTAGAAGCGATGATCGCAGCGGTAGATGTGAACATAATAGACTGCTGAAATAATGATTCAACCCACCTTCCGATCGGGCTGTTGTTTCCAAAGATGATAATGAGAAAGAAGCCGATAACAGTTGGTGGAAGTACCATTGGTAATAAAAATATAGTTTCTAATAGTACTTTATATCGCCATGAGGAGCGAGCTAGTGCTCGCCCGACAATCGTCCCTAAAATTGTAACGAGAATAGTGGCACACGCAGCTACTCTTAAAGATAGAAAGACAGGCGATATAATAGCATCAATGCTCATAGTAATTACGACAGGACTGTAAATCCATATTTCTTAAAGATAGATTGTGCATCTTTTGACTGCAAATATTCATAAAATGAAGTCGCCTCTTTCTTATGTTTAGATTCCTTTATAACACCTAAAGGATAGTGGATTGGCTCATGAGAAGTAGCTGCTGCTGTTTCACCAATCTTTACTTTATCTGAAATGAGAGCATCTGTTTTGTATACGATACCAGCATCGATATTCCCTGTTTCTACATATGTTAACACTTGGCGAACATCTTTTGTAAATACGACTTTATTTTGAACATCATTCCAAAGGTTTTCGTGTGTTAGAGAAGCCTTTGCATATTTTCCAGCAGGTACAGATTCAGGTGTACCAAGTGCAATTTTTTTGATTTTCTCATCTTTTAAATCTTGAAATTTTGTAAGAGAACTATCTTTAGGGATGACTAGAACTAGTTCATTTCCAAGAAGATTTTTCCCTTCTTTTTCATTAATGAATCCTTTTTTTACAAGGGTTTGGAATTTATCTTCTGCTGCAGAGAAGAATAAATCAGCAGGTGCACCTTGTTCAATTTGTTGTTGAAGTGCTCCAGAAGCACCGAAGTTAAAAGAAAGTTTAATATTGGGTTCTTTTTCTTTATATTGTTTTTCAATTTCTTTTAATGCATCTTGTAAGCTTGCAGCAGCTGAGATAGTAAGTTCAACTGCTTTTCCTTCTTTAGCAGTTGATTTCTCTTTCTTATCTCCGTTTGTACATGCAACACTAAATATAAGAAGAAAAGAAAGTATAAGTGCCCCAATCGAACGTAATGTAAATTTATTCATAAAAAAATCCCCTTTCGTTTTGACACATCTAATTATAACTAATTATAACTAAATATAACTAAATATAACTAGTTATAATTGAATATAATTTGAACATATATCTATTTTTAAAAAATAGGAGAAATATTCTTTTCTTTGTTACAATGAAAGAAGAAAGTGAGGAATCGTCTATGGATCATCATTCCTACACAACGGAAGAAGTAGCAAAGCGATTAAAAGTATCAAAATTAACTGTATACGACTTAATTAAAAAAGGAGAACTTCCTTCTTATAGAGTTGGTAGACAGATGCGCATTGATGCAGCAGATTTAGATCAATATATAAAACAAATGAAAACAGGAAAGGTACAAGTTACTCCTGTAAAAAACGATGGTAGTAGTATCTTGAACACGTGTATTATTAGTGGTCAAGAACTAACGTTAGATATGTTAGCTAAACGTATAGAAAATCGTTTGCCAAGTTCTAATGTTTTAAGAGCGTATCAAGGTAGCTTAACAAGTTTAGTGAAAATGTATCAAGGAGAAGGAAGTATCGTTAGTTTGCATTTGTTTGATGGTGAAACGGGTACATATAATGTTCCTTATGTAAAACGCATTTTAGTAGGCCAGCCATGTATTATGATTAATTTATTGTCCAGAAATGTAGGATTTTATGTCCAAAAAGGAAATCCGAAGAAAATAAAGACATGGGCCGACATATCCAGATCCACTATAAAGTTTATAAATCGAGAAAAGGGTTCTGGTATTAGAGTGTTAGTGGATGAACAATTACGAATCCAAAAATTAAATAAAGCTGATATTAGTGGATATGAATGGGAAGAATCGAATCATCTGGGTGTTGCCACGCAAGTTGCAAATGGAAAAGCTGATGTAGGAGTAGGTTCAGAAAAGTTTTCGCAAATTGTAAATGTGGACTTTATTCCAATCATGAAAGAACAGTATGATTTAGTAATTTTGAAGAATAAAGAAAATGAAGAGCTGATTGAAGTCGTGAAAGACATTCTGCAATCGGAAGAATTTCATAATGAATTAAATGCGATTGGTGGATATGATATTACGAAAACAGGTCAAATTATATATGAAACAAACTAAAAAGCAGCTTGTCTATAAGACGAGCTGCTTTTTCTATATAAAGGGGTTTGGGGATACAAAGTGTTAAACAAGACCTTGAGCAAGTGTGTAAATGAAAGCCGTAAGGAGAGTAGCTCCACTTGCAAGTCCGATGAAGTCTGATTTGTTGAAAGTAATGTTGTTCATTATAATCTCTCCTTATTTGTTTAATGTAGTTGCAACAGCTTTTGCATCGACAAGTGCGGATAGCACCATGCCCATTGTATTTAAAAATTTATTTGATTTCATATTGTTCATCATGCGTATCCGCTCCTTTTCGAATTGTTGTTGCCCTGCTTATGTCTTAATTATAGGAAATATGTCCACTTGCAACTATCGAATTAGCTTACGAAAGACTTACACTTTTGTAAGAAAAAAAGACATTCATGTAAGAATGTCTTTCACAGCATATTGATATGATGATGTTCTTCAATTGTTTTTAAAAAACTACGCATTGAATTCGTCATATAGCTATCTTTACGGCGTATGAAAACCGTTGAAATACTGCCGTATTTTTCAGGAATTGCATGACAATGTACCTTACCTGCTTTAGAAAGATGATGGACAGCAGACTGTGGTACGAGTGTAATTCCGAGGCCGAGTGCAACGCTGTTTAATATTGTCTCTAATATATTGAATTCCATAATTCTTTTTGGTAGCAAACCTTCGTCTTTCAGCCATCGTTCTAGTTTGGAACGGTATCCGCATCCTTGGTTAAAAACGAGTAGAGGCGTTGTTGTAAATTCTTCTATATGAAAAGCTTTATTTTGTGTTACAAGCATTAATTTTTCTGTACTAACATCGTATTGTTCGATTAGTGGATGTTTAATAGGACCTGATATAAAGGCACCATCTAATTGATGATCAAGTACTTCTCTAATTAATTCTTCTGTTAGACCCGCTTGTAATGATAAATCGACATTCGGATAGCTTTTATAGTAAGAAGATAAAATGGTAGGCAGTGTACTTACTGTTTCGACTGTAC
This sequence comes from Bacillus sp. ok061, assembly GCF_900108285.1. Lineage (NCBI taxonomy): Bacteria > Bacillati > Bacillota > Bacilli > Caryophanales > Bacillaceae > Bacillus > Bacillus sp. ok061. The sequence goes on along the minus strand of NZ_FNUW01000023.1, from coordinate 43,395 downwards.
CGATTTTTAATATACCGGAGGGTGTTTCGCTATCTAAAAATACTTGTTTTAGTTCGTCGACATCTTGCAAAATTTTACTAACATAAACGAGCATTTTTCTTCCTTCAGCTGTTAAAGTCATTCCTCGTTTATGGCGGTAGAAGAGTGGGGTTTTTAATTCGTTTTCTAGTTGTTTAATACGTGCAGTTACATTTGATTGTACATAATTTAATTCCTTTGCTGCGCTACTTACACTACCCTGGTCAGCAACGCTTTTAAAGATTTGTAAGTCTCGTAATTCCATTTTGTAATCCCCCTTGATGTTAACTATCATTATAAATGATAGTTAACATCATTTTGAATCATTTTACGTGATATATTTTTTCTTTTACAATTCTCTTTGTGCAAATAGAAAGAAACGGGGGATTGCGGTGAGAAGAGGTCAAATGATAATAGGGGCTTTAGCGTGTTTAATTGCGAGTATGTCATGGGGAGCGATGTTTCCAGTTGCTGATCATGCGCTAGAATACATAGATCCATTTTATTTTTCGCTTATTCGTTATGGAGCAGTGGCGATAATGCTGATTGTATTGTTGTTAATGAAAGAAGGAAAACAGGCATTTCGTTTAGAGGGAAGAGGAAAGTTACTCGTCTTTTTTGGAACGATGGCATTTACAGTATATAATGTCCTCATATTTTTAGGGCAAATGTTAATGGGTAAGTCGGGTGTAATGGTAGCTTCCATTATGGAATCACTTATGCCGATGATTTCTATTTGTATTTTATGGGGATATAAGCATATAAAACCGAAGAAGTATATGATAACGAGTATGGTTATTGCTTTTGTAGGAGCTGTGTTTGTTATTACAAAAGGTGACATGAGTTTCTTTGTAACATTGAAAGATAATATGTTCTCATTAGCATTTATATTTATTGGTGTTGTAGGCTGGGTTATTTATACGATGGGTGGTCAAACGTGTAGTGATTGGTCAACATTACGTTATTCTACGTTGACGTGTGTATTCGGTACGACTGTTACAGGAATTATAACGGTAATTATTACGTCGCTTGGATATGTTTCAGTTCCTAGTATGGGAACGATTTCTATTGTGAAGTATGATTTGTTATTTATGATGACATTGCCAGGTATTGTAGCGCTACTTGCTTGGAACTACGGTGTGAAAATTTTATCATCCATTAATGGGATTTTATTTATTAATTTTGTACCAATTACGACTTTAGTTATTATGATGATGCAAGGGTATCAGATCACAATGTTTGATATTATAGGGACTGTACTTGTTATTGCAGCACTTATTCGCAATAACGTTTGCCAGAGAAAAGAAGAAAATATAAATAAGAGAGTTTTACAAGAAGAACAATTACGTCAAGCTGTTTAATAGGCAAATGGAGGATTTCACATGTTAGAAAGTTTATTGTTTTTCTTCGCCGTCGGAGTTGCCTGTGAGCTTGCAGCAATTAATCGAAATGGTCGTAAAAAGATAAAACAACAAGCTGAGCTGATACAGCTTTTAAAAGAGTTGAAAGAAAGAAAAAATTAAAAAGACGACCGGGCATAGACGGTCGTCTTTTTCTATATAAAGGGGAAAGGGGACACAAAGTTATACAAGCGTAGCAGCGTAAATGAAAGCAGTAAGAAGAAGAGAGCCGCTAGCTAATCCTAAAAAATCTAATTTGTTAAAAGTAATGTTATTCATAATACATTCTCCTTACTTGTTTAATGTAGAAGCAACAGCTTTTGCATCGAAAAGAGCCGATAATACCATGCCCATTGTATTTAAGAAATTGTTCGTTTTCATTTTGTTCATCATATTAATCGACTCCTTTTCGAATAATTGTTGCCCTGTTTCTGACTTAATTGTATGAAATATAGTAAGAAGTAACTATCGAATTAGCTTACAAGAAAATTACACTTTTGTAAGAATTGAAATTTAACAATTCATTCTTAATTTTATTACCAACTCCTAAAACTTAGTGTTATAATTATTGTAAGAATATGATTATACTTCGGATGTTTAGAAAGGGACGAAACAAATGTATAAACCAATTACATTTTTGTTGAAATATATATTTAAAACAGCTGGGAAAGTAGAAGTACAAGGAAGAGAAAAGCTACCAGAAGGTGGACCGTATGTTGTTGCATGTACACATACAAGTTTTATGGATGTATTAATGTTAGCTACAGGGATGTATCCAACTCAAATTCATTACATGGCCAAGAAAGAATTATTTGAAGGGAAATTCAAAAATTGGTTCTTTAAAAATGTAAATGCATTCCCTGTAGATCGTGCGAATCCAGGACCAAGTACACTTAAAATTCCATCACGTTTATTAAAAGAAGGAAAGGTAGTAGGGATTTTTCCGAGTGGAACAAGATCAGCGGAAGATGTTTCATTAAAAGCGGGTGCTGTGACAATTGCGATGCGTTCTAATGTTCCGTTAGTACCAGCAGCTTATGTTGGTCCATCAAGTGTAAAAGAATTAATAAAGGGAAAAAAGGCACAATTGATTTTTGGAGATCCAATTCAAATTGAGGCTGGAGAACAAATAGATCGAAAAACCGCTATGAAAATGATGACAGATCAATTAAATGAGAAGTTTGAGGAGTTAAAAGAAGCTTTGCAATCAAATCAAAAATAAGAAAAGACGACCGGGCATAGACGGTCGTCTTTTCTATTGCTATTTATAATAAAGGGGAAAGGGGACACAAAGTTATACAAGCGTAGCGGCGTAAATAAAAGCAGTAAGAAGAAGAGAGCCACTAGCTAGTCCTAAAAAATCTAATTTGTTAAAAGTGATGTTATTCATAATATATTCTCCTTACTTGTTTAATGTAGAAGCAGCAGCTTTTGCGTCGATAAGAGCGGAAAATACCATGCCCATTGTATTTAAGAAATTGTTCGTTTTCATTTTGTTCATCATATTAATCCGCTCCTTTTCGAATAGTTGTTACCCTGTTTCTGACTCAATTGTATGAAATGTTGCGGAAAGTAACTATCGAATTAGCTTACAGAAAAATTACACTTTTGTAAGAGAAACGAATGAAGGTGTAATGATAAGAAGATTTGACATATGTTCATGAGATTCATTAAGTTAAAGGTAGAGGTGAGTGTATGGCTAATATTAAAGATATTGCAAAGATGGCGGGAGTTTCAGTTACGACTGTTTCGAGAGTGTTGAATGATCACCCATATGTAAGTGAAGAAAAAAGGAAAGCGGTTATAGAGATAGTTGAGAAATTGAATTACTCGCAAAACGCAAATGCTGTTCATTTATCAAAAGGAAAGACGAATATTGTTGGTGTAATTCTACCTTACATTAATCACCCGAGCTTTGATGCAATGGTAGGGGGAATGATGGAGGGAGCGTTAACTCATAATTACAGGGTGCTACTTTGCCAAACGAATTATAATAAAAAAGAAGAAATGAAAAGTTTACATATGTTAAAAACAAAACAATTGGATGGTCTTATTATTTGTTCACGTGCAAATGATTGGGAAACGATAGAACCGTATGCTTCTTACGGCGCAATAATTGCTTGTGAAGACAATGATATTTCAAACATCTCAAGTGTATATACGAATCATTCAGCGGCCTTTCAATTAGGAATGGATTATTTGATTGAGAAAGGTTATAAAAAAATTGGTTATTGTACGGGAAGAAAATTAGGGCCGAGTAGTCAAAAGCGTTTTGATGTTTATAAACAGCAATTGCAATCTATAGACGAAGAGGTTAATGAAGAATGGATTTTTACAGAATGTTTTACACTAGAAGACGGTGTAAAAGTGGCTCATAAGTTAAAAGAGATGCAGGATCTTCCTGAAGCATTAATAGTAGCAGGCGATGAAGTTGCGATTGGGGTTATGACGGAAGTTGGGAAATTAGGTATTCGAGTTCCTGAAGATTTAGCAATTATTGGTTTGGATAATCAACCTATCTCGCAAGTGTTACAATTGACAACTATTGATCAAAATTTAAAGGAGATAGGGAAAACTGCTTTTGAAATGTTGCATAGAAAAGTGAATGATGAGAGTTCTGAACAAGAAAAGCTGGAAATTCCATACGAACTTGTGGAACGTTCTACAGTTTAATCTTAATCCGTTATGTGTATAATCGCATAACGGATTATTTTTTTGAAATATCTTTGACAGGAAACGCGTTTCATACTTTATAAAGGAGTTAAACCGGTCTGTAATAATCCATGGATTCTTTTCAAGAATAGTATTTGGAGGGATATGCATGAATGAACTTTTATTAAGTGTGAACAAGTATATAGAGGATGACGAAAAAATTTTAGCCTTTGTAGTAGGGATCTTTGAGAAGGATAATTTCATGTTATGTTATCAACATGGAATTTTTGTTGCCACTACTAGACGTCTCCTGTTTTACGGGAAATTTCCGTACTATCCTTCAACATTTAAAGAGTACTCATATTTGCATATAGATAGCATAGATTTTCATCCGTACTTTGAGTTTACTTATAATCATGAAACGGTTAGAGCTAAGCATATTCAGAAAGGGAATGTGGAGCGATTTGTCCATGTAGTTAGAGCAAATATGAATAATTAATCAACCCTCTGTTTAAACATAATATTTCAATTTTTAAGAGGGAAAATGCGGAATAAAAACCACTTCTAAACCTCTAGGAGATAGTGATACAATGTCAAATGGGGGGAGGGTATGAACTATGGTTAATCAACGTATAAAGGAAATAACACTAATTACAATTGGTTCATTATTATTCGCAATTGGTATTAATTACTTTGCAATTCCAAACCGTTTATCGGAAGGTGGAATTATTGGTTTAACGGTTGTTACGTACTACTTATTTGATTGGTCACCAGGGATTGTGAATTTTGCTATAAATGCAATTTTACTAGCTGTTGGTTATAAATTTTTTGATAAGAAAACAATGATTTATACAATTTTAGGGATTGTAGAAACATCTTTGTTTTTATACGTTACAGAACATATTGAGTATCATGTAAATAGTGATACATTATTAGCAGCTTTATTTGCTGGTTTATTTGTGGGTATTGGATTAGGCTGTATGTTCAAAGCCGGAGGTACATCGGGAGGATCAGCAATCTTAGCTCGGTTAGCAAATCAATATTTAGGTTGGAGTGTAGGTAAAGGCGTACTAATTATTGATATTGTTGTAATTGCTGGTTCTGTATTTATAATAGGGCAAGAAAAGGCAATGTATACACTTGTAGCTGTGTTCATCGGAGCGAAGGTGATTGATTTCATTGTAGAAGGAATGGATACAAAAACGGCTGTTACGATTATTTCAAATCAACCAGATTTAATTCGTGAGGCCATTACGAAAAATATGACACGCGGTGTTACTGTATTGGAAGGGCGCGGCGGATATACTGGTAAAAATAAAGAAGTTTTATATGTTGTTATTAATAAACAAGAGCTTGTTAAGTTAAAACAAGTTATTAGCCGGGTAGATGAAGATGCTTTCGTTGTTATACACGATGTACGTGATGTACTTGGCGGTGGCTTTAAAGCAAGCTAAAAGGTGAACGAGTAAATTCGTTCACCTTTTTTAATTCTTACAAAAATGTAAGTGTAATGTAATGAGATTCAATAGTAGATTTTATTCCCCCTTTTTAAAATGGATGTATATATATCCTGCAGAGGAGGAATGTTTATTATGAAGAAAAAAATGATCACTACTATAATAGCGATGATAGTGATAGTAGTAATGTTACTGCCTACGAAACTTGGACCGGTTATCGATAAATATAATCCATTTTATAAGACGAAAGAATACTATACGGTTGTGAATACAATTGGTCAGCATATCGGTGATGAGTGGTATGAATATGAATTCATTGCATTCGATGAACGTGGTAGAGAGCAGAAAATAAAGAAAACGGTTAAGCATATGTTAAAGAGAGATGAAGCATTAAAGGTTTTTGCAAAAGGGCGTTACGGTGAGTCCATTGAAGAGATTGAGGTTGCAAATATTCCTATAAATGCGAAGAGTAAACTTTTAACGGTGAGATAGAGAAATATACCCCCAGCTATTTTTTGTCGAAAATAAAAATACTGGGTAAGGGTATTTTTAAGGTTAGCAAAAAAGCCTTAGTCCATATAGACTAAGGATTTTTTCTTATATAAAGGGGAAGGGGGTACATTGTAGTAGCATGGGTGAAAGGTATAAGAAGAGTAGCTACTAGCAATGTAATTTGGTTATGTGATTGTTCTTCTTATTTGGCTTACTTTCTAATTTTATTGTACGAAATATAAGTAAGGGGAACTATCGAATTACATTACACATAACTTACAAACATGTAAGCCTTCTGTAATGTAATTCGATAGTTAAAAGATAGTAATTTTCATATAGTGTAACTAGAAAGTCTCAATGTATTACTTTCTGTTTGTAATGAAGAATGAAAAACCAACTAATTTTTAATAATCCTCATCTGAATCAAGATGGGGATCTTTTTTAAAACCTTACAACATTGTAAGGTTTACGTAAGTTAATTCGATAGTAAATTTGTCATATTTTTTGCATAATAGATACAAATAGAAAAATAATTAGGGATCTAGTAAGAAGGGAGAAAAATGGGATGAGTAAAGAAGAAGTAGTGAAGTTACCAATTAAAGATTTCTGTAGCTACTTTACTGTTGCCGTAGTGTGTATTGGATTATTTGATATCATAACAAACTTAATTGTTAAATAATATAGATGCTAAAACAAGAAAGGAAGTCCTTTCTTGTTTTTTTTATGGGGGCATAAAGATGAAATGGATTGATAGTCATATACATGTTGATCAATATAAGGATGAAGAGAAGAGCAGATTACTAAAAGAGGTGGAAAATAGTAATGAAATAAAGGGGCTTATTGCGGTATCTATGAATTATCAATCTTGTAAGGAAACGTTATCTTTAGCGAAGAAGTATCCCTTTATATATCCAGCGATAGGGTTTCATCCAGAGCAACAGATTCATAAAGAAGAGTGTGAACAGATTTATCAACTTATTGAACAGAACGCAGAGGAAATTGTTGCGATTGGTGAAGTAGGTTTGCCCTATTATTTGAGAAAAGAAGATGAAAGAATTGCTGCAGGTCTATACATAGCTGTATTGAAAAAATTTATAGAACTAGCTAGTAAGTATAATTTGCCGATTGTATTACATGCAGTTTATGAAGATGCTGACATTGTATGTGATTTGCTAGAGAAATATAAAGTTTCACGTGCACACTTCCATTGGTTTAAAGGAAGCGATGAAACAATGAAACGGATGATGAGAAATGGTTATTATATTTCGATTACACCGGATGTTTTACATAAGGAGAAGATTAGAAAAATCGTTTCGTATTATCCGCTTGAATATATGATGGTAGAAACAGATGGACCGTGGGAATTTCAAGAGGGTGTTGTAACGCATCCAAGAATGATTCGAGAGGTATTAAAGGAAATTAGTTCTATAAAAAACATATCCATTGATAAGGTTGCAGAAACAATATATGAAAATACAAGTCGATTTTATTTGAAAGGATAGGAGAATTATAGTTTTAATCATGTAACGGAAAAAGTAAAAATTGAATGTATTTAATAAAATGCCACGGTTTGATATAGGACAAAAAACCACCAAGCGTTCCGCTCGATGGTTTTGTATTAGGATTCTAATTTTTTCGCGCGTTTTAATAATAAAAGAAAGACAATAATAACGAATCCTAGTATAAGGAAGAAGCCATATTGCTTTATATAATCAATTATGTCATTTGCACTTGTTGGTTTTTTAACGTGAATGCCGTCTTTATTCGTAGTAATATGAATACCTTTCATTTTTACTTCATTCTTTTCCTTTTGTAAATCAATCCATTCTATATTTGGAATACTCTCTAGATCCTTTAACACTTCTTTTAATGGTTTCACACCTAAGTAAGGATGATAGAATGCTCCAATAATCCCATCGGATAATTTAGCAACAGATAAAGCATTTGCTTTCATTTTAGCAATAGCTTGTGGCTTATCTTCTTCAATAAAACCGACTGTTTCAGGCGTTAATTTCATTCCATGTAGAAATGATGGTGTACTTCTATATGCTGGAGAGTGCATGGATTTCCAAGTTGTATCACTTAACTGTAGTTGTCCTACATAAGTTGAAAAGTATCTTGATAATATTTCATACCCTTTTTGAGACATTGTGTAATGAGGTGCTTCAAAGGCGACAGGATATAGTTTAGCATCTACAAGTTCTTGAATCCCCTTTTCGATGTGATCTGTCGTATATTTTTCCTCAAACTCTTCCCCTTTTTTTACATATTGGTTATATGACTCTATATTTGGAAATTCATCTTTTGACTTCGGTTTTTCATGTTTCGGTTGGCGAATTGGTTGATCCGTCTTTACGTCCCAAAATTCAAAACCTTCCCCAGTTTCACTATCATAAAATTGGTGAGTGTAACCATGCATAATAATCGCTGCGCCATCATCTTGCATAGAGCGTAAAAGATCGACTAGTTTGGGTTTATCTTTTAAATGTAGTGTTTTACCTGTATCTGGATCTGTATATACAGGAATAACAGTGATCATGTAAGGAATCTTCTTCTCTTTTAGTAATTCAGCAATTTCTTTCAATTGATTTATATCTGCTGCTGGGTGAACATCCTCAAGACGTAAATAAGCTAATTTTTTATTGGTTTCGGGTTTTTGCCGAAAATAAGAAAATAGGCTTTCGCCAATATAATAAGATATCCAATCAAAGAGGTTAGAAGTTGCTACATAATAAGAATTATTTTGCTGTACAATTAATGGATAAGTATTATTTCCTCTTAAAGCATGTGCGAGAATTGTGCCGTTTGTATCAAGTTGTTTAATTGATCTTTCTTCTTCTAATATATTCTTTAGTTTACGTGTTGGATATTCAATTGTATCAGAGTTTATATCTTCATTTTTAAGTGTGATAAATGAAAAACGAGTAGATAACTGTTCTATATTTTGACCTAAAACTAGTAATGGTCCTGGGAAGCCTTCTAGAAATTCCTTTGCTTCAGTAGAAAGTTCTTCTTGTTTTTCACCCATGTAAATAACATGTGTATACGAAGATTTATCAGTTATTTCAGCTAACTGTTTTATGTTTTTAATTGTTATATTATTAGTGAAATGCCCTACTTGTGTATTAAGTATTTGGATATCGCTTGTAATTTGATCATCGTTTGAACTGTATAAAATAAGGGTTTTTGGTTGTTCAGTTTTTTGTGCAGAAATAGGGACAGGAATTAATAGTAGTAAACTAAATAAGAGTAACAGCCATTTTTTCATATTATTATTCTCCTAGTTTATATTTAGAATTCAATTTACAATTATATACAATGAATGCGTTATAGTCTATGAAAGTTACATTTTTGTACGTATTTACCAGCTTTTTTTTCACAAAATCGGTCTAAAGCATGATGATAATATGTATAGTTATTTGCTATGATAAAAGAGTAGTAGAATGTAGGTAATTGTAAAGGGAAGGCTGAAAGGGGACAAATTTCAGCGGAGAAAGAGGTAGAGGTAGTGAAGAAATTCTTTGTAGGATTTTTAGTTGTTCTTGGGGTATATTTATATTTCCAAGGAAAGTCTGAAGGAATGGATAAGCTAGTGAATGGAACAAGCTATGTTGATTCAGAAGAAGCAAAACAGATGAAACAAATCATTATAGAGGAAGCTAAGAAAGTAAATCTTCCGGAATGGATACCTCTTGCAATTGCTGAGCATGAAAGTCGATTAAATCCAAGAAGTGTTGGAGATAATGGAACTTCATTCGGATTGTTTCAACTACACCGCGGCGGCGGGCTTGCACCAGAACATTTAACTGATGATGAGCTGAAAGATCCACGTACAAATGCACAAATTGCAATGCCGCATTTGATGAAAGGATATAAGCGCGGGGTGCAAAAAGGTTTAACTGATTTTGCATTACTGAAATATATAGCGAATACATCTGGGTGGCCAGGGAATTTAGGGCCAGAGTGGACGGATAATAACATGAAGTATAACATCGGATTAGAAGATGTGTACTATCGAAATAAAGGTGTAATTAAAGAGTAGGTTTTGATACCTACTCTGTTTTTTTATGAATAATTTCAGCCTTTTCTTTCGTAAAATACTGCGTGAGTTGTATTTTCACCTCTTCTAGTTTTGTAGAAACTTGAGGTATTTTATATCCTACATACAGCGGTGAAACGACAAACCTAGGAACAACTTTACAAATAATTTTTCTATTTAAGTAATAGAAGAATAAGTTATAACTACTGCATCCTTTATGAAAATCTGTCAGTATGTAACGTACAGTTTGCTGAATGTAATTTGCCATATCATCTATATATGAAATATTATCAATGATTATATTGAATTCAGTGAAGCCGATAATGGGACGCTCTGAAATATTAAGCTCAATGCGTTCGTTTTTTTGAACAATTACCCCTTGGAAATTTTCTTCTTCAATATTTTCAAGATAATCTACATATTTCATTCCGATAATTTGCATGTGTGCATGATGCAAACTTCCACCTGAAAATGGACCGTGATTTTTGTATAAAATCACAGATGCGAACTCTTCTTTCTTCTGTAAGTGTAACCAATGTTGAATAGAAAATTGCATTAATTTCCGCATATGTTCTTCTGTATATGTTGCGATATGATCTTCGCAATTACCGGTTTCGATTAACACTGTTTGAAATGTATCTTGTAATGTAGGAAATTTATTTTTTAACCAAATAATAGAACCATCAGTTGCTAAAATATCCGTTAAATGTTCTTTATCGCAAAATGGACATGCAACGCTTCTATTCCGAATACTTTCTGGTTTTTGTTTACCGATATCGTTTAAAAAATATAGTTGTTGTGTATCCATTTGTATATATGCCCCTTTAAAATATGTGTAAAAATCCCGCTTAATACATTCGGGAAAAGGAGGAGGAAATCCTCTAAAGGCAATATGGAAAAAATAAAAGACAAGATATCCTCATTACGATAGGGTACCTTGTCTTTTATTTTTTCTCTAATAGTGTGTATGGATAATATAGAACATTTTCAGTATTTTTCTTTTTTCTATTTTTTATTGTGTATAAAGTAATTGCTGTGCTTGCAATTATAATAATGGCTTTCTTCATATTCATATACCCCTTTTTATTGTTGGTTTAATTCTTGGCTAACTGCTTTTGCATCGACTAAAGCGTGTAAAATCATTTTCACCATGTTCATCATATTTCTTCACTCCTTTTTATAGTTCATTTAGTTCTTTTACAACTGCTTGTCCGTTCACTAATACCTCAAAGATTGCTTTTACGATTTCTTTCATCATGTTTGTTTCCTCCTTTTGTTTGTCTCTCTTGTTTACATCTTTATTGTATAGGGAGGCATCTTTTCGTACTATCGCTTTCCATTACGTGAACATAACAGTTTTGTAAGATTTGATGTCACTTATTGAAATGTTTAGTCTATCTTCATTATTTTCAGAAAAATGACTATTCAAACATGAAATTGGAAAGTATAATAAAGAAGTAAGTATTAAATTCCGTACGAAAGGGGTGAATGAGATGAAACGTTCTTTAGCTGCACGTGCCAAATTTTTAGATTTTATCTATTTTTGTCGTGCGATTTTTCATGATGTAGTTGTTAACGGGATACGTATGCCCTTTTTTAACAATTGCATAGTGACTATTGAACGATAGAAATCTCTTCACCCATTTTTAATAAACGTGTGAAAAGGGAGCTGTTTGGCTTCCTTTTTCTATGCCGAAAACCATGGGGAATGTTTCTTTCTCATGGTTTTTTATATTGAAAGGAGTACGGAAAATGACTATTTGTAGTGTAAATAATGTAACGAAATCTTTTGGTGGAAACACCATATTTGAAAATATATCGCTTGAAATAAAGAATGGTGAACGTGTTGGATTAGTTGGTCGTAACGGTAGTGGGAAGACAACAATCTTTGGGCTTCTGACGGGAAGGGAGAGTTTGGATGCAGGAGCCATTCATATGAAGAAAGGTACACGTATTGGTCATGTCGCACAAATTCCGAAGTTTGATGAGGCTATGACTGTATATGATGTATTGAGTTCTGCTTTTAAAGTAGAAAAGGAATTAGAAAAAGAAATGCATGCTTTAGAAAAAAATATGGCGGTGGAACAGGAACAATCTGCTTTGGAAAAGTTAATGGAGAGGTATGGAGTCATTCAAGAAAAATTTGCGTTTCTCGGTGGTTATGAAATCGAGGCAAATATAATGAAGGTAGCAAATGGCTTACAAGTGACAGACTTATTTTCAAGAGTGTTTACGGAATTAAGTGGAGGAGAACAGACGAAAGTAAGCCTTGCATATATGCTATTGCAGAAACCAGATTTACTTCTATTAGATGAACCAACAAATCATTTAGATTTATTTGCAGTTGAATGGTTAGAGCAATTTTTAAAAGAATACACTGGAACAGTTATGGTTATTTCACATGATCGTTATTTCCTTGATGAAGTTGTAACGAAAATTTTTGATTTGGAAGATGGAGAGATTCACGTGTACCATACGAATTATTCTCAGTTCGTTGAGGAGAAGGAAGAAAAATTACTTCAAGAGTTTCAAGCTTATCAGGAGCAACAAAAGAAAATAAAGAAAATGAAAGAAGCAATTAAGCGTCTACGTGAATGGGCAAATCAAGCGAACCCTCCGAATGAAGGATTGCATAAAAGAGCGAGAAATATGGAACGTGCGTTAGAACGTATAGAGAAATTAAAGAGGCCAATTTTAGAACGAAAACAGATGGGTCTTCAGTTTGAAGGGCAAGAGAGAAGCGGGAAAGATGTTGTTGTAATGAAAGAAGTGAGTAAAGGTTTTGCTGGCCGACCTTTATTTGAACAAGCGAATTTACATGTTCATTTTCAAGAGCGTGCGGCTATCGTTGGTCGTAATGGTACAGGAAAGACTACATTATTAAAACTACTATTAGAAGAAATAAATCCAGACGTTGGTGAAATTCGAATTGGTAGTAGTGTCAAAATTGGTTATTTATCACAGCATACGTATGGAAATGTGAAGAGTAATGTATTGGAAGCATTTAGAGAGTATGTAGCTGTAACCGAAGGAGAAGCAAGACATATATTGGCTAAGTTTTTATTTTATGGTCCAGCAGTATTTAAGAAAGTAACGCAACTGAGCGGTGGAGAAAAAATGAGGTTAAGACTTGCGCAACTTATGTATCAAGACATCAATTTTCTAATTTTAGATGAGCCGACAAACCACCTTGATATTGAATCAAGGGAAGTTTTAGAGGAAGCCCTTGAGCAATATAATGGAACAATCCTAGCTGTTTCACATGATCGTTATTTTTTAAATAAGTTATTTGAAAAGACGTACTGGATTGATGAATGTAAATTATTTGAGTTTGCAGGAAACTATGCATGGGCTCGTCAAAAATGGGAAGAAAAGCTTGAGAAGCAAGTAATAAAGCAGAAACGCCAAGGGAGAAAGAGTGTTGAAATGGTTCCAGTAAAAGAGAAAAAAGCTAGGAATCTTGAAGAGATTGAAAATGAGTTAATGCATGTAGAAGAAGATATATATGCAATAGAATGTGAAATGGAACATGTAGCTGATGTTGAAAGACTTGAAAAATTATATGAGGAAAAAACGATGAAAGAGTTGTTACGAGCGAAGTTATATAGTGAGTTAGAGAATATTATGGAGTAAAGAGTAGAAAGCCACTTCCTTTCAGTTTTGCTGGAGGAAGTGGCTTTTTCATAATGATATTTTGCTTTAAAGATTAAATGAAGCGATGTGTTTCACGTGAAACAGTAACTTAGATAAATCCGTGTTCCTCAATTTGCATAGCTTGTGAAGCGTATGAAATGATAAGGTGAAAAATAAATGTCATTAGTGGCTTTTCAATAGGAGTAATCACAAAAACAAAGGCTAATTATTTCCCGAGAGATAAAGTGAAACTTTAATCAGTGGGGGTTTTACTGCCCGGCAAATAGCGGGATAAATATGTGTAACAGAGACTAGTGATTGAAAACGAAAAGAGAGCAAAGTTACAGCTTTACGCGCTGAACTCTGCTCTCTTTCTGCGTGGCATCTTCTCTTGTTGAAATTATAATAGCGATCCCGAGCATGATAAAAAAAGCTAAAAAGAGGACGAACTTTGGGAAGAACGGGAATAGTAATAGCGCCCCGACTATCATAATTGTTAATAATACGTAGTGCAGGACGTATTGGAATAGGTTGTCCATATTTTCGCCCCCTTTTTGGTAATTGGTTATTAGTATTCTATGTTTCATGCTGAAGAAATAGAAGTAGATTTTTAAGTTTTTAATACGAATTATAGCTGAGTTTTCTTAAAGTATAAATGTAGAGATAAAATTTTGGAAAAATTCTAAAAATATTTATTTAGAAAGAATTGACAAAACATAATGAACGATATAAGCTAATAATCATAAAGTCTACCGGAAAGGTCGGAATAAGATTGTTACCCCTCAAAAACATCTATTTTTTTACGATTAAAACCGACTTTTCCGATTGGCTATAAATGTTGCTGTGGGAGGCATACATAAGGTAATTCGTTCAGAGGGTATAATCATAAAAAGTTAGGGTGGGGACAATGAAGAAAAAGACAAAAAAATGGGCTGGTGTATTTTCGGTATTAATGAGTAGTTCGCTTGTGTTGTCTGCTTGTGGGGGACAGGAGGACGCGGCTTCTACAGAACCGGTTAAACAGCAGGATTTAAAAAATGTAAAAGTTGAAAAGATTGCTGCTACAGATAAGACAAAGGTGCCTGATAAGGCAAAAAATAGAAAAGATACTTTTATTTCAGGTATCTCCAAGCCTGGGGGAGTTTTCTTACCTTACTTTCAAGAGAATGGTTGGGATGGTAATGTGACATCGGTTATATTTGCTTCTCTTGTTACAACAGATAAACAAGGAAAACCGATACCGGATCTTGCTGAGAAGTGGGATGTTTCTTCAGACCAATTAACATATACATTTCATTTACGTAAAGACTTGAAATTTAGTGATGGATCGCCATTAACTGCCGACGATGTAGCATTTACATTAACACTTCTACATGATAAAGCATATGAAGGCGGCGATGATATTTCACAATATGTAATTAAAGGTGGAAAAGAATATAAAGAGGGAAAAGCGACGTCTATTGAAGGAATTCAAGTTGTTGATCCACAAACAATTAAAATTACGACTGAAAAAGTTAACTCACAAGCGCTAATTGCTTTAGGTGGTCCAGTATTATCGAAAGCTTATTATGGAAAAGAGTATAAACAAAATACTAGTTTAGATTATTTAAAAGAGTTATATGGAAAACCGATAGCTGCGGGGCCATATAAGTTCGAAAAGTATATACCAGGACAGGAAGTTCGTTTTATAGCAAATGAAAATTATTATGCAGGTAAACCAAAAATTCAAAACTTTATTTATAAAATTACTTCACCGGATACCAAGTTCCAATTATTCCAAACAGGTGAGATAGATTATACAGGAGTAGGTTATGGGGATGAAATTTTAGAACAAGTGAAGAGTTTGCAGTTTGCAAATGTTGAAATAGAGACGGCTTCTTCATTTAGTTATATAAGAATGAATAGTAAAAAACCGTATTTAAAAGATAAGAAAGTTCGTCAAGCTCTTATTTATGGTTTGGATCGTAAAAAGTATGTAGATACAGCTTTTAAAGGATACGGTACAGTAGCTAATGTTCCAATTCATCCAACATCTTGGGCTTATACAGAAGAGGGGATTAATAAGTACGAATATAACTTAGATAAGGCGAAGAAATTATTAGATGAAGCTGGATGGAAAGCTGGTTCAGACGGAATTCGTGAAAAAGATGGTCAAAAGCTTAAATTAACGTATTATGGTGCAAGCTCGGCAAAAGACGGTGATTTATTTATTCCGATTGCAAAAGAGAACTATAAAGAATTAGGCGTTGAATTCAACCCTGAATTTATGGACTTTAATACGATGCTGTCAAAAGTAAAAAAAGGAGATTATGATTTAGCTTCTGTTGCAACACCAATTACAACAGATCCAAGTGAAACTGTAGGTGGCTACTCCTCGGATGGTGATGATAATACCCTAGGATATAAAAATGAAAAAGTAGATGCATTAATTAAAAAGGGACTTGAAACTGTAGATATTGAAAAACGTAAACCGATTTATAAAGAACTATACAAAGAATTAAGTGATGATCCGCCAGTAATTTTATTGAATTATCGTAGAGTCATCACAGCTTACAATGGAAACATTAAAGGAATTGATCCTGAGAAGTATGACAGTATTAGTTCGAACTCGCCAGTATTATCTATTGAAAAATAACGAGAAGAATGTATAAGTAGAAGACATTTTTTCATTCAGCTAGTAATATGCTGATTCGAAAAAATGTTCTTCTATTTTAAGCATAAGATTGGAGAGGAAAAGGGTGAAGACGTATATCGTTCGTAGGTTGTTACAAATGATTCCTACACTATTTGGAACATCAATTGTTATTTTCTTCCTGTTTGCACTTCTTCCGGGGGATTATATTGATTCAAATCCTAAGATTACACCACAAAGAGCAGCAGAGCTTAGGGAATTGTATGGATTAAATAAGCCAATTATTGAGCGTTATTTTCATTGGTTAGGTAATGCCTTGCAAGGAGATTTTGGTTTCTCGCTTCAATATCAAGAACCTGTAACATCATTATTAAATAAATTTATTTGGAATTCTTTTAGTGTAGCAGTTATTGCGTTATTTTTTATTTGGCTAATTGCACTTATTATCGGTGTATTCTCGGCGACGAAGCAACATTCTTTATTCGATAAGCTTGTAACAATTGGTATCTTTGCGGCAATGTCATTTCCTTCATTTTTTATTGGTTTGTTTCTAATTAAGGTGTTCGCAGTGGATCTTAAATTATTGCCGATAGGTGGAATGATTGATGTTGGCAGTAATTCAACAGGATTTGCTTACGTGATAGAAGTTGCAAAACATATGATTTTACCAGTATTTATTTTGACACTTCTTGGGGTCGGCTCGCTAACTCGTTATTTTAGAACAAGTATGTTAGAGGTTGTAAGACAAGATTACATACGAACAGCAAGAGCGAAAGGTTTGAAGGAGAAGACGGTTATTTATAAGCATGCATTAAAAAATGCAATATTGCCGGCAATTACGTTATTAGCATTTGAATTACCAGGTTTGTTTTCAGGAGCGATTATTATTGAACAAATTTTTAACTGGCCAGGGATTGGTAGTATTCAATTAGAGGCATTAAATTTCCGCGATTATACAGTGTTAATGGCATTTACGATGTTTCTTTCTTGTTTAACAATTGTTTCGAATTTTTTCGCAGACATTGTATATGCAGTTGTTGATCCACGTATTCGGTTGAAGTAAGGGGGGAATGAGATGGAAACTGTTACAGCGATTACAGAGAAAAAAGAAAAAAAGAAAAGGAAAAATGAATCATCACCGTGGCGACAGGCTCTTAAAAAGATAAAAAGAAATAAGATGGCACTCGTAGGATTGTATGCATTAATTTTTATGTTTTTATTTTGTTTTATTGGTCCTTTCTTTTCACCATATGCATCAGGGAAAATACAAGTTGCACTAATTAACAAACCACCTAGTTTTTCTCATTGGCTTGGTACAGATCAATTAGGAAGAGATATTTTAACGAGACTAATGCAAGCGGGACGGATTTCATTAACTATCGGCATAGCTTCAATGGTTTTATCAGTGATACTAGGAGCTGTATTAGGAGCGATTGCAGGTTTTTATCGTGGTATTGTGGACAATATTATTATGCGGCTTGCAGATATTTTAATGTCGATGCCAGGATTACCGTTACTTATTATAATGGGTGCGATTTTATCAGAGTGGAAAGTACCGTCTGATTATCGTTTATATGTCATTATGATTATTTTAAGTTTAGTAGGTTGGCCAGGGCTTGCACGCCTTGTAAGAGGGCAAATTTTATCACTTAGGGAGCAAGCATTTATGCAAGCTGCGGATGTGTTAGGAATAAAAGATTACCGGAAAATTATATATCACTTAATACCTAATGTTTTACCCATTTTAATTGTCGTATCTACATTAGGTGTTGCAGGTTCTATTTTGGGAGAATCCGCACTAAGTTACTTAGGTCTCGGCGTCGTCCCACCTACGCCATCATGGGGGAACATGATTAGCGCAGCTAACTCATTAATTGATTTCCAAAAGCGTCCGTGGTTATGGATTCCACCTGGTTTTGCAATCTTTATAACAGTTGTATCAATTAATTTACTTGGTGATGCACTTCGTGATGCGTTAGATCCAAAGATGAGACGGTAGGTGAGAAGGTATGAGTAGAGCGGTAGTAGAGCTAAAAGACTTACAAACACACTTTCAAACGGAGGAAGGGACAGTAAAAGCTGTGAATCATGTTAGTTTTGCTGTTCGAGAAGGTGAAACTGTTTGTGTTGTAGGTGAATCTGGTTGCGGGAAGAGTGTAACAGCTTTATCTATTATGGGGCTTATTGCTGAATCAGGCAGTGTAGTGGGTGGAGACATTTTATATGAAGGAAAAAGTCTTTTAGGAATGAAAGAGAAAGAACTTCGTAGTTTACGAGGTAATGATATTGCAATGATTTTCCAAGAACCAATGACATCGCTAAACCCCGTCTTCACTGTAGGAGAGCAAATTGTAGAAACGTTAAGGGAGCATGAATTACTTAGTAAAAATGAAGCATATAAGAAGGCAATTGAGTTAATTCGTAAAGTTGGCATAGCCCGCGCTGATGAAATCGTCCACTCTTATCCGCATGAACTGAGCGGCGGGATGTTACAACGTATTATGATTGCTGTTGCGCTTAGTTGTAATCCTAAGTTATTAATTGCAGATGAACCAACAACAGCTCTTGATGTTACGATTCAAGCTCAAATATTGGATTTACTAAGACAAGTGAAAGAAGAATTTAAAACGTCGATCTTATTAATTACACATGATTTAGGTGTCGTAGCAGAAATGGCTGATTACGTTGTCGTTATGTATGGTGGGAAAGTTATTGAAGAAGCTCCAGTATTAGAGATATTCCAAAATCCAAAACATCCTTATACGAAAGGATTATTGAAATCAAAACCAGTAATGGGAAAACGAATAGATAAACTATATTCTATTCCAGGGCAAGTTCCGAATTTAGTTGGTTTAGGTGAGTTTTGCTACTTTAGTGGGCGTTGTGAGCATTGTATGGAAATATGTGAAAAAGAAGCCCCAAATCTAAATGTAAATGATGAAAATCATAAAGTAGCTTGCTGGTTATATGAGGAGCGTGCGGAACAATGAGTGAACCATTATTAGAGGTGAAAAACCTAAAGACATATTTTCCAATTAAAGGTGGCATATTTAGTAGAACGATCGGGCATGTAAAAGCAGTTGATGGAGTAAGTTTTACTATTAATAAAGGCGAAGTGTTTGGTCTCGTTGGCGAATCAGGGAGCGGAAAAACAACGATAGGAAAAACAATTTTACGTCTCGTTCAAAAAACGGAGGGGGAAGTGAAGTTTAAAGGGAAAGATGTTCATTCTTTATCCAAGGATGAATTGAGAAAACATCGCCCTAATATGCAGCTCGTTTTCCAAGATCCATTTAGCTCATTAAATCCGAGAATGAGAATTGGTGAAGCGCTTGGAGAGCCGATGTTGGCCCACGGATTAGCGACGAAAGAAAATGTTCGTGAAAAGGTAATTGAAGTATTGGAGTTGTGTGGCTTAGCTCCTTATCATATTGACCGGTATCCCCATGAGTTTTCTGGTGGACAACGTCAGCGTATCGTAATCGCAAGGGCTATGGTATTAAATCCAGAATTCATTGTAGCTGATGAACCTGTGGCAGCACTAGATGTATCTATCCAAGCACAAATTATTAATTTATTTAGTGAGTTACAGGAGAAAAAGGGATTATCTTATTTATTCATTTCACATGATTTAAGTGTAGTAGAACATTTATGTACGAAAATCGGAATTATGTATTTAGGTACAATTGTGGAGATCGCGCCGCGTGATGAGTTATTTACCAATCCGCTACATCCGTATACAAAAGCATTGTTATCAGCTGTTCCAATACCAGATCCAACAGTGAAGCGAGAGCGAATTATATTAGAAGGGGATATTCCAAGTCCAGCAAATCCACCTTCGGGTTGTCGTTTTCATACACGTTGCCCGTTTGCAACAGATGTTTGTAAAAAAACAATACCAGAATTTCGTAATGTTGGTGCAGAGCATTTTGTTGCTTGTCATCACGTATAAAAAAAGGACTCTTTCAATTTGAAAGAGTCCTTTTTTTATTTACTAGATGAAGTTTGTTTCAATACAAATTGCTCGATTGCATGAGAAACACCATGTTCATTGTTTGTTAATGTTACAACATCACATAGTTTTTTTACATCTTCTTCAGCGTTGCCCATTGCAACAGATAAGCCTGCTACTTCTAACATTGGTACATCATTAAAATTATCACCAATAGCAACTGTATCTTCAATAGGAATATTAAAATGAGCTGCCATCTGCTGTAGCCCGTTTCCTTTATGTCCATTCTTATCCATAATTTCTAAGTTAGTAGGAGCTGATGCTGTAACCATAATATCAGCGTCTTCTTGTAACACGCTTAATAGCTGTGCGCGATGCGCTGCATTAAATGTTGAAATGAAGAATTTAGATATTTCTAGTTCTTGGTTATTTACAACATCTTCTATTTTTTTGAAATCAGTAATTAGGTTCGATTTCTTTTGCTTTTCTGTAATTCGTTCAAGTTCCTCTAATGTAACATCGAGCGCATGCTTATTTTCTTCGAACGCTTGCATCACTTGATCTTGCCATGTATATGGAGAATAAACTCCTTTATTTGTATATAACTTATATGGGAAACTTTCAGATTCTAGTAATTTTGCAAGTTTGTACACTTTGTCGTTTTGTATACAACGCGAGTTAATTACTTTTCCATCCACATAAACAATAGCCCCATTGCTTGCTCCGACTGGAAGAGATAATTTATATTCTTCCAATAGCTTTAAAGCATCCTCTTTCGCACGACCAGAACAAATCATTACAATATGACCAGCTTCTTGTGCAGTTTGGATTGCTTGTAGGTTTTCTTTGGAGATTTCAAGATTAGATGATAGTAGTGTACCATCCATATCTAATGCGATTAATTTCAAAATGACCACCTCTTTGTTTTTATTATACATAGTTATATAGAGGAAACATATAAACTTATCTTGGAAAGACGGTATTTTATCTCATATTAAAAGTAAGTAAAGATTAGATAGGTTTAGTGTCACTAAATAAACTGTTTGTAACAAAAATAGAGAGGAGTATGACTATATTTCACTTTATGACTGTAATGTTACACGAATGTTACAAACGTGAGCTTAGTGAAAATCGCATTAAATAAAGGTTTTTGGGGGTTGTTATAAAAAAACGTAAAAAAAGTGTAATAAATTTCACGTTATTATATTGCAACGTAACAATAGTTATGTTACATTAATGTTACAAACGTTACGTTATCAAATTTAATGTAACGTTAACATAAAAACTATGAAATAAACATTTCTTAGAAATTACATATAGATAACTTATGAAAAGGGAGGATAAATGATATGAAAGAGCAAGTATTACAAGTAACAAAAGGTGACTTCGTAGGATCAGCAAGTGGAGCGGTAGTATTAACAGCATTAATCGTATTTCTATCAAGTGTATTAGTATAATAGAAACTTTGTAACAAAAGAAAAAGAAGGGAGAATGAGGGATATGAACAGTGAACAAGTGTTTCAAGTAACAAAAACAGATTTATTAGGATCCTTAGGTGGAGCGGTAATATTAACATCATTTATTCTATTCCTTGCAAGTGTATTAGTATGATATATATAAATACAATCATTCAAAAAAAATAAAGACTCTAACGTATTAGTAAGTAGTTAATATGTTGGAGTCTTTTTTATTTTCTTCTTATATACCTTCAAGTATTAAAGTTACCTCATTATTTAGCATTCATGAATAATTAGACGCTGCGGTTGCAACTTGATTCAACGAATAATCAAAAATCCACTGAGTAAAAGCCCGATTGGTGAGGGCTGATTAAAGTTTCACTTTATTTCAAAGAGAAAAAAGTCGAATTTTATATGTAAGAAAAAAAGAGGAATTTGACAGAAAAGATAGAAAATTTTAAAGGTCAGAATTTGTTAGCTTGCTAACTAATTTCTATTTATTTATATTGGAAGCGTTTTCGGTTGGTTTTAAGTATGGACCATTTAATCTATTTACAGGGGGATGAAGATATTATGAAACAAAAATCTATGGATACGCTAGCTGCACAAATGGAGGACTTTTTTCCAGTACGTGATGTAGATCATTTGGAATTTTACGTAGGGAATGCAAAGCAATCGAGTTATTATCTTGCGAGAGCATTCGGATTCAAAATTGTGGCTTACTCTGGATTAGAAACTGGAAACCGTGAAAAGGTATCTTATGTTCTTGTGCAAAAAAATATGCGTTTCGTTGTGTCTGGAGCTTTAAGTAGTGAAAATCGTATTGCAGAGTTTGTAAAGACTCATGGTGATGGCGTGAAGGATGTGGCACTACTTGTTGATGATGTTGATAAAGCATACTCAGAAGCAGTGAAACGTGGTGCCGTCGCAATTGCTCCACCAGAGGAATTAACAGATGAGGACGGTACATTGAAAAAAGCAGTTATTGGTACGTATGGTGATACAATTCATACGCTTGTAGAGCGTAAAAATTATAAAGGGGCATTTATGCCAGGATTCCAAAAGGTAGAGTTTAATATTCCATTTGAAGAGTCTGGTTTAATTGCTGTCGATCATGTAGTTGGTAATGTTGAAAAAATGGAAGAGTGGGTTAGTTATTACGAGAATGTCATGGGCTTTAAACAAATGATTCATTTTGATGATGATGATATTAGTACAGAGTATTCGGCTTTAATGTCGAAAGTTATGACAAATGGAAGCCGTATTAAGTTTCCTATTAACGAACCAGCAGATGGAAAGAGAAAGTCACAAATTCAAGAGTATCTAGAGTTCTATAATGGAGCTGGTGTACAGCATCTTGCTTTATTAACAAGTGACATTGTTAAAACGGTTGAAGCACTTCGTGCAAATGGGGTGGAGTTTTTAGATACACCTGATACTTATTATGATGAGTTAACTGCACGAGTTGGAAAAATCGATGAAGAAATTGATAAGCTAAAAGAATTAAAGATCTTAGTAGATCGTGACGATGAAGGTTACTTACTACAAATCTTTACGAAACCAATTGTTGATCGCCCGACTCTATTTATTGAAATCATTCAACGTAAAGGTTCCCGTGGATTTGGTGAAGGAAACTTTAAAGCGTTATTCGAATCAATTGAAAGAGAACAAGAGCGTCGCGGAAACTTATAAGATTTGTATCCACCAGCAAAAGTCCCTTTGCTGGTGGAAATTTCATTTTTATAAGGAGGAATCAGGATGAAATTTGTTACATTTCGTCTTCCTTCAAAAGAAATACGGGCTGGATGGCTTGAAGGTGACAAAGTAATAGATATGAATCTTGCTAGTGAAGGGAGAATCCCTTCTTCTATGATGGCTTTTTTAGAGAAAGCTGATGAGTATGTAGAAGTAGTGAGGAATGTTAAGAATCCAAATAAGGGTATATATGCTTTAGAAGAAGTACAATTGACAGCTGCTCTTCCTAATCCGAGTAGTATTCGAGATTTTTATGCATTTGAACAACATGTAAAAACAGCTCGCGGACGAAGAGGACTAGATGTTGTGCCTGAATGGTATGATATTCCGGTTTTTTATTTTACTAATCATCGTGCTGTAATTGGTTCCGGTGATTTTGTAATTGGTCCGAAAAAGTCTAAAAAGCTTGATTACGAGTTGGAGATCGCTTGCGTAATAGGAAAAGAAGGGCGAAATATTTCTCGTGAGCAAGCAGAGGAATATATTTTTGGTTATTGTATTATGAATGACTGGAGTGCGAGAGACTTACAAGCAACAGAAATGAAAGTAGGTCTCGGTCCAGCGAAAGGAAAGGACTTTGCAACTTCGTTAGGAGCACATCTTGTTACGAAAGAGGAATTAGATGTTTATCGTAATGGTGATCGATATGATTTAGAAATGACTGCTCATGTAAACGGAAAACTATTATCAAAGGGAAACTTCCAAGATATTTACTATACATTTGCTGAAATGATTGAACGTGCTTCAGAGGACGTTACGTTATATCCAGGAGATGTGATTGGTTCTGGGACAGTAGGAACAGGCTGTATTTTAGAACTTGGTACAGAAGAGTGGCTACAAGATGGAGATGTTGTAGAGCTGTCGATTACTGGTTTAGGTACACTACGTAATACGATCAAAAAAGAAAAGGAAGCGAGTGATGGGCATGTTTTATCGTCACATGGGAGAACTACCTCATAAACGACATGTACAATTTCGTAAAAAAGATGGATCGCTTTATCGTGAACAGGTAATGGGAACAAAAGGTTTTTCTGGTACGCAGTCTATTTTGTATCATCACTATATGCCAACAGAAGTAGGTCATTCTGCATTATCGCATTCTTGTCAGTTGCAGTATGAAGAGGATGTTGCTCTTTCTCATCGCCACTTCCGAACGAAAGAAAATAGAAAAAGTGGTGATGCAATAAGTGGACGGAATTTCATACTTGGAAATGAAGATTTGTTAATTGGAGTAGTGAGCCCAACAGAAAAAATGGATTATTTCTATCGTAATGGTGATGGCGACGAAATGTTATTTGTTCATTATGGAACAGGGAAAATTGAAACGATGTTTGGAACGATTCACTATAGAAAAGGCGACTATGTAACGATCCCAATTGGAACGATTTATCGTGTTATTCCAGATGAAGGAGAGACTAAGTTTCTCGTTGTAGAGGCGAATAGCCAAATTACAACGCCGCGTCGTTATCGAAATGAATATGGACAATTGTTAGAGCATAGTCCGTTTTGTGAAAGAGATCTTCGTGGTCCAGAAAAATTAGAGACCTATGATGAAAAAGGCGATTTTGTCGTAATGACAAAATCAAGAGGTTATATGCATAAACATGTTTTAGGACACCACCCGTTAGATGTTGTTGGATGGGATGGCTATTTGTATCCGTGGGTATTTAATGTAGAGGATTTTGAACCAATTACAGGGCGCATTCATCAGCCGCCGCCAGTACATCAAACATTTGAAGGGCATAATTTTGTTATTTGCTCTTTCGTACCACGTTTATACGATTATCATCCAGAGTCAATTCCGGCACCATATTATCATAGTAATGTTAATAGCGATGAAGTTCTTTACTATGTAGAAGGAAACTTTATGAGTCGCAAAGGTGTGGAGGAAGGTTCTATTACACTTCATCCGAGCGGGATTCCCCATGGGCCGCATCCGGGGAAAACAGAGGCAAGTATAGGGAAGAAAGAGACGCTTGAATTAGCTGTTATGATAGACACATTCCGTCCGCTTCGTATTGTAAAACAAGCACATGAAACAGAAGATGAAAAGTATATGTATAGCTGGATTGAACAAGATTCATATACTGTGAAATAAGTAAAAAAGGCATGCTCTCAATAAGGGAGCATGCCTTTTTCACGGAATCGACATGTATAATAATACCAAAAAAAATAATGGAAAGATATATAGAAAGAATGATAAGGATAGTGCATATTCAGAAGAATTTCTACTTGTTTCGACAAAAGTATTGACTAGGAAAAGCGTAATGAGTAAAATAAAAAAGCAAATTAAAAATTTTCAGAAAATTTAAAACTTGGAGGAGTGAAAGATGAAGCAAATTTTTCAAAAGAAGCCAATTGCAAAGTTAATGCAAGAAAGTAAGCAAAAAACGTTAGCAAGAACATTGGGCGCGCTAGATTTAACTATGCTTGGAATCGGAGCAATTGTTGGAACTGGTATTTTTGTTCTAACGGGTGTTGTGGCAGCGAAACATTCTGGGCCAGCTATTATATTATCATTTGCGATTGCCGCGCTAGCTTGTGCCTTTGCTGCATTTTGTTATGCTGAATTTGCTTCTTCAGTTCCTGTATCGGGCAGTGTGTATACGTATACATACGCGACGATGGGAGAAGTATTCGCATTTTTAATTGGCTGGGATTTAATGCTTGAATATTTACTTGCTACATCTGCTGTAGCAAACGGTTGGTCTGCATATTTTCAATCTTTATTAAAGGGGTTTGGAATTCACATTCCGACTATTCTCTCCTCGGCTCCTGGTACAGGAAAGGGTGGAATAATTGATCTACCTGCAGTTCTAATTATTTTAGTGATGACAGTTCTTTTATCTAGGGGTGTTCGTGAAAGTGCACGAGTAAATAACATTATGGTATTTATTAAAATAGCGGTTGTTCTTATTTTTATCTTTGCTGGTTTTAATTATGTGAAACCTGAAAACTGGACGCCTTTTATGCCGTTTGGTTTAGATGGTGTAATGGCTGGAGCGGCTACAGTATTCTTCGCATTTATAGGATTTGATGCAGTTTCAACAGCGGCAGAAGAAGTGAAACGTCCGCAACGTGATTTACCAATTGGTATTATTGCATCATTATTAATTTGTACAGTTCTTTATATCGTTGTTTCGCTTATTTTGACAGGAATTGTTCCATACGGACAGCTAAATATATCAGATCCAGTTGCTTTTGCACTTCAATTTATTGGACAAGATGGCTTAGCTGGGGTAATTTCAGTAGGAGCAATTACAGGAATTACAACAGTAATGCTAGTTATGATGTATGGACAAGTTCGTGTTTCTTATGCGATGAGCCGAGATGGTTTACTGCCGAAGCGTCTTGCTAAAGTTCATCCGAAATTTAAAACGCCATTTTTAAATACATGGACAACGGGAATTATTGCGGCACTGATTTCAGGATTAATAGATTTAAATGTTTTAGCACATCTTGTAAATATGGGGACATTGTCAGCATTTGCACTCGTAGCTGTTGCGGTAATTGTAATGAGAAGAACCCATCCAGACTTACCAAGGGCATTTAAGGCTCCGCTTGTACCATTTTTACCAGCATTAACAGTGATTTTCTGTTTATACTTAATGCTTCAATTATCGGGGACAGCATGGATTAGTTTTGGGATATGGATGGTTATTGGTATAGCGGTTTACTTCTTATATAGCCGAAAACATAGTGCTTTAAATAATAGTAAAAAAGAAGAAGATGTTGCGAATTTATAAGCAAAAAAAATCCATTCTAATTCTGTTAGAATGGATTTTTTTATTTGAAAATTTACATTTTTCTGAACTTATTATAAGATAATTGTTGGCTAACTAAAGGGGTGAAATGATGAAAAATACGTGGCGTGAGTTAAGAGAGATGGACCGTAACGTATGGATTCGATTTATTGGAGAGACGTTAAATGGAATTGCAATGATGATGTTAATGCCTTTTTTTGCATTATATTTAAAAGATAAGGTAGATTCGTTGTTGGAAGTTGGGGTTATTATGGCGCTTTCTCCAATTGCTGCAAGCTTTGGATCACTTATCGGAGGAAGAATTGCTGACATGTATGGAAGAAAACCGATTATGATATTTTCTATGGCAAGTAATGCATTATTAATGCTCGGTTTTCTATTTATAGAAGGGTTTATTCCATATGCAATTTTATCTATTTTTTTAGGGTTGAGTAATTCTTTATTTCACCCAGCTGCATCAGCTATGGTCGCAGATGTAACGGCACCAGAAAAAAGAACAGAGGCATATGGTTTATTACGAATGGGACACAATATAGGTGCTGCGATTGGTCCGATAATGGGAGCATCAGTAGTTGTGTTGTCAAAGAATCTTGTGTTTATTATTGCCTCTTCTACAATGCTATTTTATGCGTTACTTGTATTACTTCTTATTCAAGAGACGATGCCAAAGAGGACAGATAAGGAAGAACATAAAGAAAAGGAATCTGGGGCGGTTTGGAAAATTGTAATGCGAGATAAGGCATTAATGATTTACTTATTAGCAGGTATTATCATTTCGATGGGGTTTTCTCAAACCGAAGGCATGTTGCCACTACATTTTGATAATGAAATGAAGCGTATTTTTGGAACGAATAATCCATATCCATATTTAATGGCGTTAAACGGACTATTAGTTGTTTTATTCCAATTTCAAATTTCAAAATGGGCTACGGATAAACCAGTCGGGAAGACGATGTTATATGGTGCATGTTTGTTCGGGATTGGATTATTTTTTATAGGGTGGTTACCGAAGTGGTTTGGAGAATTTAATACAAATGCTACAGTTATTTTAATAACACTACTGTTCGTTTATGCTATATATACATTAGGTGAGATGATTATGTCACCTGTACAGATGACATTTGTAGCAAATTTGGCCCCTGAACATTTGAGAGGGACTTATATGGGAGCTGCAAGTTTGCAGTGGATTACAGGAAGCGCATTTGGTCCACTTTTGGGAGGTTTTTTATTAGATCGATTACTTGGCCACTTTCTATTTACAATTTTAGCTGTAGGATGTGTAGTTGCAGGTATTGTATATATTTCTTTAGATCGTCTTGTTGAGCAAAAGCAAAAAGACACACTGACCCAATAATCTTCTTAGTGAATAGGTGACATACACAAAAAAAGGGATCTCTACATATTTTAGGTACATAACTAGATTAGATTGCCATTTTATTTTGTGTAGCTATAAAGAAAATGAAATGAAAAACCAATATGTGATGTTATTTAATTATTTATGGAAGTTACATTTTATTTCAAATAGGAACTACCTATTTTTATAAAAAGTGCTAAAATAGAAAAATGAAAACAATTGGTTAGGGTGATTTCATTGACGAAAATTAAATTAGGTTTATTATATGGTGGAAAATCAGCTGAGCATCAAGTTTCACTACAGACGGCTCTTGCTGCTATTAAAGCGTTAAATCAAGATAAATTCGAGATTCATCCAATTTATATTACAGAACAAGGTCAATGGGTACGCGGTGAGCGTATTGAAGGCGAAGTAACAGATATTGAAGCTTTAAAAATGAGCGGTGCAGAAAATGCGATTTCTCCGTTATCATTAAGTACAGAAATTATTCCATCTGCAGCTTCTGAGGAAAACGCTATTGACGTTATTTTCCCATTACTACATGGACCAAACGGTGAAGATGGAACGGTTCAAGGACTATTAGAATTGATGAATATTCCTTATGTAGGAAATGGTGTTCTAGCATCATCTGCTGGTATGGATAAAGTTGTTATGAAAAACATCTTTGCAGAGGCTGGTTTAAAACAAGCAAAATATGCGTCTTTCATTCGCAGTGCATGGGAAAAAGATCGTGAGGAAGCTTATTCTAAAGTAGAAGATAAGTTAGGGTATCCTTGCTTCGTAAAACCAGCAAACCTTGGTTCAAGTGTTGGTATTAATAAGTGTAAAAATCGTGAAGAACTTGAGAATGCATTTGTAGAGGCATTCCAATTTGATCGCAAAATTATTGTAGAAGAAAATATTGTAGGTCGTGAAGTAGAAGTTGGGGTACTAGGTAATGATGAGCCGAAATGTTCAGTTGTAGGTGAAATCGTTCCGAAAAAGGACTTCTATGATTATAAGTCGAAATATATCGATGGTGATACGGCGTTAATTATTCCAGCTGAAATGACAGGAGAAGAATCTGATGTGATTAAGCGTGATGCAATTATTGCGTTCCAATCATTAGATGGTGCAGGCTTAACGCGAGCTGATTTCTTCTTAACGAAAGACGGAGAAGTGTATATTAACGAAGTAAACACTATGCCAGGATTTACACCGTTTAGTATGTTTCCTCTATTATGGCAACATACTGGGTTACCGTATCCAGAGTTAATCGAAGAGCTAATTCGTTTAGCGATTGAACGTCACGAAGAAAAACAAAAAATTAAATATACAATCTAACAAAAAAAGGAGGAAGCACTATTCGTAGGAATAGTGCTTCCTCTATGTAAGGAGCGTTTCTATATGATAAAGCGAATGTTAAAGCAAGTAGAACAGATGGTAAATGGTACTGGATTAGCAGAGCAATATGAGGGAACTATTATTCAAGGCGTGTCTATTGATACGAGAAAAATTGAAAAAGGAAACTTATATGTTCCGATTCAAGGGGAGCGTTTCGATGGACATGCTTTTGTAGATAAAGCAGTTGAAAATGGAGCTGTAGCTACATTATGGATGAAAGATGTAGCAAATCCACCCGAGAATCTTCCGGTTATTTTTGTAGAAGATACGCTATCTGCACTGCAAGTGTTAGCGAAAAACTATCGCGATCAATTGGATGTTAAAGTTGTTGGTGTGACAGGTAGTAACGGTAAAACATCCACGAAAGATATTGTGACAAGTATTCTTGCAACTAAGTTCAAAGTTCAAAAAACAGAAGGGAATTTCAATAACCATATTGGATTACCTCTCACTATTTTAAACTTAGAAGAAAATACAGAAGTAGCTGTATTAGAAATGGGTATGTCAAGCCGAGGAGAGATTGAATTTTTATCTAAGTTAGCTCGTCCTAATGCAGCTATCATTACGAATATTGGTGAGGCACATTTAATGGATTTAGGATCTCGTGAGGCAATTGCTGAAGCGAAATTAGAAATTGTTACAGGGTTACAAGAAGGTGGCGTGTTCGTATATAATGGAGATGAGCCGTTATTAACGAATCGTGTTCCTGAAATGAATTTAGCAGCAGAAACAGTTACGTTTGGTGATGCAAGAGCCAACGATTACTATCCAACAACTGTAACATTACAGGCAACTGGGACACATTTTAAAATGAATAGAGATGAAAATATTTCATTCTACCTACCGGTATTAGGAAAACATAATGTGTACAATACACTTGCTTCAATGGCAATTGCGACACATTTTGGTGTGACGTGGGAAGAAATGAAACAAGGTTTAGTAACACTTCAAATGACGGGCATGCGTATGGAGATTGTAAAAACGGATAGTGGATTAACAATTATCAACGATGCTTATAATGCAAGTCCGACGGCTATGGAGGCAGCATTCCATTTAATGAATGGTTTAGATGGATTTACTAAAAAAATCGTTGTGCTCGGTGATATGTTAGAACTTGGAAATCAAGAAGTGCAGTTCCATTATGAGGTAGGTAAATTAATCGATCCAGCAAAAATCGCACATGTATTCACATACGGTAGATTAGGAGCTCAAATTGCTGAAGGAGCGAAAATTAATTTCCCTAATGAACGTGTAAAGGCGTATGATAATAAAGAAGAGTTAGTAAGAGATTTACAAGCGGTAGTCGATGCCAAAGATGTTGTATTAATAAAAGCATCTCGCGGTATGAAATTAGAAGAAGTAATTACGATGTTGAAATAATTGGTGTATATAAATAGGGATGATAGTCACGAAAATAGAAGAAACTTATAATAAGCGCTTACAGTAAATGATAAAAAAATAAAAGTAAAGAAAAAGGCCCTGAATATAAAATAAGGTAACAGTTGGGTTTGCTTTTTACACATACAAAACTTATAATTGATAAAGTGTAATAACGTTTAGAAGTATTTTCGTGAAGAATATACGCCCGGTTATATACGTGAGCATTCAGGAAAAGGGCTTTTCCGCAAATTCGGAAAACGCCTTTTTTTAAATGATAAGTATAGGATAGAAAAGGAGAAGTAACATTGACAACATTTCGAGAATTAGGATTAAGTGAGTCTTTACTGCAATCGGTTGAAAGTATGGGCTTTGAAGAGGCTACGCCGATTCAAGCTGAAACAATTCCACATGCATTGCAAGGTAAGGATATTATTGGGCAAGCGCAAACAGGTACAGGGAAAACAGCAGCATTCGGATTACCACTATTAGATAAAGTGGATACAAATAAAGAAGCAGTTCAAGGTATTGTTATCGCGCCAACGCGTGAATTAGCAATTCAAGTTGGAGAAGAGCTATACAAAATTGGTAAACATAAACGTGTTCGTATTCTACCAATTTATGGTGGTCAAGATATTAACCGCCAAATTCGTGCTCTAAAAAAACACCCACACATTATTGTTGGTACGCCGGGTCGTATTTTAGATCATATTAACCGTAAAACACTTCGCTTACAAAACGTAGAGACTGTTGTTCTTGATGAAGCGGATGAAATGTTAAACATGGGCTTCATTGAAGATATTGAAGCGATTTTAACAGATGTGCCAGAAACACATCAAACATTATTATTCTCAGCGACAATGCCAGATCCAATCCGTCGTATTGCTGAGCGTTTCATGACTGAGCCTCAACACATTAAAGTAAAAGCAAAAGAAGTAACAATGCCAAACATTCAGCAGTTCTATTTAGAAGTGCAAGAAAAGAAAAAGTTTGACGTGTTAACACGCTTACTAGATATTCAATCTCCAGAGCTTGCGATCGTATTCGGTCGTACAAAGCGTCGTGTTGATGAATTATCAGAAGCATTAAACTTACGTGGTTATGCAGCAGAAGGTATTCATGGTGACTTAACACAGGCGAAACGTATGTCTGTATTACGTAAATTTAAAGAAGGTGCTATTGAAGTTCTTGTTGCAACAGACGTTGCTGCACGTGGTCTTGATATTTCAGGCGTAACACACGTATACAACTTCGATATCCCACAAGATCCAGAATCATACGTTCACCGTATCGGTCGTACTGGCCGTGCAGGTAAAAAAGGTATTGCAATGTTATTTGTAACACCACGTGAATCAGGACAATTAAAAAATATCGAGCGTACAACAAAACGTAAAGTTGATCGCATGGAAGCACCGACACTTGATGAGGCATTAGAAGGTCAACAACGTTTAATCGCTGAAAAACTTCAAAGCACGATTCAAAATGAGAACTTATCATACTACAAGCGTATTGCAGAAGAAATGTTAGAAGAGAATGACTCTGTAACAGTAGTAGCTGCTGCTTTAAAAATGATGACTAAAGAGCCGGATACAACTCCGATTGCTTTAACATCAGAACCACCAGTTGTTTCAAGAGGTGGCGGTTCTAAAAAACGTGGCGGTAACGGAGGCGGATACCGTGATGGTAACCGTAATCGTAGTCGTGATGGACGCGGTGGTGGCGATGGTCGTAACCGTGATGGACGTAATCGTGACGGAAACCGTGATCGCAATCGTGATGGAAACCGTGATCGTAATCGTGATGGTGGTAGTCGTGGTCGTAGAGGTGAAGGTCAAGGTCGCCCAGGATCTTCAAATGGACGCGGCGAAAGAAAACATCATAGCCGTCCACAAGCTTAATAAAAAAAGAGAATGCCCTTTGCGGGCATTCTCTTTTTTTATTTCTGTAATTGTGCATACTACATAGTAGTTATGATAGAAAAGGGGCTGTTATATGCTTGTAAGGCTTGGTTACGTTGCGATGAGTGTGCATTTGAAGAATGCATCCCCATCTCAAACGATGACGTACGCACAGTTTCAGAAAATAGATGATCGTGATGCTGCAATTCGTAAACTTGAAAGAATTGCTAATTCCAATTTGGAAAATTGTTTGCGTTTATTAAAGCATAATAAGGGACATGACATATCTTTCTTTCGGCTTAGTTCTAAGCTCATTCCTTTAGCGAATCATGAGGAATTGCTAGAGTGGAACTATATTCGTCCTTTAAAAGAAAAATTGAAAGAATTAGGTGAATATGCAATTCATATGAATATGCGAATTGATTTCCATCCAGATCATTTTGTTGTACTAAATTCACCTGAGGAGAGTGTTTTTAAACAATCTGTAAAGACATTGCAGATGCACAAAAAATTATTAAAAGGCATGGGGATTGAACATAAGCAACGATGTGTACTACATGTTGGAGGAGGGTATAAAGATAAAGAACTTGCATTAGAGCGTTTTATAGAGAATTGGTCTAATGTCCCAAGGGGTATTCAAGAAATGATTATATTAGAAAATGATGATACAACTTTTACGTTAGAGGAAACATTATATTTAGGAGAAAAATTAGATATTCCTGTCGTGTTTGATTTGCATCACCATATGATGAATAATGAGCAAGAAGATTGGTATGAAGATTGGGCACGTGTTGTTCATACGTGGGAAACATCTTTGTTGCCAGTTAAAATGCATATCTCTAGCCCTAGAGAGGGAAAAGATCCAAGAGCTCATGCAGATTATATTAATGTAGACGCATTTTTATCTTTTTTAAGAAGGATAAAGGGAAGTGTTCCGCAAATTGATTGTATGATTGAGGCGAAGATGAAGGATGAGTCTTTATTTCAATTAATGAGGGATTTAAGCGAACATGTAGATGTAGAAATTATCGATGGTGCAAGCTTTTATATTAAATAAGCTTTGCACCATCGTTTTTTTTTGTTAAAAAAGGAGTTAAAATGCCGCCGGTTATTAAACCTGTTAAATGACTGATCGGATTGGCGGAAGGATTAAAGAAAGTAAATAGCAGTAATAGAAGTATCATAATTGAGAAAATGGCAATTTCTTTTGGTTTTGAAGAGCGGTATCGATTGTACAATAAAAATAATTGTGCGCCTAATAGTCCGAAAATACCACCTGATGCACCTGCGTGAATATATTCAGGTGGCATAATAATATAAGAAGAAATATTTCCAGAAATTCCAGAAATAAAAAATAGAATAAAAAAAGAAAAGTGTCCGAGTTGCTTTTCGATAGAAGAACCAAGTGCAAACAAAAAAATACTATTAGAAAGAAAATGTTGTAAGTCTACGTGTACCAGAAGGGAAGTTATGACACGCCACCATTCTCCTTTAGCGATATATTCATTAGAGGCTGCCAGTGGGAAGAGGAAAAAGTCGCCTAATATCATCAGGACTAAGTGAATAAGAAGTAAGGTGAGAATAGTCGGTTGTAAAGAAATCTGAGTGGATCTTATTAGCATACGGTTACTATCACCCCTTTTGCATCAGAAAGATTCTCTGTTATTCTTATCAATATGAAAGAAGAAAGTTAAATAGAAGAAGGGGATTTTGAAATGATTATAGGGATTGGAATCGATATTATTGAATTAAATCGTATTGAAAAAATGCTAGATGGAAAGCTTAAATTTATGGAACGTATTTTAACAGAAAATGAACGTAATGTTGCTATGGAGCTGAAAGGAAGTCGTCTTACAGAGTTTGTAGCTGGAAGGTTTGCAGCGAAAGAGGCGTATTCAAAAGCTGTAGGTACTGGTATCGGGAAAGAAGTGAGCTTTTTAGATATTGAAGTGAAAAATGATGAAAGAGGTAAGCCGATTCTGATTACAAGTACAGAGTATATTGTTCATTTATCAATTAGTCATAGTAAGGAATTTGCTGTTGCTCAAGTTGTTTTAGAAAGCTCGTCACGCTAGTCTGCATATTTTATATCTTTGTCTCATATATTTGAGGTAGCGATAAGGAAGGTACATCTTCCATTCATTTATAGGGGCAAAGGGGCTGAAGTGATGAAAAGGCGTCTGTTTTTAGTTCTTGTCGGTTTGTTGACCGTTTTTGTGTTGGCGGGTTGTGTGGAAAAGAAACAAGATGATGTCGTGAGAGATTTAGAAGCGAAAGTAAAAGGGATGAAAAGTTATCAAGCTGAAGCGAAATTATCTATTAAAACAGGAAATGAGCCTCAGGAGTATAATGTAGAGATTTGGCATAAAGAACCGTCTTTTTATCGTGTGAATTTAAAGAATGCAAAAAAAGATCAGAGCCAAATCATTTTAAGAAATGAAGAAGGTGTATTTGTATTAACGCCAGCACTTAATAAGAGCTTCCGTTTTCAAAGTGATTGGCCGCAAAATAGCAGCCAGGCTTATTTATATGAATCACTTGTAAGAGATATTTTGCAGGATAAGAAAAACCTTACTTTCGAGAAAACAGATAAGTATTATATTTTTAAAACAAAAACAAACTATCAACATCAAAATATGTTGCCGAAACAAGAGATTACACTGAAGAAGAGCGATTTGACTCCAGTTTCAGTGAAGTTAATGGATAATGATCAAAATGTTCTTGTAAAAGTAGATTTCTCTAAGGTGAAATTCGATGCGAAATTTGATAAAGGTGCATTTGATACGAAACAAAATATGTCTAGAGCGCAGGTAGATGTTCAAAC
The DNA here is from genome assembly GCF_900108285.1 of Bacillus sp. ok061. NCBI lineage: Bacteria > Bacillati > Bacillota > Bacilli > Caryophanales > Bacillaceae > Bacillus > Bacillus sp. ok061. Next base: position 7,308 of record NZ_FNUW01000023.1, on the reverse strand, counting down.
AACAGCGAAAGAAGACAAACCGTTTGCTACTTTGTATCCGCTTGATACACCACAAGGTATGACTCTGCAAGATGAAAAAGAGTTGAAGACAGACAGTGGCAAGCGTGCGATACTCACATACACTGGAAATAAGAAATCCTTTACTTTAATACAAGAAAAGGCAAAAGTTGCAGAGGCTTCATCAGCGGTAAGTGTAAGTGGGGAACCGGTTGATCTTGGGTTTACGATTGGTGCATTGACGAAAGACTCTGTAACGTGGTCGCATAACGGAGTAGAATATATGCTCGTGTCTAAAGGTTTAGAGCCGAAGGAGCTGTTAATGGTTGCTCGTTCAGTTACAGCGAAGCAGGTGAAGTAAACTTCTTAGACGTGGTGATATATGTGCACCACGTCTTTTCTTAGTTTGAAGGTGGATTTCATAAAAGAAGCATATAAAAGAATAAGCTTCGCATATCGTGTATAAGGAAGTGTATTTATGGAAGAAGCACCATTTTACCGTGACACTTGGGTGGAAGTGGATTTAGATGCCATTTATAACAACGTTACACATATTAAAGAGTTCATCCCAAGTGATGTAGAGATTTTTGCTGTAGTTAAAGCGAACGCGTATGGGCACGATTATGTACCGGTGGCTAAAACGGCATTAGAAGCGGGTGCAACAAGGTTAGCTGTTGCTTTTTTAGATGAAGCTTTAGTGCTTCGGAGGGCTGGTATTACTGTGCCGATTTTAGTGTTAGGTCCCTCGCCGCCGCGTGATGTAAATGTAGCTGCTGAAAATGATGTAGCGCTAACTGTTTTTCAAAAAGAATGGGTGGACGAAGCAATTAAACTTTGGGATGGTTCATCTGTAATGAAATTTCATATTAATTTTGATAGTGGTATGGGGAGAATTGGAATACGTGAAAGAAAAGAGCTGAAAGAATTTTTAAGGAGTTTAGAAGGTGCACCGTTTTTAGAGTTAGAAGGAGTATACACGCATTTTGCAACGGCAGATGAGGTTGAGACTTCGTATTTTGATAAGCAATATAACACGTTCTTAGAGCAGTTAAGTTGGTTGAAAGAATTCGGAGTGGATCCTAAGTTTGTCCATACAGCTAATAGTGCTGCCACGTTACGTTTTCAAGGAATTACATTTAATGCAGTGCGAATTGGGATTGCAATGTATGGATTATCTCCTTCTGTAGAAATACGTCCTTTTTTACCATTTGAATTAGAACCGGCGCTATCACTGCATACGAAAGTAGCTCATATTAAACAGGTGATTAAAGGTGATGGAATTAGTTATAACGTCACTTACCGAACGAAAACTGAAGAATGGATTGCAACTGTAGCGATTGGCTATGCAGATGGGTGGCTTAGAAGATTACAAGGATTTGAAGTGCTTATAAATGGTAAAAGGGTACCGATTGTAGGGCGAGTAACAATGGATCAGTTCATGATTCATCTTCCTTGTGAAGTGCCGCTTGGTACGAAAGTTACGCTTATCGGAAGGCAGGGAGATGAGTATATTAGCGCTACAGAGGTTGCGGAATATTCAGGGACTATTAATTATGAAATTATTGCAACGATCAGTTTCCGTGTGCCAAGAATATTTATACGGAATGGTAAGGTTGTAGAGATAATTAATTACTTGAACAATATATAGAAGGTAGTATGATTGCTTCTTGTCATTGGAGTGACTGTTCATTGCTGGATAATAAGCTCTTTTTGATGAGAAGCTTTTTACTTATAATCATTTTTTATATAAGTTACACGTAAGTTTTGAAGAGGAGTTCTATTGTTTTTAGTTAGTTATGAGATAAAAAATTTAAGAAGATGAATGTTTTGTTTGTGAATTGGAAAACATAAGCAGGGAATAAGGAAGTCTTTGCAACAGGCTCCATACAATGGTATTATTACAATAGGTGTCATATATATATTTGGGTGTGTAGTTGACGGTGGAGGTGTATTTTTGTGTCCGAATCAAGTGTAACTACTGAAATCGTGGTTCGGTTGCCAAAGCAAATGGTAACGGAATTGGACGGAATTGGAAAACAAGAGAATAAGAATCGCCATGAACTAATTTGCCAGGCAACACAATTGTTATTGCGTCAACATAAGACGAAGAAACGCTACCAACATGAATCAATGCGACGTGGGTATATTGAAATGGGAAAAATTAATCTTGGTATTGCATCTGAAGCTTTCTTAGCGGAGTATGAAGCAGCTCATACAGTAGAACGCTTAGTTAGCGGGGGGTAATATTTTGATTGTAAAACGCGGCGACGTGTATTTTGCAGACCTTTCCCCAGTTGTTGGTTCTGAGCAAGGAGGCGTTCGTCCGGTTCTTGTCATTCAAAATGACATCGGAAATCGTTTTAGTCCAACGGTGATTGTAGCGGCTATTACTGCACAGATTCAAAAAGCGAAATTACCCACTCATGTGGAAATTGATGCGAAAAAGTATGGTTTTGAGAGAGATTCTGTTATTTTACTTGAGCAGATTCGAACAATCGATAAGCAACGCTTAACGGACAAAATCACTCATTTAGATGAAGTGATGATGAGTCGTGTAGATGAAGCGTTACAAATTAGTTTAGGACTAATAGATTTTTAAATCGGCAGTTTAAGTTGCTCTCTTTGAAGGGCAACTTTTTTTATTATAGAGGAGGTTACGGTTGTATATGGAAATGGTAGATAATCGACAAGCGTTAATGAAAATGTTAGTGAAAGAATTAGGCTTTAGCGAAAAGCAAGTTCGTCATGTTATTCAATTAACAGAAGAAGGTAACACAGTTCCATTTATTGCTCGTTACCGAAAAGAATGGACAGGCTCTTTAGATGAGGTGCAAATTCGTGCGATTTTAGAGAGATGGCAATATATGATGCAACTTGAAGATAGGAAGGAAGAAGTTATTCGTCTTATTGACGAGAAGGGGAAACTGACAGGAGAGCTAAGACAGCAAATTGTTAAAGCTACAAAGTTACAGGAAGTAGAAGATTTATATCGTCCATATAAAGAGAAAAGAAGAACGAAAGCAACGATTGCAAAAGAAAAAGGGTTAGAACCGTTAGCTGAATGGTTATTGTTATATAAGAAAGAAGAACCGGCTAAAAAGGCAGTGGAATTTATTAATGCAGAGAAAGAAGTGCAATCTGCAGAAGAAGCTTTACAAGGTGCACAAGACATTATTGCAGAAATGATTTCAGATGAAGCTGCGTATCGTAGTTGGATTCGAAATGTTACTTTTAGAAAAGGTATTATGTCTTCGTCTGTAAAAGGTGAAGAAAAAGATGAAAAGAATATATATGAAATGTATTACAGTTATGAAGAACCATTGCAAAAAGTAGTACCACATCGTGTATTAGCAATGAATCGCGGTGAGAAAGAAGATATATTGAGAGTTTCTGTTGTCCCACCAGTAGATGAGATATTAAATTTCTTATACAAGAAAGTAATTCGTGATAACGATTCTAAAAGTGCGCATTATGTACAATTAGCGATTGAAGATGGTTATAAACGATTAATTCAATCTTCAATTGAAAGAGAAATTCGTAAAGAATTAACAGAAACAGCTGAAGAACAAGCGATACATATTTTCTCTGAGAACTTACGTAACTTATTATTACAACCTCCGATGAAAGGGAAAGTCGTGCTAGCGGTAGATCCGGCATATAGAACTGGTTGTAAATTATCTGTAGTAGATGATACGGGGAAAGTACTACATATTGATGTTGTTTATCCGCATCCGCCTGTTCGTAAATATGATGAAGCAAAAACGAAAGTTCTTTCTATTATAGATAAATATCAAGTTGAAATGATTGCAATTGGTAATGGGACAGCATCTAGAGAAACAGAGGAATTTATAGTAGATGTATTACAAAGTGTGAAACAGGAAGTCTTTTATATTATTGTAAATGAAGCGGGTGCTAGTGTATATTCAGCTTCTGATTTAGCCCGTGAGGAATTCCCGAATTTACAAGTTGAAGAGAGAAGTGCCGTTTCTATTGGAAGACGTCTGCAAGATCCACTTGCTGAACTTGTGAAAATTGATCCTAAATCAGTTGGGGTTGGACAATACCAACATGATGTATCTCAAAAGAGATTGAATGAGTCATTAACATTTGTAGTAGAGACAGCTGTTAACCAAGTTGGGGTTAATGTAAATACGGCTTCGGTTGCATTGTTACAATATGTTTCAGGTTTATCGAAAACCGTTGCGAAAAATATTGTGGCAAAGAGAGAAGAGGATGGGAAATTCAAAAAGCGCACGGAATTAAAGAAAATTCCACGTTTAGGTGCAAAGACGTACGAACAATGTATAGGCTTCTTGCGTATATTAGAAGGAGCGAATCCGTTAGATCGAACAGGTATTCATCCCGAACAATATAAAAATGTTGAATTGTTATTGAAGAGTTTAGGGTTATCGATAGATGACGTAGGACAACCGCAATTACAAAAGAGATTGGAAGAAGTAGAGATTTCTAAGTTGTCTCAAGAAACGGGAGTTGGGGAGCCGACGTTAGTTGATATTATAGATGCGCTCATTAGTCCAGAACGAGATATGAGGGATGAGTTGCCTAAACCACTTCTGAAAAAAGGGATTTTGAAATTAGAAGATTTAAAACGTGGTATGGAACTAGAAGGAACAGTGCGTAACGTTGTTGATTTTGGTGCTTTTGTTGATGTTGGCGTAAAGCAAGATGGTTTAGTGCATATTTCTAAGCTTAGCAAACAGTTTGTAAAGCATCCGTTAGATGTTGTATCAGTAGGACAAATTGTAAAAGTATGGGTAGATGATATTGATACAAAAAAAGGACGCGTTGCACTATCTATGTTGCCGATTGAATAGTAAGAGAAGAGAGCAGATGAAACTGCTCTTTTTTTATAGAATAAAAAGTGTAATGGATTATGAGTTTTGATGTGTTTTGCTATAATAAAACCAGCATTCATTTAGCAATTTAATTTGATACCGGTTTTTTTCGAAATATGCACGTTGCATCTGTTTTTTTAGCCACGTAGGCATAGGAATCCCTCCTTGTTTAATCCTACTCTCAAAAATCTAAAGTACTATTAATGAGAGGTTGGTGAGTGGATTTCTATTCATGTTGTGTTTTTAGAAACCACGCGTCTTGAATGAGGATGGGTATATGTACTATTTAATATATGTATAAGAAGCGTGAAAAGTGTAAAAATATTTTTTTGTTTAGGAGGAATGAGAATGGACGAGAAAGAAATTCAACGGCTAGTGGAAGAAGTATCGCTACAATACTTCGGAATGCCGTTTTTACATAAAGCAAAGTTCAATAGTAGGTTGCGTACAACTGGCGGGCGTTATCTGTTGAAGAGTCACAATGTTGAACTGAATTATCGATATTACGAAATGTATGGTAAGGAGGAGTTAATCGGAATCATCAAACATGAACTGTGTCATTATCACTTGCATATTACAGGAAGAGGGTATAAGCACAGGGACAGAGATTTTCGTGAGTTGTTAAAGAAAGTTGATGCACCTCGTTTTTGTAAACGAATGATTAATGAAGAGAAGGAAAAAAAGATTTATAAGTATGAATGTATGGAGTGTTTACTTCAATATGTAAGAAGGCGTCAAATAAATACCAAAAGATATGTCTGCGGAAAGTGTAAAGGGAAACTTAAACCGATATCGAAAACATCTTGACAGTAAAAACGCAATCCAGTATAGTATAAACATGTCACGTTTGAACAAGATGTTGTTAAAAACTTCTTGACTTACAGAAAGAAATTTTATAATATACAAATTGTCTTCATTATTCCGCAGTAGCTCAGTGGTAGAGCTATCGGCTGTTAACCGATCGGTCGTAGGTTCGAGTCCTACCTGCGGAGCCATACAGAGAAGTACCCAAGTGGCTCAAGGGGCTCCCCTGCTAAGGGAGTAGATCGCTAACGCGGTGCGAGGGTTCGAATCCCTTCTTCTCTGCCATACATATTGGCCCGTTGGTCAAGTGGTTAAGACACCGCCCTTTCACGGCGGTAACACGGGTTCGAATCCCGTACGGGTCACCACTTCGGAGGATTAGCTCAGCTGGGAGAGCACCTGCCTTACAAGCAGGGGGTCGGCGGTTCGATCCCGTCATCCTCCACCATATGAATTTTATATGAATAGTATTATCGCGGGGTGGAGCAGTACGGTAGCTCGTCGGGCTCATAACCCGAAGGTCGCAGGTTCAAATCCTGTCCCCGCAACCAAATGGTCCCGTGGTGTAGTGGTTAACATGCCTGCCTGTCACGCAGGAGATCGCCGGTTCGACCCCGGTCGGGACCGCCATTTTAACTTCTGCTAATTGGCAGTTGTTTTTTATTGGACATTATGGTACAATAACATTTGTCTTTGAAAAGAAGATATTTTTTTCGATGGGCTATAGCCAAGCGGTAAGGCAACGGACTTTGACTCCGTCATGCGCTGGTTCGAATCCAGCTAGCCCAGCCATTTACGAGCCATTAGCTCAGTTGGTAGAGCATCTGACTTTTAATCAGAGGGTCGAAGGTTCGAATCCTTCATGGCTCACTTTTTGTTTTTTCCGCGCGGTCGTGGCGGAACGGCAGACGCGCTAGGTTGAGGGCCTAGTGGGGGAAACCCCGTGGAGGTTCAAGTCCTCTCGGCCGCATCAAAAAAATCTTAAAAAAGTACTTGCATTTGAAAATGTAGTATGGTAAGATGATTGAGTCGCCAAAATACAACGACGAAAAAACATCATGAATAAGCGCCCGTAGCTCAATTGGATAGAGCGTTTGACTACGGATCAAGAGGTTAGGGGTTCGACTCCTCTCGGGCGCGCCAATTACGGGAAGTGGCTCAGCTTGGTAGAGCACCTGGTTTGGGACCAGGGGGTCGCAGGTTCAAATCCTGTCTTCCCGACCACGCGGGTGTAGTTTAGTGGTAAAACAAGAGCCTTCCAAGCTCTGGTCGAGAGTTCGATTCTCTTCACCCGCTTTTAGTTCTTTGAAAACTGAACGAAACAAACAACGTGAAACGTCAATTTTTATTTTTAGATGCTAGACAAACTAACTTTATTGGAGAGTTTGATCCTGGCTCAGGATGAACGCTGGCGGCGTGCCTAATACATGCAAGTTGAGCGAATGGATTGAGAGCTTGCTCTTATGAAGTTAGCGGCGGACGGGTGAGTAACACGTGGGTAACCTGCCCATAAGACTGGGATAACTCCGGGAAACCGGGGCTAATACCGGATAACATTTTGAACTGCATGGTTCGAAATTGAAAGGCGGCTTCGGCTGTCACTTATGGATGGACCCGCGTCGCATTAGCTAGTTGGTGAGGTAACGGCTCA
>NZ_FNUW01000035.1:0-49347 GCF_900108285.1 Bacillus sp. ok061 | reverse complement strand
AGGTATACCCAAGTTCGGCTGAAGGGATCGGTCTTGAAAACCGACAGGCGGCGAGAGTCGCGCGGGGGTTCGAATCCCTCTACCTCCTCCATTTTTTTAATTTAATATTGTCGCGGGGTGGAGCAGTACGGTAGCTCGTCGGGCTCATAACCCGAAGGTCGCAGGTTCAAATCCTGTCCCCGCAACCAAATGGTCCCGTGGTGTAGTGGTTAACATGCCTGCCTGTCACGCAGGAGATCGCCGGTTCGACCCCGGTCGGGACCGCCATTTATGTTGGCTCGGTAGCTCAGTCGGTAGAGCAGAGGACTGAAAATCCTCGTGTCGGCGGTTCGATTCCGTCCCGAGCCACCATTTTTTTTATGCCGGCTTAGCTCAATTGGTAGAGCAACTGACTTGTAATCAGTAGGTTGGGGGTTCAAGTCCTCTAGCCGGCATCATTTAGGGGCATAGTTTAAAGGTAGAACTGAGGTCTCCAAAACCTCCAGTGTGGGTTCGATTCCTACTGCCCCTGTAAAGTATATGGGCCTATAGCTCAGCTGGTTAGAGCGCACGCCTGATAAGCGTGAGGTCGATGGTTCGAGTCCATTTAGGCCCACCATATATTATTCCGCAGTAGCTCAGTGGTAGAGCTATCGGCTGTTAACCGATCGGTCGTAGGTTCGAGTCCTACCTGCGGAGCCATGGCCCGTTGGTCAAGTGGTTAAGACACCGCCCTTTCACGGCGGTAACACGGGTTCGAATCCCGTACGGGTCATACAAAAAAGAGTCAGCATTATGCTGGCTCTTTTTTATTTTGTTGATCCTTTTTATAATGTTACTTTCCAGAAATAAATAAAGGAATTTTGGAAAAGCTATGGTATGTATAAAAAGGAGGAAATAAATAATGACACGAGTTAGAGACTTAATGAGTACCCGTATTGTACATTGTACACCGCTAGACAATGTATATGAGGCAGCTGTAAAAATGAAGGAAGAATCGGTTGGATTAATTCCTGTTGTTGAAAATGAGCAAGTTGTTGGGCTTGTTACTGATCGAGATTTAGTTGTTCGAGGGATTGCTGAAAAACATCCTGGATCTAATAAAATTACAAATGTAATGACAACAAATATTATCTCAGTTTCTCCAAATGATTCTATTGAAAAAGCTACAGAGCTAATGGCACAGTATCAAATTAGACGGTTACCAGTAGTTGATAGTGGTCAGCTTATTGGCATGTTAGCACTAGGAGATTTAGCTATAAGGGAATCGGCAGATGATCAAGCTGGATTTGCCTTGAGCGAAATCTCAGAGCATACGGAATAAATCGAAAATTTAATTAACCAAGATTTTAATGGTCACTCATAAAGAGCTAAATTATATATAAAGTTCAGATGCATTATTCTAGTATATATGGATTAAACTAATATGTTAGCGTGATGTATCTGAGGCATTATATAATAAGTATATGGTGAATACTTTCGACAGTTTTTTAAAATTTGTTATTCTTAATTTTTAATAAGAGAAAAGATGATATACTGATAGATATAAGTATTATGATAGATTTCGAATATAACAATATTAATTTTTAATAGTACGATAATAAATTAATATTTCCTACATAGATGAAAAGGGAAGGGGAATTATATGAAGGCTGTACAGGGCGATCCAAATTGGAATTTGGTTACAGATACATATATAGAACCAAATAATTTCGCTGAATTATTTTCTTTGCTTGTACCTTGCCACCCAAAAGGTGAGGGGAAAGAACGAACTATATTAGTATGGAAAGAGAAAGAATTTTATAAAGAAGAAAATTTAGCGGCATTTATCGTATATGGCATGAATAAAGTAAAGAATTTACCGCAGTTTCATAAAGATGAAATTCCAACTTTAGTGCGTATTCTTCGCTTATGCCAAGAGATTGGTTGGTATGAAGAGGCAAATACTTTTATGATAGCGCAAGGATTAGCTGAGTTTGTTCATACTTCATTGGAATATGAAACATGGGATCTTTTGACGCAATCAGTTGCTTTAAACTATTTAATTATTAAATATCGTATCGGTGAGTTGATAGATAGGGATATTGAAATTTGGGATAGAGTTAAATTTAATGAGAAATGTATAACAGAGTGTAAACATTTATTATCTCATAAAGAAGTATTGGAATTTACATTCTTTTATATGTGCAAGAGAGCAAAATCATTATCAAAAGAGCAATTAAATAGTGATATGATGAGTTTAGCAATGTATTGTAATACTTTCGTATATGATTTATATACACATGATTTATTACGTAAATATCGTAAGTGTACAGATTTCCTATCATATTATGGACCTAGTCAGGCAGTTTTAGCATGTCAAAGAGCTGTATTATCTCAAATTTCCGATCGCTTAGACCCGTTAAAGACAACTCATGTAGATGATTATTTATATGTGATGAAAGAAATGATGGAGCATATGACGCTAGGAGTAATGGATCGATACGGTCATTTTATTGGCAAGCTACTATCTTACGTACCATTTTTCGAAATGATACAAGTTCCACAACATGCATATTATTGTGAAGAATTACTGTATATTTGTAAGGGCATTGAATATAAAGAAGAAACACTACGCAATTATATATTTATACAATTACATGATTGTTTACCATCATTCTTTAGGCTATTTCTTAAAAATAAGCGTTACGCAACGATTCATGATATTCTTTTCTATTGGTGCGATGACGAACAACGAATGAGCTTAGAGAAAAAATATAATCTGAGCTTTATTTATGAAAAATATGCTTGTGGATAAACAATATTTTCGATATGAAAAATTAATATAAATTAAAAAGGATCTCCAGTTTATGTGAGATCCTTTTTTGTTAGTAAAACAAGGAGAAAGTGATTAAGACAAGAAATAACATTCCATATAGGAGAAGTTGTGCAGTATAACTTCCTTGTATACCAAAAAAAGTATTGGCTTTCTTATACAAATTCAATATGTATTTTATTGGAGTATCTTTGAAAGATTGGTACACAGTGTCCCCTCTTTCTAAGCTTCTTGTTCTTGTTTTTGTTTATAAGGGACATTAATATATCTAGCTACAAATAATAAAACAGCCATAAAGAATACTGGAAATACAGTAGATAAATAAAAGCCATTACTAATTATATTTGTTATGAGAGCACTCAAAAGAAAAATAGCATTATAAATATGGGCAATTTTTTGTTTTAGTTGCACTTGAAATGATTCCATCATAATTTCTAATGCAACAAAAGCAATAATAATAGATAAAAATACAATGTTTGTATTGTAAATGATTAAACAACAGATTAAACCTAAAAAGGCTACGTATTCAATTATAAGAGGTATATTGCGTGGCATACAATTTACCTAACTAAATATGGCAGTGGATTTACTGCATTTGTTTTTTCAAAATTCCATTCTCCATTATGTAATTCAAAATGAAGATGTTGCCCGTATGAATGACCTGTGTTTCCCATATGACCTATTAATTGTCCAGTTTGTACTTGATCACCAGCTTGTACAGTGCGATCCTTCATATGAGCATAAACAGTTGTATATAATTTCCCATTGATTTGATGCGCAATGAAAACAACATTGCCATAGCTAGCTGAATAATAAGATTTCACAACTTTACCTGCAGCAGCAGCTTGGATAGAGACGTTTCCTGGAGCGGCAATATCTATACCATAATGCATTTGTTCCCAGCGTATATCAAAGGTTGAGCTAATTCTTCCTTGAGCGGGGAATTTGAAAGCAGCTGGAATTGATGAAGGCTGATCTGTTTTAGCTTGTGGTTGATTTTGTACTACATAGTGTTTTGCTACATATCCGTATCCTGTGCCAAAACGAATTTTATACCAAGTTCCTACAGTTTCTACTACTTGTACTTGTGTACCGTTTTGTAATGAACCGAGTAGAGCGCTACTTGTACTAGCGTTGCTACGTACATTTAGATTAGATGTTGCAACAGTATATTTTGTATTATTTTGAACGGTGATTCCTTTTACTAAGGGTTGTGAACCATTAGAGATGAATGTTTTTTGTACGTAACCTGTTTGGCCATTATGTGATATTTTATACCATTCGCCTTGATCTTCTTGAACGGTAATAAACTTGCCATTTGGTAATACATCTAAAATAGAAGATTCTAAATTAGGTTCAGAGCGAACGTTTAATGCATTAGCATTAACGATGTATTGATCATTAGATTGAAGTTTGTTTTTTAGTAAAATAGCATCTTTTTGTACATAACCTACTTTATTATGAACAGATACTTTATACCAAACATTAGTTGTTTCAAGGATGTTCACTTTTGTATTAAAGCGAATTGTATCAATTGATGTGCTTTTTACATTATCTTCTGTATGCAATGCTACTTGGTCAACTTTGACATACCCAGTTTTAATATTAGATAATTGTTCAGCGTTTGCTTTTTGTACATTTATTTCACCCATAGAAGGAAGTAAAGAAGCAATCGCTACAGTAGTTGCTGTTAAAGCAGTAGCTTTCATATTCATGGAATAGAGACCTCCTCTAGTTGTATAGTTGTAATTTTATTATAGTATAAAGATATAATATAGTGGGTGTATTCACATAAATGTAATATGAAATCAATATAAAAATAAATTTTTTGAGGATAATGATTCCTTTTTATACGATTAATTAGGGTTTTATATTCTAAAATAGAATGAATGCATTGTATAATTTAGATATTTTGTTGATAATTAAGAAAATTAAAACAGTTGATGATGTCTTATTAGGGTGTTATACTGACAGTGATAATTTTATAGTTTGCTAGGAGAGCTGGTGTTGCCAGCTGAGAGTAGGCCGTAAGCCTTTGATCCTTTTTATTACCTGATCTAGATTATGCTAGCGTAGGGAAGCAATTCGGACACTAACAATGAGTCCCCGTTTCTTTGCGTATAGAAACGGGGCTTTTTTATTTGAAAATTTCATATTGAAACCACTAGGGGTGCTTGATTTGCTGAGAGAGGAATAATCCTTAACCCTTACAACACCTGATCTAGGTAATACTAGCGAAGGGAAGTGGAACATCGAATAAATGTATAATTTTATTTGCTGTAACCACTTCTTATATATAGAAGTGGTTTTTTATTTAGATACATATATTGAAAGGGGATAGAGAAATGAAATTTTGCGATAGATTATTAGAAACTGTGCAACCGGTTTGGGAGATGAGTCATAATCATCTGTTTGTAGTGGGTATGGGAGATGGCACGTTAGAAAAAGATAAATTCAAGTATTATATTATTCGAGATTATTTATATCTACTAGATTATGCAAAGTTATATGCGATTGGTGTTGTAAAAGCAACGAATCCACAAGTAATGGGAAAGTTTGCTGAACAAATTGATGGAATATTAAATGGCGAAATGACAATTCATAAACAATATGCAAAAAGGCTTGGAATTTCTATAGAGGAGATAGAGTCTGCGAAACCATCTGCTAAAAATTTAGCTTATACAAATTACATGATGTCTGTATCTCAAAATGGCACACTTGCGGAATTAATAGCAGCGCTTCTTCCATGTATGTGGAGTTACTGGGAAATTGGAAAGCGTTTAAATGATATTCCTGGGGCAAGAGATCATGAGTTCTTTGGTGAGTGGATTCAAGGATATAGTTCTGAAGAATATGGTAACCTTTGTATTTGGTTAATAGATTTATTAAATGAAATGGCAGTTGGAAAGTCTGAGAAGGAACTAGACCGATTAGAGGAGATTTTCCTATATTCCAGTCGATTTGAATATTTATTCTGGGATATGTCCTATCGTAAGGAGATGTGGGGATTTGAGGAGCAAGAACATACTACAGTTTCATAATGTTTCTTTTCATTATGATGAGAAGCCAATCATCCATGAATTAAATGCTTCTATACACGAGAAAGAGTTTGTAAGTATTATCGGACCGAGTGGATGTGGGAAAAGTACTTTATTTCGCCTTATTACAGGTCTAGAGAAGGTAAGTACTGGACAGATAGAACTGACAGAAACGAAGCACCATCCTGTAGGGTATATGCCGCAAAAAGATATGCTTTTGCCGTGGAGAACAATTATTGAGAATGCCGCGTTGCCGCTAGAGTGCCAAGGTGTACAGAAGAACGAAGCACAAGTAAAGGCAAAGGAACTGTTACATAAATTTGGTTTACAAGGATATGAGACAAAACATCCGAAAGATTTATCTGGTGGTATGAGGCAACGCGTATCTTTTATCCGAACTTTATTAACGGGCGGGGAGATATTGTTATTAGATGAACCGTTTAGCGCGTTAGATGCTTTAACGAAGGCCTCTTTGCAAGAATGGTTGTTTGAACAATGGCAAGAGTGGGAAAAAACAATTTTATTCATTACTCATGATGTTGAAGAAGCGTTATTTCTTTCGAACCGAGTTTTAGTAGTGGAACAGCAGCCGATAACGACTTTGACTGAGCGGATTGTACCGCTTGATCATAACAGAACACGAAAAGATTTATATAAACCGGAAGTATTAGCGCTGAAAGATGAGCTTCTTAGTATGTTACAAAGGCAGGTACTTGTGTGATGAACCAATTGAAAGAATTAGTTCCTGCTATTACACTTTCTAGTATTTTACTTGCTGTGTGGGAAATAGGAGCAAGAATTGTAGATGAGATGTACATTTTACCGTCACCGTCTGCGATTGTAATGAAGATATGGAAACTAAAAGACATATTATTTACAGTTCATTTACCTGCAACGCTATACGTCGTTTTAATAGGTGTTGTTATCTCTATCGTATTAGGTGTAGGGCTAGCGATGTTAATGAATGCGAGTACATGGATGGAGAGAGCATTTTATCCATTATTAGTTGCTTCACAAACGATTCCGATTACTGCGCTTGCTCCGCTATTTGTTTTATGGTTTGGATACACAATTTGGAGTAAGGTTGTTGTCACAGTTTTAATTACGTTTTTCCCAATTGCGGTCAATACGTATGATGGACTGCGTAGTACAAAAAAAGAATGGGAGGAGCTCTTAGTTACATATGGAGCAACAAAAAGAGATATTTTTCTTAAATTAAAGTTGCCGTCTGCTCTTCCTTATTTTTTCTCAGCTTTAAAAATTGCAGTTCCGCTTAGTGTTATCGGAGCAGCAATTGGAGAATGGCTCGGTGCACAAGCTGGGCTTGGGTATTTCAGTAAGAGAATGATGACGCAGTTAGATGGAGCTGGCGTATTTGCACCCATTGTATTGTTATCATTATTAGCTATTTTCTTCGTCGTACTTATTTCCATATTAGAAAAGAAATTCATTAGTTGGAGGAAGCATTCATGAAATTTTTAAAGCGCATCTTTGTGTTTACATTATTAATTGCAATGATTGCAGGATGTTCGAGTAATTCAGCATCAGACAAAAGTAAAAAAGAGAAAGAAATAACAGTCATGTTAGATTGGTATCCAAATGCGGTACATAGCTTTATCTATGCAGCAATTGAAAAAGGATACTTTAAAGAAGAAGGTGTAAAGGTAAATATTAAATTCCCTTCTAATCCGACTGATCCATTAACACTGGCAGCAGCAGGGAAGGTGACAGTTGGCTTGTACTATCAGCCAGATGTTGTTATGGCGAGAGCGAATGAGCAAATTCCAGTGAAATCAATTGGGGCTGTCGTACGTTCACCATTAAATCATGTTGTATCACTGAAATCAGCAGGCATTCAATCACCGAAAGATTTAGAAGGAAAAACAGTAGGATACTCTGGAACACCTTTAAGTGAGATGTATTTAAAAACGATGGTAAAAGAAGCTGGTGGTAATCCTGATACAGTGAAAGTAGTTGATGTTGGATTTGATTTAGTACCAGCATTAATTACGAAGAAAGTAGATGCTGTAACAGGGGCGTACATTAACCATGAAGTACCTGTTATGCGTCATGAAGGCCATGAACCAGCGTACTTTAATCCAGCTGATTACGGAGTACCAAATTATCATGAGCTTGTGTTTGTAACGGGTGATAAAACGTTGAAAAAAGATAAAGAAGCGTTGCAAGCTTTCTTACGTGGTACGAAAAAAGGCTATGATTTCATGAAGAAAAACCCAGATGAAGCATTGAATATTTTATTAAATCATCAAGAAAAAGAAAACTTCCCACTTGTGCCGGAAGTTGAAAAGGAAAGTATGAAAATTTTATTAGAGAAGATGGAAACGAAAGATGAGCCATTCTTATCAGATTCAAAAGAGTCTTGGGAGAAACAAAATAAATGGCTGAAGGACAAAGGAATGGCGAAAGAAATCGTTCCGGCCGATGAGCTATTCGAAAATATTTTAAAGTAGGCGAATGAATATGAAAAATGAGCTCCACGTAATCTCAAATGGCCATATGTCATTCGAAGAGTTAGTGAATGTAGCGATGCAGATTGAGAGTGAGATTGATTATTTGCATATTCGTGAGCGTGAGAAGAGTACGAAGGAATTATATGAAGGGGTAGAAGGTCTTTTAATGGAGGGATTTCCAGCTTCTAAAATTGTTATAAACGATCGAATTGATATCGCCATTTTATTAAATATTCCTCGTGTTCAACTAGGATATCGAAGCACAGATGTAAAGTCAGTGAAAGAAAAGTTTTCGTATTTGCATGTCGGTTATTCTGTGCATTCGCTAGATGAAGCGATTGTAGCATTTAAAAATGGAGCGGATTCACTCGTTTATGGCCATGTATTTCCGACAGAATGTAAAAAAGGTGTGCCAGCGAGAGGGCTTGAAGAAATCGCAGACATTTCAAGGTGTTTATCTATACCGATTACAGCAATTGGAGGAATTACTCCAGAAAACACAATGGATGTTCTTACTAACGGTGTAAGCGGTATAGCAGTTATGTCCGGAATTATAAGTAGTAGTAACCCATATAGCAAAGCGAAATCTTATAAGGAATCAATAAGAAAGTGGGCGGAAAAACATGTGTGAGAAGTATGATGTAGCGATTATTGGTGGTGGTGTAATTGGTAGTTCAGTTGCACATTTTCTAGCAGAAAGAGGACATAAAGTAGCGATTGTCGAGAAGCAAAGAATTGCATCGGAAGCTTCGAAAGCAGCTGCTGGTTTACTTGGTGTTCAAGCAGAATGGGATGCGTATGATCCGCTATTTGAACTTGCTAGAGAAAGCCGAGCTATATTTCCACAACTTGCAACAGTTTTACGTGAAAAGACGGGTATTGATATTGGATATGAAGAAAAAGGAATTTATCGTATTGCTCAAAATGAAGATGAGAAGAAAAGAATTCTTCACATTATGGATTGGCAGCAAAAAACAGGTGAAGATTCCTATTTTCTAACGGGGAACCATTTGCGGGAAAAAGAGCCGTACCTATCTGAATCCATTATAGGAGCAGTATATTATCCGAAAGATGGTCACGTTATTGCACCAGAGCTTACGAAAGCATTCGCACATTCTGCGGCAACTTCCGGTGCGGATATATATGAACAGACAGAAGTGTTTGATATTCGTATTGAAAATAATAAAGTGACCGGAATTGTTACAAGTGAAGGTATGATTGCATGCGAGAAAGTTGTTATTGCTGGTGGTTCATGGAGCACGAAGTTACTAAGTTATTTTCACCGCGATTGGGGTACATATCCAGTTAAAGGAGAAGTGGTTGCAGTAAGAAGTAGAAAACAACTTTTAAAAGCACCTATTTTTCAAGAAAGATTTTATATTGCTCCAAAGCGCGGTGGACGTTACGTAATTGGGGCAACAATGAAGCCTCATACGTTCAATAAAACTGTACAGCCAGAAAGTATTACTTCTATATTAGAGCGGGCTTATACAATATTGCCAGCTTTAAAAGGAGCAGAATGGGAAAGCACGTGGGCAGGGTTAAGACCACAATCGAATCATGAAGCTCCTTATATGGGAGAGCATGAAGAAATAAAAGGTTTCTATGCTTGCACGGGCCATTATCGAAACGGTATTTTATTAAGTCCTATTTCTGGCCAATATATGGCCGATTTAATAGAAGGAAAGCAAGAGAATCATTTACTAGATTCATTGCTTTCTAGAAGAGTTTAGAAAGGGGATGGAAGTTTGAAATTAAAAATTAATGGTAACCAAATTGAAGTGCCAGCGAGTGTAAAAACAGTAGCTGAGCTACTTACACATTTAGAGCTAGATAACAGAATTGTTGTAGTAGAGCGTAATAAAGATATTTTACAAAAAGATGATCATACAGATACATCTGTTTTTGATGGAGACCAAATTGAGATTGTAACTTTCGTAGGAGGCGGTTGATTATGTTAAACATTGGGCCATTTTCATTTCATTCTAGACTTTTATTAGGAACAGGTAAATTCCCTGATTTTGACGTACAACAAAAAGCAATTGACGTTTCTGAAGCTGAAATTTTAACGTTTGCAGTACGTCGTATGGATATCTTTGATGCAAAGCAACCTAATTTATTAGAGAAACTTGATGTGAAAAAATATACGTTATTACCAAATACAGCAGGGGCAAAAAACGCTGAAGAGGCTGTTCGTATTGCAAAATTAGCAAAAGCTTCTGGGCTTTGTGACATGATAAAGGTAGAAGTTATTGGTGATGATAGAACGTTATTACCGGATCCGGTAGAAACGTTAAAGGCATCTGAAATGTTACTGGAAGAAGGATTTATCGTACTTCCGTATACATCTGATGATGTTGTATTAGCACGTAAATTACAAGAACTTGGCGTGCATGCGATTATGCCAGGAGCATCTCCAATCGGATCAGGACTTGGTATTGTAAATCCATTAAATTTGAGCTTCATTATTGAACAAGCGACAGTACCAGTTATCGTTGATGCCGGTATTGGTAGCCCAGCTGATGCGGCATTTGCAATGGAATTAGGAGCGGATGGTGTGTTATTAAATACGGCTGTGTCAGGAGCAAAAGATCCTATTAAGATGGCACAAGCAATGAAATTAAGTATTGAGGCAGGACGTTTAGGCTTTGAAGCAGGTCGTATTGCACGTAAACGTTGTGCAACGGCAAGTAGTCCTTTAGAAGGAATGAGCGTAGTTGAATAATCGATATTCTCGCCAAGAATTATTTTCTCCGATTGGGGAAGAAGGCCAGCAAAAGATAAGAGAAAAGCATGTGCTTATTATCGGCGCGGGCGCACTAGGTAGTGCAAATGCAGAGATGTTTGTAAGAGCAGGTGTTGGCAAGATAACAATTGTTGACCGTGATTATGTCGATTGGAGTAATTTACAAAGACAACAATTGTATGCAGAGAGCGACGTAAAGAATAATCTTCCAAAAGCTATAGCGGCTAAAAAACGTTTAGAAGAGATTAATAGCGATGTAACAATAGAAGCTCTCGTTCAAGATGTAACAGCTGAAGAGTTAGAAGAACTTGTTACAAATGTTGATGTAATTATTGATGCGACTGATAATTTTGAAACACGCTTTATTGTGAATGATATAGCACAAAAATATTCTATTCCATGGATTTACGGTGCATGTGTAGGTAGTTACGGTCTTTCTTACACAATCCTTCCTAGTAAAACACCATGTTTATCATGTTTATTACAGTCGATTCCGCTTGGCGGGGCAACATGTGATACAGCCGGTATTATATCACCTGCTGTATCTCTTGTCGTTTCTCATCAAGTAACAGAAGCTCTTAAACTGTTAGTAGAAGATTACGAATCACTTCGAGATGGGCTTGTATCGTTTGATATGTGGAAGAATGAGTATTCATGTATGAATGTGCAAAAGCTTCGCCAGCATAATTGTCCTTCATGCGGAGAGAATGCATTATATCCGTATTTAAATAAAGAGAACACATCAAAAACAGCAGTTTTATGCGGGCGAAATACAGTTCAAATTAGACCACCTCATAAAGAGGAAATGAATTTTGAACAATATAAAGAGTTGCTGGAAGGTCGTGTGAATGATTTAAATGTAAATCCATATTTACTATCATTTTCTGTTGAAGACAAGAGGTTAGTCGCCTTTAAAGATGGCCGTGTGCTTGTACATGGAACGAAAGATATAAGCGAAGCAAAAACGATTTATCATCGCTATTTTGGATAGAAAAGGATGAGTGGGATGAAAGTGAATAAAGCTTTAACAATTGCAGGGTCTGATAGCGGCGGCGGTGCTGGAATTCAGGCAGATTTAAAAACATTCCAAGAGCTTGGTGTATACGGAATGACGGCTATTACGGCAATTACTGCTCAAAACACGCTTGGCGTTCAAGGGGTATATCCTGTTCCGTTAGAAGGTGTTACAGAACAGCTGAATTCAATTGGTACGGATTTAACACCAGATGCAGTGAAACTAGGAATGTTATTTAGTAGTGAAATAATTCAAATTGTTGCAGAACAAATTAAAAAGTTTGGCTGGAATAATATTGTGCTAGATCCCGTTATGATTGCAAAAGGCGGTGCATCATTATTACAGCAAGAAGCAGTTCAAGCATTAAAAGAATATTTATTACCAGTAGCAACTGTTATAACACCGAATGTCCCAGAAGCAGAAGTGTTAACTGGGATGGAGATTCATAACGTTGAAGATAGTAAGGAAGCTGCAAAAGTATTGCACGAATTAGGTGCTAAATATGTGCTTATGAAGGGCGGACATGCAGAATATCAAGGTAATGAAGTAATTGATTTCCTCTTTGATGGAGAAAAATTTATTGAGTTTAGAAGCGAGCGAATTCCTTCAAAGCAAACGCACGGAAGTGGGTGTACATTTGCTTCAGCGGTTACAGCAGGACTTGCGAAAGGATACTCAATTGAAGATGCTGTTCAAGAAGCAAAACGATTTATTAGTATAGCAATTGAAGAGCCATTGAATATTGGTAGTGGCCATGGGCCGACGAATCATTTTGCATATAAGTTGAATAAAACGCGCGCATAGGTGAGTAAAAAGTCAGTTTGATAACTGGCTTTTTTTCTGTTTACTTTTTCAAAATACAGGAGTAATATATCAGCCAGAATATATTTTTTGTAAACGCTGAGTCCAATTATATGGAGCGGGGGAACCAATTTGTGCGTCGGCACTAGGGGTGAATCTTTCAATTTTGAAAGTAGGGCTACTCTCAAAGTCCGAATCCGACAGCTAACTTCGTAAGCGTCTTGAGAGAGGACGGTGCCATGATGGATACATCACTTCATCGATCTGATTAGTATAGGGGAATATCAATCTATGCTTGATTTCTTTTATACTAAGGAGGATGAGGTACATGGAACTAACACTTATTTGTGTTGGAGAAGAGAACAAGATAAAGAGTTTAAGAGAGCTAGTATCATTTCAACATGAGTTAATTATTTGTACAGCAAATGAAGAGATAGCGGCTGAAGTTAGGAATTGTGGGTTTGATTGGACTTATAGCTGCAGTAAGGAGCAGGACTTTACTAGTATTTGTGAGTGTATTAAGAAGGTGATTTTACTAGGGGATGAGCTTCCAATCGTTAGTTTTTTCACAGAACACATTCGCTTTTCTTTTCAAGCACCTATTACTGTTGTTACAAGGAATAAACGATATCCAGCGAGGCTCTATGAAACAATTGGAGCTAAGTTTGTCGTGTTTACAAATTGTGATAATATTTCTTTTTTATTTTTTGAATAGGGCGGGGGAAGAAATGATGAAGGTATTATTACTTGGAGATATAGCAAATCGTTGGGCAGTATCGGTAGAGCGAGTTCAAGAATTGGTTCAGATCGATCCCCTTTTTCCAGGGCCATATATTATATTACCATCAAAAGATGCTTTGTATTTAGAGATGGATATTACCGAGTATGAGCAGCTACATGCAGAATTGACACAAGTTTATATTCGCGGGAGAAATTTACGTGCATTTTTACGAGGAGAATAAAGGTTGAATAAAAAAGAGCGAATGCTGAGTGCGACAAGCTATGCACTTCATGTCATTCGCTCTTTTTATTTCATATTTAAAAGGTCATTTTTAAGAAAAAAGAAGAGAAATAAAGAAAATAGATGAAATAATAGTAATAATCTTCAATGTAAGCGTTTAAATGAATGTAAATATTATTATTTTCAGTAATTTACCCCTTTACAAGTGAAATATAGAGGAGTATATTTACTCTCATAAATCATTCATAAAATTTCCAAAAAAACCTAAAATCGCTGAGTTCCAGAAATGGAGCGGGGGAACCAATTTTGTGCATCGTCACTTGGGGTGAATCTTTCAGTTTTGAAAGTAGGGCTACTCTTTAGGCCCGAATCCGACAGCTAACCTCGTAAGCGTTTAGAGAGGAGGTTTACTTTTTGTTGTTCATTTTTGAACACTGAGTAGAGCTCAGTGTTCTTTTTTAATATTTAAATGGTAAATTTTAACAAAAGAAGTGAGGGATAGCTATGTTAGATGTTGTAATGGTCGGGATTTTTATTTTATTAGTTGCATCGATGGCAAGTCTTGCAAGTTGGTCAGATAAAGTTGTGAAAGAAGGAAAACAATCATGATGATTGTCTTATCGGTTATTGTCGCAGCAATTACAGTGTATTTAGTGTATGCATTATTAAATCCAGAGAAGTTTTAATTAGGGGGAATCATTCATTATGATTTGGGTTGCAGTCATTATTACAATGCTCTTGTTTATTTTAGTAGCAAAGCCAACGGGGATTTATTTAGAAAAAGCTTTTCAAGGTAGCAAAACGCTAGATAAAGTATTCGGGCCTTTTGAAAAACTTATTTTTAAAATTACGGGTGTAAAAGAATACAATCAAACGTGGAAACAGTACGCATTATCATTAGTTTTACTCAACGGATTTATGATTGTTGTTGTATATTTCATTTTCAGATTACAAGGTGTGTTGCCGCTAAATCCAGCGCATATTGAAGGGATGGAGCCTACGCTCGCTTTTAATACAGCGATTAGTTTTATGGCTGATACAAACTTACAGCATTATAGCGGTGAAAATGGTTTATCCTATTTATCACAATTGATCGGGATTACATTTTTAATGTTTGCGGCACCAGCAACGACATTAGCGCTCGTTATGGCTTTTATAAGAGGACTTGCTGGAAAAGAACTTGGTAACTTTTTCGTTGATTTTACGAGAGCGTTAACGAGAGTGTTTCTTCCTATCGCATTTATTGCAGCACTAGTTTTTGTCGCACTTGGCGTACCACAAACGTTAGATGGGGCGGTTACAGCACAAACGATTGAAGGTGCAAAGCAAAGTATTTTACGTGGACCTGTTGCATCATTCGTTTCCATTAAGGAACTTGGAAATAACGGCGGTGGATTTTTCGGAGCAAACTCTACGCATCCTTTCGAAAATCCAGGACAAATGAGTAATATTTTGCAAATGATGCTTATGATGTTATTACCAACAGCACTTCCATTTACGTACGGACGAATGGTAGGAAATAAAAAACAAGGTCGCATCCTTTTCGTGTCACTATTTATGGTATTTTTACTAGGGTTTATAACAATTACGACATCTGAACTAAACGGGAATCCGGCATTAAATGGAATGGGTATCGAACATGTACAAGGGAGTACAGAAGGGAAGGAAGTACGATTTGGAACAGTATTTTCTTCACTATACGCAACGGTAACGACAGCTGCTGAAACAGGCGCTGTTAATACGATGCATGATACATTAACACCAATTGGCGGTCTAGTTCCACTTGTAAATATGATGTTAAATACAGTGTATGGCGGCGTTGGAGCAGGTTTTGTAAACATTATTATGTATGCAATTATTGCAGTGTTTATATCTGGGTTAATGGTTGGACGGACACCAGAGTTTTTAGGTAAAAAGATTGAAGGTAAGGAAATGAAATTAATTGCGGTCACGATTTTATTTCATCCATTGCTCATTTTAGGATTTTCGGCATTAGCTCTTTCAACAAATTTAGGGACGGATGCTATTTCTCATTCCGGTTTCCACGGTTTAACGCAAGTTGTATATGAATATACATCGTCAGCTGCGAATAACGGATCTGGATTTGAAGGATTAGGAGATAATACACCGTTTTGGAATATTACGACTGGTTTAGTTATGTTTTTAGGACGCTACTTCAGTTTAATTACGATGTTGGCTGTGGCAGCTTCGCTGAAAGAAAAAGCGGTAGTGCCAGAAACAGTCGGAACGTTCCGTACAGATAATAGTTTATTTGGTGGCATCTTCATCGGAACAATTGTAATTGTCGGTGCATTAACATTCTTCCCGATGTTAGTACTTGGACCAATTGCAGAATTTCTTACATTGAAGTAATGGAGGGTAAATGATGAGACCGGTAGTAGTAAAAGAAAAACAATTAAATAAGTCACAAATACATGCTGTAGAAGATGAAGTTAGACAAG
This sequence comes from Bacillus sp. ok061, assembly GCF_900108285.1. Classification (NCBI taxonomy): domain Bacteria; kingdom Bacillati; phylum Bacillota; class Bacilli; order Caryophanales; family Bacillaceae; genus Bacillus; species Bacillus sp. ok061. The sequence goes on along the minus strand of NZ_FNUW01000035.1, from coordinate 33,059 downwards.
CAAAAACGATGGATCGTGATATCGTAACACATGCGATGAAACAATCCGTTGCGAAATTGAATCCGAAAGTCATGATAAAGAATCCGATTATGTTCGTTGTGGAAATTGGGTTTATCATTACGTTCATTTTATCTTTTATTCCAAGCAGTTCTAGTAGTATACCAGGATGGTTTAATATAACAGTTTCTCTTATTCTATTATTTACAGTTTTATTTGCAAATTTTGCAGAAGCATTAGCAGAAGGTCGTGGTAAGGCGCAAGCCGATTCTTTAAAGCAGTCGAAGAAAGATGTGTTTGCAAATGTTGTAAAAGAAAATGGAGACATTGTCCAAGTTTCAGCAACTGATCTTAGAAAAGGTGACGTTGTTATCGTAAAACAAGGAGAAATGATTCCGAATGATGGTGAAGTTATTAAAGGATTAGCGTCTGTAGATGAATCTGCAATTACAGGGGAATCAGCTCCTGTTATAAAAGAAGCAGGCGGTGATTTTTGTTCCGTAACAGGTGGAACGATGGTGGTAAGTGATGAAATTACAATTGTCATTACGAGTAATCCTGGTGAATCATTTATCGACAAAATGATTTCTTTAGTAGAAGGAGCTGCTCGTCAAAAAACGCCGAATGAGATTGCTTTAAATACAGTATTAACGAGCTTAACTCTTATTTTCTTGATTGTCGTTGTGACGTTGCCGATTTTTACAAATTATTTAGGTTTTCAAATTGATACAGCTGTACTCGTAGCATTGTTAGTATGTTTAATTCCAACGACAATTGGTGGTTTGCTATCAGCGATTGGTATTGCTGGGATGGACCGGGTGACAAAATTTAACGTGTTAGCGATGTCAGGGAAAGCAGTAGAAGCTGCGGGCGATATTAATACAATTATTTTAGATAAAACAGGTACAATTACTTTTGGGAACCGGATGGCTCATACATTATTGCCTGTAGGAAATGAAACGATTGAGCAAGTTGGAAAGTGGGCTGCTATTAGTTCTGTTTTAGATGAAACACCAGAAGGTCGATCTGTTATCGAGTATGTGCAGGGAAAATCTATATCATATAATAGAGAACTTGCAGAACAAGGTGAGTTTGTTCCGTTTAAAGCAGAAACGAGAATGAGTGGTGTTGATTTACAAGACGGAACGAAAGTGAGAAAAGGTGCTGTAGGTGCCGTTATTGAATGGGTTGGGTCACAAGGCGGAACAATTCCGAAAGATGTAAATCAAAAAGCAGACTTAATTTCAAAAGAGGGTGGAACACCACTTGTAGTTGCAGTAGATAATCGTATTTACGGTTTAATTTATTTAAAAGATACAGTAAAACCGGGTATGCGTGAGCGTTTTGAACAGTTACGCCAAATGGGGATTAAAACGGTTATGTGTACAGGTGATAATCCGTTAACAGCAGCAACGATTGCAAAAGAAGCAGGGGTAGATGAATTCGTTGCCGAGTGTAAACCAGAAGATAAAATTGCTGTTATTAAAGCAGAGCAAGATAAAGGGAAACTTGTAGCGATGACAGGTGATGGTACAAATGATGCTCCAGCATTAGCACAGGCTGACGTTGGATTAGCGATGAATAGTGGTACGACAGCAGCGAAAGAAGCGGCGAACATGATTGATTTAGACTCGAATCCGACAAAAATTATTGAGGTTGTAGGAATTGGTAAGCAATTGTTAATGACGCGTGGTGCGTTAACGACATTTAGTATTGCGAATGATATAGCGAAATACTTTGCGATTATTCCAGCGATGTTTACACTTGCAATTCCGCAAATGGAAGCATTGAACATAATGAAGTTAACATCACCACTGTCAGCGATTTTATCAGCATTAATATTTAACGCTGTTATTATTCCATTACTCATTCCGTTAGCGATGAAAGGTATCGCATATAAACCGATGAGTTCTAATGCATTGCTTAGCCGAAACTTACTTATTTATGGGCTTGGTGGAGTTATCGTTCCGTTCATTGGAATTAAGGTAATTGATATGATTGTCGGCTTGTTCATATAAGGAAGAGGGGAAAAAGATGGAGAAGAAACAAAGTATAGTATCACCAATTATTCGTATTACTTTTACATTTCTAGTGTTGTGTGGACTTGTATACCCACTTATTGTTACTGGTATTGCACAAGCAGTGATGAAGGATAATGCGGATGGAAGTCTAATATATAATGATAAAAATGAAGTGATTGGTTCTAAATTAATCGGGCAAAACTTCACGGATCCACGTTATTTTCAAGGGCGTGTTTCTAGTATTGAATATAAGGCTGAAGCATCTGGTTCAAATAACTATGCACCATCTAATCCAGATTTAGCAAAACGGGTAGAGAAAAGTATTGAAGAGTGGAAGAAACAAAATCCAACTGTTCCAGTTACAGAAGTGCCGATCGATTTAGTAACGAATTCAGGTTCAGGGCTAGATCCTGATATTAGTCCGAAGGCGGCGTCCGTACAGGTAGAGCGCATCTCGAAATTAACGAGAATCCCGAAAGAAACGCTGGATCAGTTGATTAAAGATCAAACAGAAGGTGCAGCACTTGGTTTATTAGGAGAAGATCGCGTGAACGTTTTAAAGTTAAATTTAGAATTACAGAAACTACTGAAATAGTAACAGTGCTACCTCAATCTAATGGATTGAGGTAGCGTTGTTTCGAAAGAAAGGTTGTGAATGTTTTGTATGCAGATGACTATAAACCGACGTTTCAAAGGCGAACGCCAGAGGAATATTTAGAATATATTCGTCAGCAAAACCGCGGGAAGTTAAAGCTATATGTAGGGGCAGCTCCAGGCGTAGGAAAAAGTTATAAAATGCTCTTTGATGCAAGAGAGATGAAAAAAGATGGAATTGATATTGTAATTGGTTTAATTGAAACGCACGGAAGAAAAGAGACGGAAGAAGCAATTGCTGATTTAGAAAAATTTCCTTTGAAAGAAATACAGTATAAAGGAAAGGTATTTTATGAGCTTGATGTGGAAGGAATAAAAAAACGCGCACCGCAAGTAGTTGTAGTGGATGAACTCGCACATAGTAATGTTCCTGGTTCTAAGCATAAAAAACGTTATATGGATGTGCAGGAATTGTTAGAGGCTGGTATATCGGTATTATCAGCTTTTAATATTCAACATTTAGAAAGTGTTCATGATATTGTAGCTCAAATTACGAATGTAAAAGTAAGAGAACGAATTCCAGATTTTATTTTACAAAAGGCAAATGAAATTCAGCTTGTTGATGCAACGCCCGAGGTATTAAGGAAGAGACTAATAGACGGAAAGATATATAAAGAAGAAAAAATTCAGCAAAGTTTACAAAACTTCTTTACACTTAATAATTTAGGAGCACTTAGGGAATTATCACTTCGAGAAGTTGCTGATGATATGGACGAGAAAATTAGCCAAACAGTAATAGAACCGATTGGTGTAAAAGAAAAAATTCTCGTTTGTGTACAATACAGTTCAACAGCGGAGAAATTAATACGACGGGGATGGCGCATGGCTGATCGGTTAAATGCTGAATTGTACGTATTAAACGTTGAGAGGGAAAATATAGATTCTATTTCAGCTGGAAAAAAGCAGACGATTGAAGAGTGGAAGTTGCTAACGAATCAATTTGATGCAAGTTTTATATTAGAAGAAGCAAAGGGAAGAAAGCCAGCAGATGTTATTATTGAAGTGGCAAAAAGATTACAGGTGACGCAAATTTTACTTGGACAATCGGCAAGAACAAGATGGGAAGAAATACGAAAAGGCTCTATTGTAAATGAAATTATGAGACAAACAAAGTATATTGATATTCATATTGTTGCGGATCAAAGAGGGTAAAATAGAGCCGACCTTTTTGGGGGGCTCTATTTTACTTTTTGTACAGCATGAAAGCGTAGCATTTTCATTGCATATAAGATTACAAGTAAAAATATAATTGCGCCTAGGAAGAAAATCCAAAAGTGATTTTGGTTAAATAAAAGAAATCCACCTATAAGTGGCCCTGTGCCCATACCAATATAGCGGATGAAGTTGTACATACCGATAGCTGTTGCGCGCTCTTGTACGAATTCTGCTGTTAATAAAGTAGTGTGAGTTGGCATAGAAAGTCCCATACTAAAACCGTACAAAGATGTAGCGATAATGATGAATGGGATATTGATGCTATATGTGAAAGAGAATAAAACGACACATATAATATTGAAGAAACTCGTAATAAATAAAGCTTGCTTTGTTGTGAGGCGTTTTTGCAAAAACTTGTAGCAATAACTCCCTAGCATAATAGAAAGAGACATTGGTACAAACATAAGACCAATTTCACTTGCAGTTAAGTGAAATGAATTTGTTAAAATGCTCGGTAAAAAAACGAGGAAGCAAAAGTAAATACAAAATTGAATGAAGCCAATAAGAGTAATAGAAAATCCAGTTTTATTTTTTAAGATAAGAGAGTAATTCTTTCGTGCTTTAGACTGCTTAATTACATTTGGCTTTGTTTCTGGAAGTAGTGAAATGTTTATAATTAATAAGATAATGCCAAGTATAGATAAAAAGAGAAATACAGATAAGTGACCATTTATACTGCCGAGATAACCACCTATGAGAGGGGCCATTGCAGGTGCGAGGGCAAGTAACATTTGGTATAGGCTCATCGCTTTACCTCGTTCTTTTCCCTCAAATAAATCGCCGATAATCGTTGCTGAAACTACAGGTATAGCCGCTATTCCTATAGCTTGAACAGCTCTAAAAAATAGAAATAAATAAATGTTCGCCGAAAAAGCACATCCGATTGAACCAATTGTACTAATGACTAAACTAGGGATAAGGACAGATTTTCTCCCTTTTGTATCAATTAAAGGTCCATATATGAGCTGCATAATCGCAAGAACGAATGTGAAAAGTGAAACTGTTACATTTACAAGATAAAGAGAAGTATGAAATGAATTTTGAATCATCGGTAAGATAGGTGTATAAATATTTTGAGCGAAGGAACCAAGTAAGGCACTAATACAGATAACATATAAAATGAAATTTAGTTTAGATTTTTTCATCATGTTAACCTCCTTGTAATTTAGTTTCCTTGGAAACTAAATTTATTTTAACATGTTTTTCTCACTTGTAAATATGAAAAAATAATTTTAAAATGATATATAGTTAAATTGTTTCTTTGGAAACTTAGGGGGCGAACGGATTGGATCATGCAACGAAACAAATGGAAATACTTTCGGACATTCGTACACTTTTGCATAAAAAAGAAGAACATTTAAAACGACAAAACGAGAAATTTCTTCGTGAGACAGGTGTAAGTGGCATGTCATTATCTGAGTTACATGTAATCGAATGTATCGGAAAAAATGGTTTGATGAATGTAACGGCAATTACGACAGAAATGGGCATGACGAAGGGAGCAATCTCTAAAATTTGTACAAAGTTGTTTCAAAAGCAATTCGTTGAGAAGATGCAAATGTTAGATAATCAAAAAGAAATCTTCTTCCGCTTAACGGAAAGTGGAAATGAAATATATATAGCTCATGAAAAATTGCATAAGCAAGCTGAAGAAAAGTGGTTGTTACTTTTAGATGGATATACGAAAGAAGAGCAAGACTTTATTCAAAGGTTTATAAAGGATGTCTCCGATTATTTGGAAATATAATTGGAAGAAAAAACTCCTTTTTCTCAAGTCTTTTCAATATAATTTCTGAAAGAACTCATATATAATAGAAAAAGATACTTAACATGGTGAATAATTAAAGAGTCAATATATATAGAGGAGAGAGTAACATGCTTGAAAGTACGGGGTTAGTATTAGAAGGCGGCGGTATGCGTGGTGTATATACGGGCGGGATATTAGAATACTTTATGGAACAAGATTTATATTTTCCATATGTAATTGGTGTATCAGCTGGTGCTTGTCATGCAGCGTCGTATCTTTCCAGACAAAGAAATAGAAATAAAACGGTCAATATTGATTACGCATCACATCCGAAATATTTATCGTATAAAAACTTATGGAGAAAACGTCAACTATTTGATATGGATTTCATTTTTCATGAAATTCCAGAAAAGCATGTACCGTTTGATTTTGAAACATACTTTAATAGCCCAGAGCGTTTCCTTGTAGGAACGACGGATTGTGAAACAGGACAATCAGTTTATTTTGAAAAAGAAGGAACGAATGATGATGCGCTAAATTTATTACAAGCGTCTAGTTCATTGCCTTTCATTGCACCGGTAGTAAATTATCGTGGTAAGCAGTTATTAGATGGTGGGATTTCTGATCCAATTCCAGTTCGTAAAGCACAGGAAGATGGATTTGAAAAATCAGTCGTTATTTTAACGAGAAATCATGGTTACGCGAAGAAAAAATCAAAATTCGGATGGATTGCAGGAAAAGCTTATAAAAAATATCCGAATCTTGTTAACACGATGCTCAATCGTTATGAAGTGTATAATGAAACACTACACTATATTGAAAAAGAAGAGCAAGCTGGTAATTTATTTGTTATTCGCCCAGAAGTGCCGCTTCAAGTAGATCGTATGGAAAAAGATACAGCAAAACTACAAAATTTATACGAGCAAGGCTATGAAGATGCAAAGAGACAATTTGCAGATTTGCAGGCGTTTTTGCAAAAATAATAATTAGGCTGTGGAGATGGAGTTCTCTGCAGTCTTTTTATATTGTTTTTAAAAAATGTATAAATGTTTAAGCTTTTTAAGAGTTTGTAAAACATATAGTTTTCTTATTGAGGAACATGCGATTGAAAGATACTATGACGATGTAGCACTATTGAATTATTTATTTAAGAGGTGATTGTTATGAAGGGAAAAGTTTTTACAATAACAACATTCGTGTTATTAGCAACAGCAATCTCAACTAGTGCCTTCTACTCAACGTTAAGCGTTCATAAAAACGATAATCTGCTATCTTATAGAGCTCAAACTACTACGAATCAAAATGCATCCCATTGTTCTGTAACGATTTCTTTTATTAATTCAAATGGAAGTTATACATATATTGAAAGTGCCTCGGATAAATTAGGACCTTATGAATCGGGAAGGGCATTAAATGCTACTGTGAGTAACGATGCGTTTAACGGCTTTGGTGCAAAAGGAGTATACTCGGAGCATTATGCGAATGAGGATAATGACTATCAAGAAGATACACACAAAGGTACTTTTGATAGTAATGGTAACTTACGATTACAGTGGTAAAAAGCATTAAACAGTTGTCTTTATAAATATTTGGATAAGGAGAAGGGGATGTTCATTATCTCCTTCTTATTTAAAAGGAGCACAGACATGTACCTAGCTTTTAAAAATATAAAAAGCAATAAACTGTTTTTCTTAATTCTCCTTATGTCATTTTTTATTTCTTTTCTTTCTATATCAATAGCCGCACTTTTAACAGAGTCTAAACGAAACTTTATATCTGCTTTTCAAATCGGTTTTCCAGAGAAGAATCAAGTTTTAACTGTTCCGATAGCGAATGCAACTGAATTGGAAGAAATAATTCCTTTCATACAAGATACTTTTGTGAAAAGTGATATTTACGTAGAGCATTTAAAAGCATTAAATAGTTCAGGGGCAACAAAGATCATAGCTGTGAACTTAAAAGATGATTATTATTGGAAGCCATATATTTCTGAGGGACAATATTTTTATCGTGAAAATGTAAACGATATGGTTGTTGGCGATCAAACGAATGTAGAGGAATTATATGAATTTGATGATACATATAAAAAAATAGGAACTATATCGAGAAAAGACAGTGACGTCGGTGTAGCAGGCATATACGTTCCACTTCAAAACTTACCTACTATATCTAAAAAAGGTATTATCGCGAGTAAACAATTACAATTAACAGTTGTTAATCCTACATCATCTATTCATAACGAAATAAAAAAGTTTATGGATAGGAGTAAAGAAGTGCTTTCGGGAGATGTTCAAATACTGAATGAACGAGATCTTCAGGAACTACATGTGACACATATAGATCCAGCAAATAAGTATTATTATAAATTCATTCTTGTTGCAATTGTTTCTGGCATTTCTGCGGTTTTATTTTGGATTTATAAAAAAGAAAGAGAGATTTCATTAAAAAAGGCAGTAGGTGCTTCTAATATATCTGTTTACTGCGAACTATATATTCAAATTTTGTTTATTTCTCTAGCAGCGATGTTCTTAGTTTTTATTACGCTAGAAATATTTTCGGGAACAATTCATACGTATTTTCAGACATACTTAGTAAAACCGTTAACACTATATGTATTGATATGTAATGTTGTTTTTATAATTTTTCTTACATTTTTTGTTACTGTAATTCCAATCAAGCACGTTATAAATATATATCCCGGAAAACATTTAAGAACGTAGGAGGTCGTCATGTTTTTTATATTTGATTCTATACGGTCTGTGAAAAAACGGTTGTTACCAAGTTTGATTATAGTAATTTCTTTAATTATTGCATTTTCTTCAGCAATAGAATTTGTTAGTAATCTTTCGGGATATCGAAAAATGATGACGGTAGCAAATAATTTATCGACTAATAAAAATTTCTACGAGCTGTATGCAACACAAAATATAACGTTGTTTAGCAAAGAAAAAGCAAAAGATGACTATCAACATTTCATGAGAGGATTATCTAATACGATACCGATTACAAATATAACAAATTATTTGTTTCTTACATATTCATTTACCTTAAATAAAGAAAATAAAACGATAAAAACTTTGCTTGTGGATAAAGATATTAATAAATATTTTCATATACGTCTTTCGCAAGGAAGATATTTTGAGGAATCGGAATTTCATAAATCAGTATTTGATAGTAGACCTGTTATATTAGGGGCTAATTATAAAGGAAAGGCATCTATTGGTGATATCATACCATCTGGAAAAATGAAACTAAAAGTAATTGGCTTTTTAGAAAAAAATTCAGCATTTACATATCCTCGAAGCGGTGAAATATCGGATAATCGTATTACATTATTAGATGACATGGCGATTTTACCAATTGGAACAGAAGAAATAGAGTTCTATAGTGTAGACCTTTTATACAATGGGTTAATTATAGAAACAAATGAGAAGATAAATATGAATGAATTTCAAAAGAAAGTATTAAAGGTAACAGAAGGTAAGGGGTATTCGTATTATGTTACAAATCCGGATAAATTATTAGAAAATGAAAAGCAAGGCATTGATAATATGTCATATCCCTTATTATTAAGCGGTACAGTCTTATCTTTTTCATTTATATCTATTTTATTAACATCAATGGCCACGCTTTATATGGAACGTAAAAATATTTCTATTAAATCAGCATTAGGAGCAAGTACTTTTCAACTATGTCTTCCGTTTGTTATTGAGTATATGTTGTTATTCGTTTTATCTATATGTATAGGAATTATGTATTTTCAATGGGAGAATAGCGGAGTAATTGAAATTCAGAAAGGGCTAGAAAATAGTATATTATCTTTCTTTGGAACGTTAAAAGTCTCTATAGAATCATTGGTTGTTATAGTTGCTTTATCACTTGTAATGATCCTCGTTATATATGCAATCATTTATTTCAATGTACTAAAAATAAAAAATACATATATGAAAGAGGTGTTATAGATGATTCAGCTCGCAAATGTGGCTAAGGGATACGGAAAGAGTAATTTTAGTGCTTTAAAAGATATTAATCTTACAATAGAAAAAGGAGAAATGATAGCCATTATGGGACCATCTGGTTCAGGGAAATCAACCTTACTTAATATTATTGGCTTAATTGATAGCCCTTCTACTGGAAAGTATTTTTTAGATGGCATGGATACGAGTACATTAAAGTCAAACTATCATAAGTATAGAAATAAGGAAGTTGGATTTGTGTTTCAGAACTTTTCGCTACTAGATGATTATACAATTATTGAAAATGTAATGCTCCCGCTTATATATAGAAAAATTGCTCATAAGAAACGTATACAAATATCAAAAGAAATGCTTGAGATGGTAGGGCTGGAGAGGCATATTAACAAATATCCCCACGAATTATCTGGAGGAGAGCAGCAAAGAACGGCGATAGCAAGGGCTTTAGCACAAGACACAAAAATTATACTCGCGGATGAACCGACTGGTGCTCTCGATCAAGAAAACGGAGAAAAAATCATGAGCATTTTAAAAGAAATTAATAAACAAGGGAAAACGGTGCTAGTTGTTACACATGACCAAAAGGTAGCTGCATACTGCCAGAGGACGATACGTTTGCTTGATGGGTGTGTGGTATAATATGGATAAAAGTATGTGGAGAGGTGATACATATGGAAAATGTATATAAAGGGCTTAGACATACTGGATTTACTATGTTGCTTATTTTTGGTGGTGTATTTTTACTTCGCTGGTTTATTCATGATGAAATGCTATTAGATCAACTTATTGGTTTTAGTGTGGGCATAGTAATGGTTATTTTATCGGTTTTCATTCAAAAGTGCAGTAAAGAATTACAGGTAGAAGAGAAGTATTAAAAGGTTATAAGCACCTTCATATTTTGGAGATGCCTTTATAGTTTGAATAATTGTTGTAAAAGAAAAGTAGCGCATCGAATTTCGATGCGCTACTTTTTTATGTATAAAAAAATCCCTCTTTATGAGGGATTTTAATGTGGTAAGAATACCAATTGATAAGCGAACAAGATTCCGAATACATATACAAGTGGGTGAACAGAACGGAATTTACCTTTTGCCACTTTCATAAGTGGGTAGGAAATAAATCCAAGTGCGATACCTGTTGCGATACTTGATGTAAGTGGCATGCTTAAGATTACTAAGAATGCTGGGAATGCTTCATCAAATGCGTCCCAATCGATGTGGCGAACAGAGCCCATCATAAGACTACCAACGATAATTAATGATGGTGCAGTAATAGCTGATACACCAGAAACAGCACTTACTAATGGTCCGAAGAATGCTGCTAGTGCGAATAGAACAGCTACTGTAACAGTTGTTAAACCAGTACGACCACCAGCTGCAACACCAGCAGATGATTCAATGTAAGCTGTTGATGGTGTTGTTCCGAACATAGAACCAATTGTTGCTGAGAATGAGTCAGATAGAAGAGCTCGTCCTGCTTTTGGAAGCTTTCCGTCTTTCATAAATCCACCTTGTTGTGCAACGCCAAGTAATGTACCTGTTGTATCGAATAGTGTAACAAGGAAGAATGAGAATACAACGCCGTATAATCCGTAGTTAATTACGTCAGATACAGCAGTAATTGGATTTGAAACGATAATTCCTTCTGGTAATCCAGGCATTGATGTAACACCGTTTGAGAATGTTAATTGTCCTGTGAAGAAAGCGATAATACCAGTTAATAGCATGCCGATAAATAGTGCGCCATTTACATTTAAAGACATAAGGATAATAGTAATTCCAAGTCCAGCTAATGCTAGTAGAACTGGAGGAGAGTGAAGATCACCAAGTCCAACTAAGTTTGCATCATTTTTTGTAACGATACCTGTTAAACGTAAGCCGATAAAGGCGATAAATAGCCCGATACCAGCAGTAATTGCATGTTTTAAGTTTTCAGGAATTGCTTCCATTAATTTTGTACGGAAAGATGTAAATGATAGCAAAATTAAAATCATACCTGCTACGAATACAGCAGAGAATGCAATTGCGAAAGTCATGCCTTCATGCGCTTTTACAACAGAGTAAGAGAAGTAAGCATTTAATCCCATACCTGGCGCGATTGCGATTGGTAAGTTTGTAAAGATTGCCATAAATAATGTTCCGACAACAGCAGCAATAATTGTTGCTGTAAATGCTTGTTCAAATGGAACACCTGCATCTCCAAGGATAACAGGGTTTACGACAATGATATATGCCATTGTTAAGAAGGTAATAATACCTGCCATAATTTCAGTTTTAATAGAAGTTTTATGTTTTGAAAGGTTAAACATATAAACATCCTTTCTGTTTACGAATAATTTTCACAACAGTTATATATAATATTCGTTTTTTAACTATTTTGCAATAGCTTTGCATAAAAAGTTTATAACAATTCATATTTTGTGTCTTAAATTCGAATATTAATCGTAAACCAATGTGTGAATTTCAGCTTTTTATTGTGCACATGCTAAGAAAAAGGAGTTGAAAGTAGCTATGCCACAGCAAAAAAACTTTATAACAATGCCTGCGCAACATCAAAATAAGCAGCCTGGTATTGAATCATTAATGAGCCCCCTTCCGCAGTTTGAAGATCCAAATTATAAAGGAAGTGAAAAATTAAAAGGAAAGAATGTGTTAATTACGGGAGGAGATAGCGGAATTGGACGAGCAGTTTCCATCGCTTTTGCAAAAGAGGGAGCAAATATTGCGATTGCTTATTTAGATGAGGAAGAAGATGCAAATGAGACGAAACAACGTGTTGAAAAAGAAGGTGTAAAGTGTGTGTTGTTGCCGGGGGATTTGAGTAATGAACAGCATTGTAAAGATATTGTGGAAGAGACCGCCCGGCAGTTAGGTAGTTTAAATATTTTAGTAAATAACGTTGCACAGCAATATCCGCAGCAAGGGCTAGAGTATATTACAGCAGAACAGCTAGAAAAAACATTTCGTATTAATATTTTTTCTTATTTTCACGTTACGAAAGCAGCCCTTTCTCATTTGAAGAAAGGGGATGTCATTATAAATACGGCATCTATCGTTGCATATGAAGGAAATGAAACGTTAATTGATTATTCCGCAACGAAAGGAGCAATCGTAGCTTTTACAAGATCACTTTCTCAATCGGTAGTGCAAAAAGGGATTCGTGTAAATGGTGTTGCGCCGGGGCCGATTTGGACACCGCTTATTCCATCGAGCTTTGATGAGAAGAAAGTCTCTGAGTTCGGGAGCAATGTTCCGATGCAAAGACCTGGTCAACCATATGAATTAGCGCCAGCATACGTATACTTAGCGTCTGAGGATTCATCCTATGTTACTGGGCAAATGATACATGTAAATGGGGGCGTTATTGTAAATGGATAGTTTTCATTTATAAGAGCAAAGTAAAGTTAATTCCACTTATTATAGTGAGCGCTAGGGGGGATATAGATGAAAAAGTTATGTTTCGTCATACTATTATTTTTCATCCTACCGGTTAGTGCTTTTGCTGATACAGATCATTTAATATTAGTGAATCTTACGACAAACCAGTTGTCTTTTTTTGAAAATGGAAATTATACAAAAACATTCCCCGTAACAACTGGAAGAGATCGTACGCCTACGCCTGAAGGTAATTTTTGTATTATAACTAAATATAAAAATAAAGAATACCATCGAAAAAAAATAGCTGGGGGTGCACCAAATAACCCTCTTGGTACGAGATGGCTTGGGCTGGATAAGAATGAATATGCGATTCATGGGACAAATCGGGAATGGACGATTGGAAGTAGGGAATCAAATGGGTGTATTCGCATGCATGACAGGGATATACAATGGTTATATGATCGAGTCCAATTGCAAACAAAAGTAATCATTTCTCGTTTTCATACGAGCCCCGAATATGAAGCGAATAAGCTTGGTTATCGCGTTGTGAGCTGGAATGGTCGAAAAATAGAAGAAGAACAAATTGGACTACTTACGTTAGTAGACCGCGCGGATATATATTGGCAAGAGCCAAATGGACAGTTAACGAAAGTGAAAACGGTATTGCCAAATGAAAGATATCCAGTGTACTCAAAACGAAAAGATGGAATATATTATATAGGAAACAATTCGTATATTATAGATGAAACAGGAGAGAAAATTCGTTACGAGCAAATTCCTTCTTCGATTTTAAGTAATATATATAAACGGAAATACAATGTTCCGTAATGGCTACCGTATTATAGACGGTAGCTTATTTATACTTGGAGTTTAACTGCAACTATTGTATTTTGCTGAATATAATACAGTACAGATAGGGGGCGGTTATATTATGAAAAGTGAATTTGCGTTTAAAGTTTTCTTAGTAACGACCTGTTTATTTATCGTGTATTTATATGCGTTTCTCGTCTTTTCTTTTTATGTTCCATATGTTGATTTAATATTATTCTTCGGATTTATTTGGGCGTTTGTGAAAGCGAGGGAAGGAGAGAAGAGTATATATCGGCGCATTACCCTATGCGGGACGGCCGTTCTCGTTATTTTGTATTTTTTTATTATGCATGATTTTTGGAGAGGGATGTAAAAAAGCATACGATGAATCGTATGCTTTTTATGTTTAATATTTAGACTTAAATGTATGACAACAAGTCTCTACACTCGTTGCTACAGAACTTTCTAGCGTCTCGTTTGTTAAAACAGCAGCTGTATATGAATCATTTTCAGTTTGACCAGTTTCATCTGCATCAGGCTGAACGACGATCGCACTTGCTTGACAAAAGTTACCTTGTCCCCAAAAAGAACAGTTGGAAACAGAACATCTTACTTCTGGCATAAAGCCCCCTCCTTATACATTAGTGTGGGATTTTACACCCATTTCATGTGTAGAAGGAGTTTCCTTTTCTCGTTACTTTTTCGTTTGCTCAAGCCATTCTTTTAATTTATCTTTCGGCTGTTCACCGCTAATACGGCTCACTTCTTTGCCATCTTTAAAATGAATGATTGTTGGTGTTCCTTGAATTTTATATTCATCCCAAGGAGCATCTAATTTTTCAATATCCATAACTTTCATATCAACGTTTAAGTCTTTAGCCATTGGCACTAGGACAGGAGATAATTTTTGGCAATGAACGCAAGATGTTTGATAAAAGTATACTGTTTCTTCTTTTTTCTCTTTTAAGTTCTTTTGAAGATCTGAAAGAGAAATTTTATTTGTGTAGTAGTCAGGACCGTTTGTCTTACTTTCAGCAGGATTATCAATTTTCTGGCTAGTTGAAGCGTTTTTTTCTTCCATTTGTGTTACAGCGAAAATTGCCGCAAACAAGGCGATAATAATACCACCAAATATAAGCATTTTTTTCATTCTTTCATCTCCTTATTTGTTTTTGATGACAATAAAGCTACAAACAGCGATTGTAATAAAGCCGATAAGTGCTAAAAACGGGATTGTCACAAAGCCGAACCAGTTTATGTATTCTCCCGTACATGGTACACGTCCACAAGCTGCCCCAGCGGCTGAAAATGCTGCGACTTTTTGAATTGCATAGTGATATAAAGAAATACAAGCACCAATAGTTGCGATTGGTAAAGAATAATTTGCGATGCGATAGTCTTTCTTTGCCACAGCGATACCGAGCCATAAAACGAATGGATACATAAAAATACGTTGATACCAACAAAGAACACAAGGCTCAAATTTCATGATTTCGGAAAAGTACAGACTTCCTAGTGTAGCAATAAAAGAAGCTCCCCATGCGGTAAGTAAAGCATATTCTTGCTTTTTTTCTCGTCCCATATTTTATACCTCTCTTATAATAGTTACATACTAAATTATAGTATGAAGTGGTATGGAAAAGAAAGAAAAAATATGTTTATCAATAAAAGTTTTATAAGGAGAAACTTTTATTGATATAAATATTTTAAAAAAGCGCCATTCTCCGGAAGAGAATAGCGCTATAGTTTACATTTGAATTTGTTCTACTTCTTCTACATGCGACTTTTGGGATGCGTGGTCAATATATTGAAATAGGAGCTGCAATTGTTTATCAACTTCTGGGAGTTCTTTACTGTATTGATAAGCGTGTAAAAAATGCTCAATACGCTTAGAAAATAATTGATCGTTCGTTTGAACCATGAGAACGAGTAATTTATCCCAATTACAGCAATACGTGTAATAGAGAGCTTTATCATAGTCGTTATATGTTTGCACTGTGTACCCTCCTTACCGAGAGTTATATATAGTGTGTGATAAGTAAGGAGAAATACACTTGAAAGAATTTGTTAAGAAAAAAAGTGAATGAAAAGAAAAAACGAGGAGTTTCCTCGTTTTTTAAGCTTTTGGCATTGGCGTAGGTGTTGGTTTGCCATAGCCTTCTTTGTATTTATTATCGATATAGTTACGAATTTCAAGCGTTGATTTTCCTTTTTGTTTCATGGAAGCAGATTCAACTGCGATTTCTAGGCAATTGACGCAAGTCGTTGCATGGGAGTCCCAAACAACTTCACCATTCTTTTTAATTTCACGAATAAAGCAGTTTTTATTATTTTTATGTCCTACACTTTCACCGCAACCACAATAGCATGGAATCCAATCTAATAGCTCTGCATTTTGTCCAGCGACGGTGTAGATATCTTTCATTTGTGGATCAAGCTTATCTAGGAAGGTCGGAAGTGTGTCGACTCCTTTTGTTTTCTCTTGAATGTCAGCTTGCTGAGTGTGCGATGCGTGGTCATGTTCTTCTTTTTTTGATTCAGAAGATTTTTGGTCATTTGTACCAGTACTTCCGCATCCAGCAAGAATTAAGCTTAGTACTGCAAGTAAAGAAAATACATACTTTTTCATTCGCTTGTCCCCTTTACAAATGTATTAATCAAATTGTATCAGACTAAGGGACACCTAGGGAGAAGTTTTTTTTGAACGATTTTTGAAGTGCCATCGTAGTGAATGAAATAAAAATAAAATAGGGATATAAGCGTATACAATATATAAACCCGCTTGAGATAGTACGGTATTTAATGTGTTGATACTTTCACGGTTTGTGAAAAGTAGAGAAGCTGAAAATATGATGAAAATAAAAAACGGTAATGTAAATTTAAATGAAATATGAAAGGAACGCTTCATCGTTTGACATGATGACCAAATGGTTAAGCAGAGGTTTGGTAAAATAATTAAAAACCAAACGAAAATAATAATATATTCAAAGCGCTGGATAAAAGGAACTTTAATTATTTTTAACATCGTTAAAGTAGGCCAAATAGTACGGTTTAATTGTCCCTCGCTGTAATACATAAAAGATACGATAGCTAAAACTACATAAATTAAGGTGCTAAAAGCAATTCCAGCATGGGCCCATCGCTTTAAAGATTTTCCTTTTTCAATAAAGGGATAAAAGATAAGAATTGTTTCAAACCCCAGAAATTCCAATGCGGATTGTTTTGCAGATATAAGCATGTCAAAAGGTGAATGTGTAAAAATAGGTAAAATATTACGGAAATGAGCATATTTCATTGGATAGATTAAAAAGAATACAACGAAAATAGGAAGAACAATACCCCAAAAACATATCCCTGTCACAGAACGGAAGCCACCTTTTATAATGTAGTAAGTGACTAATAAAAACATAAGCGTAAGTTTCCATAACTTAATGGTAGGGAAAATCCAAACTTGTATCACTTCCATATATGTACGAAGAACAGTAAGGCAAAATAATAAGCAATAAAGAGTGAAAATTACAGAAAATATAGAGCCAAACCACTTTCCAAAGGTTGTTGTATGAATGCTAATTAAATCTCCGTCTTTTTCAAGCATTTTTAACATACAAAACAGCACAATATGAGTTGTAATTCCCGCAATAATAAGAGAAATCCAGGCATCATAACCAGCGTTTTTTAAAATTACACGTTGATATCCGAGAATTCCTATACCAATCTGGAGAGAATGCAATAAAATAAATGCAAAATATGGAGAGACTGTCTTTGTTTTATTCATTGTATTCATTGCTTATTTCACCTCACTATTCTCCGATTCCAGATTGTACAATATTAAGATCTAAATTTATATCCACCGCTACATTTTTATACATATTTCGAATTTGTTTTATATTCCATTTTCTCGTATGGCTTCTAATTTCATCTCGTATTCCTAAAGGATCAATTTCCTTTTCTTGAAATTGTTTTATTAAATCTTCACAGTCTTTTTTGACATTTCGTTCAATTTGTTTTTTTATATAGTTGATATTTGTTTTTTTTCTTAGATCAATCCAATTAGGAGAGTTTTTAATTAATCCATTTAATTTTAAATGGATTTTTACTTTTGGTATGTCGCCAGTTTGATCTATATCATACTTATTTTCCCCAGCTAAGTTTTGTATAACAACCATACCTTTATGTTTATCCTTTGTTATCGCTGCTTCGTAACGTCCATTTTTCGTAGGGTTAATAAGTAATTTTGCTAAAACAGAATGTCTTTTATCCGTATACATGACGACTTTATCGCCTTTTAAAAAGGCAAGTCCTTTGACAGCGACAGAATGATTATCGTCCATTTTAATATAAGGAACATAGGCATCACATACAGAAGAGTAATAATTATATAAAAAAATGTTTAATTCAGTTTGTGGAATGTTCTCATTTCTTATATTTTGCTCGAGTAAATCAGCAATATATAAAGACCCATTTTTTTTTCCGTAATTTAAAAGCTCTTCAGCCGATCCATCTACAATTGCTAGTTGTACATCACGCCCGATATTTGGGTCACGTTGTAAGTTAGTAATAATTTCTCCCATTCCGCGTTCTCCTAGAGCCTTTCCAAATAGGACAACACGCATTTGACCTACAACAACATTGTGAGGAGATTTCGCATTCAATCGTGAAGCAATTGTTTCAAGTGAACGGGCAGATGTTGTTTGAGTCTCTGGCTTAGACTTTACACCATGTGTGTACTCTGGGAATAGAATAGTTCCTTGGAATCTTTTGTTTTTTGTGATGTCAAATCCAGCAATATGAATAATACGCTGTGCATCCACTATATACGTTTGTGTACAGCCAGTTTGTAAAACGAAGAAGATAATGATAAGGTGCAATAAAACTTTTTTCATTCATTCTCACCATCACGTTTTTGCTTCGATTTGTTTGGATTATAGCGCCATTTTGATTTTGGTCTAAGAAAAGAAGGTCTTTGTGCCGTTTGACTAAATGGTAATCGAAGAAAACCTTCTGCTGTACCTAAACCACGAAATGGATATAAAGGTAATAAATAAGGTGATCCAAGTGATTTTAATTTAATTAAATGAGCTAAAATAAATACAAATCCGACAATAAGGCCTAATCCTCCGAACGCACCGGCTAAAAGAATAAGCGGAAAGCGTAATAATCGAATAGTAGAAGACATCTTTACGGTTGGTGTTGTGAATGATGCAAGAGCGGATAAAGCAACTGCAATTAATAAAATTGTACTTGTCAAAGCCGCTTCAACAGATGCTTGGCCAATTACAATCCCCCCAACAATCCCAATCGTTTGTCCGACTTTTGTCGGTAAACGCGCTCCTGCTTCACGAAGCAATTCAATTGTAATTTCTAAAAAGAGTGCTTCTAGAATAGGAGGGAAAGGTACGTTAGCTCTCGAGAAAATAATAGGACCTAGTAAATCGGCAGGAATCATTTGATAATGATATGTTAAAGCCGCTGTATAAATAGCGGAGGAAAAAAGAGAAAATATAGCTCCGAAAAAACGAATAATACGAAAGAACGATCCAATCATCCACGGTAAATAATAATCTTCTGGTGAAATGAAAAAATCCAGTAACGTTGTTGGTCCTGATAAAGCATATGGAGAGCCATCTGTTAAGATTAAAACTTCCCCGTTAATTAATGCAAATACAGCTCGATCTAATCGTTCTGTAGGTAATAGAACAGGAAAAGGTGAATTGCTATTATCACTAATAAAT
The DNA here is from genome assembly GCF_900108285.1 of Bacillus sp. ok061. NCBI lineage: Bacteria > Bacillati > Bacillota > Bacilli > Caryophanales > Bacillaceae > Bacillus > Bacillus sp. ok061. The sequence goes on along the minus strand of NZ_FNUW01000035.1, from coordinate 13,532 downwards.
TGCTCAATCATAGTTGAATCAAATGGGACATCAAAGTCAATGTCTTCTAGCCGTTGAAGTGCGGTGTTGACAAATTGTTCATTTGTAATTCCTTCTATATAAGCAACTGCTACTTTCGTTTTTGATATAGATCCGACGGTAACTTCTTTAAAAATGAGTTGCTCCGTTACGATATTTCGGCGTAATAAGTGGATATTTGTATCAAGGTTTTCAACGAAACCGATTTTAGGCCCGATTACGCTATACTCATTTTCTGTATCGTTATATAATCGTTTTCCTAAAACAGTACTTTCGGCACGAATTAAAGCATATTGATCAGGATTCGAATTGTTTTTTAAGCGTATTAAAATATATCCACCTAATAATTTTTCACGAATATTATCAATAGAAGGGGAGGTAATAATGTCTTCAATAGAGATGATATTACATAAATCAGAGATGTTTTGGATTTGTTCCGATTCCTTTTTTATAGGAGTTAAAATGAATTGTTTAATAATAAGTGCTTCCACGACAGATTTATAATAAAACAGGCACAACGTTTCATCTTTAAGTATGTTATAAGAGACAAAATCGCTTGATTCTTTCATGGTTTGTATAAATTCTGGAATAGAACAAATTGTTTTTGTATTAGTCTTTTTTGATTTCTTAGATGATAAACCGAACATTTTCTCACCCCTAACATACGTCATTTACTTGTGTTAGTTTTTGGGAAAGACGGGAATTTATACTTCAAAGTTGAAAGTTTATAAAGAAAAGGAAGAGTAGTGAATACCTCTTCCTTTGTGGCGTGTTAATTTGTTTTCGTTTCTTTAATAGACTTCACTAATTTCATCATTTCCGTTCTTATATCTTCTCTTTTTACATTTAATTTTTCGGCGATTTGTTTCATGTCCATTCCGTCTTTTTTCATTTTTAATACATCATCAAGAGGGGTATTACTCTTTTGAGAGATGATTGTTAACACAGTAAGATGACGCAATTTGATGTTATATTCTTTCATTTTTTGTTTTAGCTGCTCCGGTGTGGATTTTTGCATAGTTGCTAACTGTTGTAGCAGTGCTTGCTTTGTTTCTTTACTCATATGATGCTTTTTCAGCTTACTTGGATCTACACCGAAATGCTCGGCTGTTTTCTCCCAAGATTTATTTTGCTTATAGTAAGATAAAACATCTTTTATTTCTTTTTTACTAATTCTTGCAATGTGAGCAGCTCTCCAAATTTCATGTTTGTTGTAGCCAAGTTTTTCTAGCGATTGCATTTCTTCTTCTGAAATTGGTTTATGGTGATGCATTGTTACTTCTTTTGGCGTGGCAGCGGAAGTAGGGAAGGTGGATATCCCGCATAATAATGCTGCCATAGTCATACTTACTACGATTTTTTTGTACATGTAAACTCCTCCTAGATGGATAATGTGGAAAACTGTACACATATCATTTCCATAAAATGTGAAATACTTGTGAACAAGTTAAGTTTTTTTATTCACAGCATGAAATGACGTTTTTAGAAGTTTTCCAACATAAAACATTGATTAATAGTAAAAAACTAAGGTATAATCGAAATTGAAAATCAATATCAATACTAACAATAAACTTATACATATAGATAAAAATAAGGGAGAGATAAATATGACTACATATACTTCCATCGCTAATGTGATTAAAGAAAGGCGTTCTGTACGTACATTTACAGATAAAGCAGTAGAAAAAGATTTATTAATTGAACTATTAAACGATGCAACATGGGCACCAAATCATAAACACCGTGAGCCATGGAATTGTAAATTATACATTGGGGACGGCCGCAAGAAATTAGTAGACGCAGTATTAAACTCTTTCACAGAAGAAGAAAGAGCGAAACGCGGTAAAATTTTATCAGATCGTTTCTTAAGCACGCCTGCACAAATCGTTGTTTACATGAATGAAGACCCACGTCAAATTCAACGTGACGAAGATTACGCTGCAACATGTGCATTTATGCAAAACTTTCAGCTTCTTGCTTGGGAACGTGGATTAGGTTGTGTTTGGAAATCAGGCGGATTAAACTATAATCCATTATTTATAGAAGGACTTGGTTTAACAAGAGGTCAACGTATCGTTGGAATTCTTCACCTTGGCTATTTCGATAAAGCACCAGAAGGAAAAGCTCGTACTCCGATTACGGAGAAGATGGAGATTATTGAAGGTTAATAGATAAGACATTCTCGTTTTTGCGGGGGTGTCTTTTTATTATGCAATCAATCCTCATGAAAGCTTGTTCTCCATCATACACTTTCTTAAGGGAAAGTGTAAGGAGGGAAAATAATGAGAGCAAGTGACGATAAAGCACTGCAATATGCGATTGCGGAAATTACGGAAATTGCGACTGGATTTGGGCTTGATTTTTATCCGATGCGTTATGAAATATGTCCAGCGGAAATTATTTATACATTTGGTGCATATGGGATGCCGACGCGGTTTTCACATTGGAGTTTTGGAAAACAGTTTTTCAGAATGAAATTACAATACGATTTAGGTCTTAGTAAAATATACGAACTCGTTATTAACTCTGATCCATGTTACGCCTTTTTATTAGATACGAACTCTTTAATTCAAAACAAATTAATTGTAGCGCACGTTTTAGCACACTGTGACTTTTTCAAAAATAATATTCGTTTTTCAAATACGAAGCGAGATATGGTAGAAAGTATGGCGGCAACAGCGGACCGTGTTAAAGCATATGAGCATAAGTATGGAAAGGAAGAGGTAGAAACATTTTTAGATGCCGTACTTGCCATTCAAGAGCATATTGACCCATCGATTATGCGTCCAAAACTTGCGTGGAGTATTGAAGATTTAGAAGAGGATGTAGAAAAGAAAAAGATATCACAGTACGATGACTTATGGAATTTAGATGATCGAAACAAAAAGAGAGAACGACCTAATATGCATAAAAAGAAGAAAATTCCGCCGCAACCAGAGAAAGATTTACTCCTCTTCATTGAAGAATATAGCCGTGAGCTAGAAGATTGGCAGCGAGACATATTAACGATGATGCGCGAGGAAATGCTATATTTCTGGCCGCAGCTTGAAACAAAAATTATGAATGAAGGCTGGGCATCATACTGGCATCAACGCATACTCCGTGAAATGGACTTAACATCTTCTGAAGCGATTGAATTCGCAAAGCTTAATGCAGGTGTAGTTCAACCATCTAAAACAAGTATTAACCCATACTACCTCGGTATTAAAATGTTTGAAGATATAGAGGAGCGCTACAATAACCCGACAGAAGAAATGAAACGACGCGGTGTAAAACCAGGATCTGGCCGTGACAAAATCTTTGAAGTACGCGAGATCGAATGGGATGTATCATTCTTAAGGAACTACTTAAACAAAGATCTCGTAATGAGAGAAGATATGTACTTATTCCAGCGCCAAGGAAAAGAATATAAAGTAATAGATAAAGAGTGGGAACATGTACGTGATCAGCTTGTAAATATGCGTACAAATGGTGGCTTCCCGTACTTAGTAGTAGAAGATGGTGACTACTTAAAGAACGGAGAGTTGTACATTAAACATAGTTATGAAGGAATTGAGCTCGATTTAAAATACTTAGAAAAAGTACTGCCATACATTCATCAGTTATGGGGAAGAACGGTGCATATGGAGTCAATTGTGGAGAGTAAGGGCGTTGTGTTCTCTTATGATGGGAAGATGGTGCATCGGAAGTATGTGTGATGAAAAGAACGGACGTAGAATTCTATGTCCGTTCTTTTTATTTGGAACAAGGTTAAATATGCTATTCTTGAAAAAAGGGAGTTACATAGAGAAATGGAGCGATTCAAATGAGCAAAATAGGGGTATGCAAGATGGATATTACGCCTCCTGTAGGTATTGATTTTGTCGGATATTACAGAGAGACAGGAATAAATAATATTGAAGAGCATATTTATGGGACAGTTTTTGTATTTGAAAAAGATGAAATGAAAACTGTGTTTATAAGTATTGATAATATTGGGATGTTAGTAGAAGATACGAATATTATTCGTGAGCGAGTAGCGAGTACGCTTCATGTGCCATTTGAGCGAATAACAGTTGTTTATACACATACACATTCTGGTCCAGAAACAGTCGGTGAGCAACCTTTAGTAAAGTCGTATAAAACGATTTTAGTAAATAATGTAGTGCAAGGTGCGGTTACTGCGAATAACAACTTGAAGCTATGTGAAGTTGGCTGGGGTGTTACGACAGGTGATATTGGGGTCAACCGAAGAGAGAGAACATCTGATGGAAGAGCAAAGATGGGAACAAATATAGAGGGTGTTGTAGATAAACGAATTGGTATGCTAGCAATAAGAAATGCTGAAACGAAGGGGCTATCTGGGATTGTAGTATTTTGTACGGCGCATCCGAATGTTTTAAAAGGTGATAGCGATGTATTGTCAGCGGATTATCCGGGAATGACGAGAGAGATTCTTGAAAAGATTGTAAACTGTCCTGTTATTATTGTGCAAGGAGCTGCTGGTAATGTAAATGCGAAGTATCGTGGTTCAAGAGAAGCATTAAAGAAAATGGCTTATACACTTAGTGGACATGTATTAACGATGTTGCCAACAGTTGTATATAGCCCAATTGTAAATTTAAGAACAATTTCGAGTACGATACAAATGAAGTTGAAAGATATTCCTGAAATGAATGAGATACGAAGCATGGCTCAATTGGCGAAGAGGCAGTGGGGTGTGAATACAGATGAATGGCTTACTATCATTCTAGAGAAATATAAGCAAGGTATTCGGCAGTTACGTATTGATTTAGAAGTTCAACTGTTTCAAGTTAATGATGGTATGTTCTCTGGTATACCGATGGAACCTTTTTCAGAGACTGCGTTAGAAATGAAAGAGAGTCTTCAAAATGAAATAGTCTTTCTTGGTGGATATACGAATGGATATATTGGTTATTTACCGACAAGGGAAGAGTTTACATATGGTGGATACGAAGTAGAGCTAAACCCTGTTGTATATGGGCCTGTTACGAATTTATTGATGCCACCGGAGGAAAATACTGCGGAGCTAATTGTGAAGAAGGTTATGGGTTTATGTAATAAAATTAAGATTTAATGAGACAGATTTTTGAACGCAGAGTAAAGAATATGACTCATTGTTTGATTTTGTTAAGTCAACGTAAATAATAATGATAATCATTGTTATTTACGTTGACTTCTAAAAAAAGAAAAACTAGAATTTATAAAGGGATCTTCAATTGTTCGCTATCATTTGTATAGGAGGTAAGTTATGTTGGATAGCTTTATTTCTATAAGATGTAGGTTGGCTCTTTATAGTTTTGGTGTTCTTTTTATCTTTTTTTGTATAGTATTTTTTGTGAATCAGAAGGTGTATGCAGAAGATGTACCGTGGACATCAGTTTCAAATGAGGGAGAACGTGTACTTTTTCAAGAACAATCTTTGTATAGTAATGATCGAAGGGGAGAAGATCTTGTTTCACCTTCATTTGAAGGGCGTAAACATAATAGGGAAGATTGGGGAGCCTTTTTAGAAAATACAAAGTTAAATTATTCACCTAACATTCTTACCTATTCTGTTATAGGAATAGATGATCGAATACGGGTTAATGATACAACTTCATATCCGTATAGCGCCATAGTCCATATAGCAACTCAGTATAATAGCGGAGAAATTTATGGATGTACAGGGGCACTAATTAGTAAAGATACAGTGCTGACAGATGGACATTGTATTTACAATAAAGAAATTGGTGGATGGGCGACAAATGTTATTGTAACTCCAGGACGTAATGGAGGACAAGCACCATATTTACCATATAAAGGAACAAAACTTTACTCGGTAAGTGGATGGACTGATAATGAAAATTCAAATTATGATTATGGAACGATTAAATTAAATGGGTCTCCTGGAGATTATACAGGTTGGTTGGGATATAGAACTACCTATGTAGATTCACCAAAAGGTTTACTTGCGGTGATTCCTGGATATCCAGCTGATAAGGTAGGAAATGAACGTTACACAATGTGGAGAGACTATGGTCCAATTGAAGGCGTTAACCCTAGAATTTTAACATATAAGATTGATTCTTATGAGGGGCAAAGTGGATCACCTGTATACCATTATTTTGATACAGGTATCAAAATAATAGCTATTCATACAAGAGGAAATAAAAATAAGAATTCTGGAAATCGGATAACAGACAATGTGTTTAATAATATTAAAAAATGGTCTGAATAAATATAGTAATTCTATTTGGATTTTGTATTGCATATTGGTCATAATCATGATGTCTAGTTATATAGCAAATAACGAGGAGAATGTTAGTAAAGTTGTTAATCCTATAACTTTCTGTGTTCAAAATAAAGAGAAACAACAGATAAAAGACTTTGAAATTATGCTTATAAAAGATGAATCACCTCAGCCTAGTAAAGAAATCGTGATTTCAATAGGGAAAACTAATCAAGAAGGAAAATTGATTTGGAAGACTCCTAGAAAAGGAAAGTATATAATTTTACTGCCGAATAATGAGAAAAAAGAGATTGTGATTAATGATAGAAATGTAGTTGAATTAATAATGATTAACGTAAATTAATAAAAATAGGCCGAAACCAATTATATGGTTGATTCGGCCTATTTTTATATGATTTAGAAAAAGTGTGAAGTAAGTATAAAATTTAGGCTAAAAATTAAAAACTTTACGACATACCCTTTAGGGTATATGATATTATACAAAGTTACAAAGTAATGTATAATATAGTTATAAATACGGAGGTGGTCTACAGTGGAATATAATCAAGATATGAAAAATAGATTGAAACGCATTGAAGGTCAAGTTCGTGGTGTGCTTCGTATGATGGAAGAAGGAAAAGATTGCCGAGAAGTTATTACACAGTTAACGGCATCTCGTTCTGCCCTTGATCGTACAATTGGACTCGTTGTTGGAACGAATTTAGAGCATTGTTTACGTGAACAGTTTGAAAGTGGCAATGGTTCAAATGAAGAGTTAATTAAAGAAGCTGTTCAATTACTTGTAAAAAGCCGATAATCTGTCAAACGTAAGTGTTGACAGATTTTCAAAAACATTTTAATATACCCCTACAGGTATATGTATATAAATTGTGGAGGAATCGATTATGAGTATAAAAGTGGATATGAGTTTAGATTGTAAAGGTTTGGCTTGTCCGATGCCTATTGTGAAAACGAAGAAGGCGATAGAAGGATTAGCACCAGGGCATACGATTGGAAGTACGTCATTCATTGTAGATGATTCTTATTTATTATCAGGCGATATTTTATTTGTAGATTCAATCGGGCGTCCTGATCTTGCTGGTAAGGCTGAAGATTGGGTGAGTGATTTAAGAAATACGTTATATACATTTTATAAGGAACTGTCTCAAGATTTAATTGTTTTACCAGCTCATTATTCAAAAATAAGTGAAATGGATGAAAGAGGCATTGTGAGTGCGAGCTTACAAGATCTATTTAAAGAGAATGTAGGGTTAAATATTGCTGATGAAGTAGAGTTTCGTAAAACTGTGACAGAAAACTTACCGCCACAACCAAATGCATATGAAGAAATTCGTCAAACGAATATGGGGAAAATTCATCCGAGTGTGGAAGAAGAGCGTGAAATGGAGATTGGTCCAAATCGCTGTGCAGTGCATGAGTCATTATAAAAATAACAAATTGGAGGAATTGATGATGAATATAAAACAAGTATTAGATGCGAAGGGTTTAGCATGTCCAATGCCAATTGTAAGAACAAAGAGAGCAATGGATGCTTTACACACTGGAGAAGTGTTAGAAATACATGTAACGGATAAAGGGTCAATTAAGGATATTCCAGCGTGGGCAAATAAAATTGGTCATGACATCGTAAAGCATGTAGAAGAAGCTGATGTGCTGAAGTTTTGGATTAAGAAGGCGTAGGAAAAAATATTGTTATAAATGCAGAGAGGGTGGTTATATGAACACAATAGTAAGTACGCTTTTCATTGTACTTGCTGCATGGTTTGTTATTTCACGATTTTTACCAGTGAAAGGTGTGCAAAATATCAGTGGAAAAGAATTAAAGAATATAGTGGAAAAAAAGGAGAAACAACTTATCGATGTTCGTACAGTAGGTGAATATAGAGGAAATCATATGAAAGGATTTCAGAATATCCCGTTAAATGAGTTAGCTAGTAAAGCAAATCAATTAGATAAAAATAAGGAAGTAATCGTTATTTGTCAGAGCGGGATGAGAAGTAAGCAAGCAGCAAAGGTATTAAAGAAATTAGGGTTTCAGCACGTTATGAATGTTTCAGGTGGTATGAACGCTTTGTAAGGAAGGAATAGAAAAATGAAAGAAATAACAGCGAAAGAAGTAGAGGAAAGATTGTTACGAAATGAAGAGTTACATGTAATTGATGTTCGTGAAGTAGAAGAAGTGGCGGAAGGAAAAATGCCAGGAGTGATTCCTATTAGGTTAGGATTACTAGAGTTTCGAATGCATGAGTTGGATAAAAACAAAGAGTATATTATCGTTTGTCGCTCTGGCGGAAGAAGTGCAAGAGCAGTTCAGTTTTTAGAGAGCTACGGTTTTCAAGCAATCAATATGGTAGGTGGTATGTTAGCGTGGGAAGGTAAAGTCGTATAAGAATGGGGTAAATGATTTCAGCTTTTTATAAACAAATAAATACCCCTATAGGTAATTGGAGGGAGAACAACATGGAACAACAGAATAAGACAACAATCGTTTTATTTAGCGGAGATTATGATAAAGCGATGGCTACTTATATTATTGCAAATGGTGCAGCGGCGTATGATCAAGAGGTGACTATTTTTCATACTTTTTGGGGATTAAATGCTTTAAGGAAAGATGAACATGTGAATGTAAAGAAAACATTTATAGAAAAAGTGCTTGGAAAAATGATGCCGCGCGGTGCTGATAAGATGGGATTATCAAAAATGAATTTTGCAGGTATGGGACCAAAGATGATTAAAGGTATTATGAAAAAACATAATGCGATGCCTTTACCAGATTTAATAGATTTGGCGAAAGAACAGGGGATTAAACTTGTAGCTTGTCAAATGACAGTAGATTTATTAGGGTTAAAAGAGGAAGAGATTATGGAAGGGGTAGAGTTTGCAGGTGTAGGGGCATATTTAGCAGATGCTTCGGACGGGAATGTGAACTTATTCATTTAAATCACCTTCTTTTTAGAAGGCGGGGGATATAAGGTGAGTTTAGTCGTATTACTTTTTATAATTGGGTTTATAGGATCGTTTATATCAGGAATGGTTGGAATTGGCGGTGCGATTATTAATTATCCGATGATCTTATACATTCCGGCATTGCTAGGATTTGCGGGATATACATCACACGAAGTGAGTGGTATTACAGCGGTGCAAGTATTCTTTGCAACTTTTGCAGGGGCATGGGTCTATCGGAAAAGTAATGATATGGATAAAACATTAGTTGTGTATATGGGAGCTAGTATATTAATAGGAAGTTTTATAGGAAGTTTTAGTGCAAATCTACTAAATGAACATGCTGTAAATGTTGTTTATACAGTATTAGCGACCATTGCAGCTATGATGATGTTTGTACCGAAGAAAAATAATAGCGGAGCAGTTAATTATAATAAATGGTTAGCAAGTGTGTTAGCGTTTATTGTAGGAGGTGTTTCCGGTATTATTGGGGCTGGCGGTGCATTTCTTCTAGTTCCTATTATGCTAGTTATTTTAAAATTACCACTGCGCATGACGATAGCAACTTCTATTGCTATTACGTTTATTTCCTCAGTAGGGATTACGACTGGAAAAGTGATAACTGGGCAAGTAGTTGTAATTCCAGCCCTTATTATTGCGGTTGCAAGTATCTTTGCTGCGCCGCTTGGAGTGCGAGTTGGGAAGAGGATAAATCAAAAAGTACTACAATATATGTTATCGATTTTAATTGTCGGCACTGCTGTTAAGATGTGGATCGATATGATATCAAAATAAAAGGATGGTGCTGCTTACAGCCCATCCTTTTATTTATTGCCCGTAAACCTCACGGATTATAGTTTTACTTTATGCCCAAATAACTTTCATTAAGTTTTTATATTCGTCATTTGCTAATTTATATAGCATTCTCGTATGTTCAAAGACAAGTGCTGGATTAAAGTTTGGTTCTGAGAATGCAAGAGATGCTGAAATATCAATTGCGTTTTGCTTGTTTAATGTGAATTTTGCAAAGCGATAAGATGTGTTTAATTCATTGATGACATGTAAAATATCATTTGTTGATGTTGCATCAGGCACGTGAGCAACATTGAAGCAGTATATATCCACCGTAGGATGTTCGTTTTGGAAAGCGGCGATAAGTTGAATTTTTGCGCCAGCTTCTGTCTCTAATCCTACTGAAAAATGAACAGAGCCATCATTTTCATCTATATTTTCTTCCATGTATATATCGTTGGATTTTAAGTAGTCTTTAAAATCTGAGATGTTATGTTTTACTGCAGCTTTCATATGTATGAGCCCCCTGATAATTGGAATAGATTGCTACTATTTATTATAATTTAAAAATATTAAAAAAGATAGTTAGAAAGTTCTGATTTTTGATTCTGAAGAAATAAAAAGAAGCCGTACTCTACCTCCATAGAGTACGGCTTCTTTACTATTCATTGTCGTTAGACGATGTTTCTGTATCTTCACTGCTATTTTTGTTCTTATTTTTCACTTCATTGTTACTTGATCCGCGTTCACTTGAATTTTCAGACTTAGATTCTTTTGTCTTTTTCGAATCAGAGTCTGAGTCAGACTTTGTATATGCAGGTAGCCCAAGATGAGTACGAAGTTCATTTGTAACATTAGCTAATTCTTTTTTATCTGGATTGTAGTAGTAAGTTCGACCACCACCAGCAGATTTGCTACATGTATCGTCACCTTTTGCCATATAGCAATCATCACCTTGGATTTGTAATTTCTCAATTTCCGAATCCGATCCGTACTTATAGAATGAAAGCATATCATCAAATGTTAAGTTTGTAACGAATTGTCCGTTAATATCATCAATGATGTTGCCAACTTTTGTTACAGAACCAGCATTTGTTAGTTTCTTTAAAATAGCTTCGATAACGAGTTGTTGACGTTGTCCACGCATTGCATCACTATCGATGTGTCTTGTTCTAGCAAGAGCAAGAGCTTCTTCGCCATTTAACTTTTGAACACCTTTTTCTAGGTGAATTGCCTCAGCATTATCATTGCTATCTTGCTCAGTAAATTCAACTGGTACATCAACTTCAACACCGCCCAAGTCATCGACGATTTTTATAAATGATTTAAAGTTAAATTTCACAAAATAATCGACAGGAACATTCATTAATTTTTCAACTGCATCAATGCTTGCTTGTGGTCCACCATTTTTCCCGTTTTTAGCAGAACCGAATGCATGAGCGTGTGTAATTTTATCTTTTTTCTTTTCTATTGGAATATAAGTATATGTGTCACGTGGGATACTTAATAGTTTAACAGTTTTGCTATCTTTATTAAATGTTGCAAGTAAAAGCGCATCTGTTCTTATAGCTTCCCCATATTCTTTTCCTCGGACATCGCTTTCATCAACACCCATTATTAAAACAGAGACGTTATTTGTAATAGGTTTTACAGCTTTATCTCGTAAATCTGATTTATCACCGCGTGCTAAATCGTGTGCGGCATTTCGAACAGCAGAAGATGCTTTATTTACTAAAAACCAAGTATAACCGCCGCCTATTAATAGAACGAATAGTATAGCGCTTATAATAATTTTTATTTTTTTCTTGTTTTTTTTCGGGTTACTGCGTGTATTTTCTTGCAAAGATGGGTTTTGCTCCATTTCCTGTACTCCTTCATTTGGATTGAAATACGACACTCATATCCACTTATTATAATGAAATTTAGCGAAAAAAAACATTACAAATCATTTACATTTCGTAAAAATTCAATTTATTTATAAAAAGTCAGATTTTCTATATATTCTTTTTTAGATGTAGAATAAGTATAAGGGCTTTTAGTAGAAATGAAAACATATATTATGAGAAAGTGATAGGGAAGTAAGATTTGTTGAAATATAGCCAAGAAGAAATGAGTAGGTTTACTTGTTTCTTCTATATAATAAAGAAGAATTTGACGGATAAAGGAGAGGACATAATGAATCATACATCATTCCGAGCAATCGTTGTGAACGAAACAGAAAATAAGCAGTTTGTAAGAAACGTTGTCGAGAGAGAAGTAAATAGTTTGCCTGAGGGGGACGTATTAATACAGGTTCATTATTCTTCATTAAATTATAAAGATGCGCTTTCAGCTACTGGTAATAAAGGTGTTACGAGAACATATCCTCATACGCCAGGAATTGATGCAGCAGGGGAAGTTGTGAGTAGTGAAGATGCTACTATTAAGGTAGGAGATCAAGTCATTGTAACGGGATATGATTTAGGGATGAATACTTCTGGTGGTTTCGGAGAATATATTCGCGTGCCGACATCTTGGATTGTCCCTTTACCAGAGGGAATGTCATTAAAGGAAAGTATGATGTATGGGACAGCAGGTTTTACTGCTGCTTTGTCGGTATATAAGCTTATTGGAGTAGGAATCAAGCCTAGTATGGGAGATGTTTTAGTAACGGGTGCTACAGGCGGCGTAGGCAGTGTAGCTGTTAGTATATTAAGTAAGTTAGGGTTTAACGTAGTAGGAGCGACAGGAAAAATGGAAGAGGAAGATATGCTACTACGTCTAGGAGCGAAAAAAGTGATTCATCGCGCGGAATTGAATGATGAATCAGGAAGACCGATGTTAAAAGGGATATACGCCGGAGTTATCGATACTGTAGGTGGACGTATGTTAGAAACAGCTTTAAAAACAGTAAAGTATGGTGGTTGTGTAACGACATGCGGTAATGTGGCAGGCCAGGAACTACAAACAACGGTATATCCGTTTATTTTACGAGGCATAAGCCTTTTAGGGGTAGATTCAGTGCAATGTCCAGTAGATGTGAGAAGAGATGTGTGGACATTGTTAGCGGATGAGTGGGAAAATTCAAAGTTAGCGTCTTATACAGAAGAATGTACATTAGAAGAATTAGATGAGAAGTTTGTACTTATATTGCAAGGAAAGTTAAAAGGAAGAACAGTTGTTAAAATAAAGTGAAAAAAGAGACGCTTAATGTAGCGTCTCTTTTCTCAGAGTGTTGGGAAACCCTTTAGGGTTCCCCACACTCTGGAATCATTTTGATTTTAGCGAATAAAAACAACATAAAATAATAGAGTTTCAAAAAAATAGCCCTCCACCAGACCTTTTTTGGTCAGATGGAGGGCTATTTTTTTCATGTTTTGACAAGTTGCGGTAAGATAAGCCTGCATTTGGACAGACTTCAGCCCCCGAAATCGAGCATATCGATAGCCATGTAGTTCTTTGGCGTCCGCAAAGCTTCGCTCTATAGTTGAACAGCGTACTTTGTACAACTTTTTCCCTGTAACTGTTAGTTTGTTTTTTCTAGCGATATCCTTATATTTCTCCCATA
>NZ_FNUW01000001.1:477006-478521 GCF_900108285.1 Bacillus sp. ok061 | reverse complement strand
TCAATAAAATCAAAACTAATTGTCGCTTCGATCGCACGAAGGAAATGATCTTGTGGAACCAACTCTTCTACAGAAACAGATACACGTTCATCACGATGATTTTTTAAAGCACCCATCATAAAAAATCTCTCCTTTACCTCTTTTTATCAGTGTTGACACATAAAAAGAGGTTCAGACACAAAAACAGGCTGTGGAGAAGACTTTCTCCACAGCCTGGAAGAGGAAGGGCTATCCCTTCCTCTTTTGTTTTGCTATCGCATAGTACCAGTTAAACCGTAACGAATGTCTCGGAACATATTTCCTATATCACGATTAAAATCGTTTGTAACTGTACCGTTACGTAGACGTGTGCTCATTGCATCGACACGAGTAAACATATCATTTCTTACAGAAACATATACGTTTCTGTTTCCAACTTCATTTACAACAGCTTGACGAATTTCGTTCGCCATCGCCGTTTCATTTGTCACTGTATTACGCGGTTTTACCGCAATCGCCACATCGTTTCCATATACAACTGTAGACACACGGTCCACGTTATTCATACGTTTCACACGATTTGTAATTTTTTCTGCTGTTTTACCATCATTGTTAATGTATGAATTGTTCATTGTAATATTACGTGTTGGATGCGGATTAGCAATTTGACCGTTGTAATTTACATCTCGGTAATAATTGTTATATCCTGTATCGTTACGACCATTTCTATATGTTACATAATCTGTATAGCGATCATTACGCGTTACATTATCACGATACTGGTGTGTATCATTATAAGATGTACGCTCGTAATTGTAGTTACGTCCATCCATTGCATTGTTATCTTTTGGTGTACCACATGCAGCTAATGCACTGGTAACTAACAAAGAAGCAGCAATCACTTTTACTTTCGTATTCAATACAAAAACCCCCTCTGTTAGAATGAGCTTCTCTTCTGAAAAGCTCCCTCTTATGATGAGTAACAGAGAGGGTTTTTACACTGTTAATATTTCACTGGGAATTTTCTAGCACTTCATAAAAACCCTTCATTTCCTTAATTAACACGCATGCAAAAAAGGCGGGAATACTCCCGCCTTTTTAAACTTCTTCTTCGTCCTCTTCTTCTGAAATGGGCTCTCCAAATACATTTGGTGGATCTGGTTGATAATACATCGTTCCTGGCTGTGGTGCATATGCAGATTGAGTTGGTTGATAATATAAAGGATTCGCATATTGCGGACCGCCTGGTTGTGGACTATATAGTCTACTTTCTCCTCCGCATCCACAATCTTCCTCACCCTGCACAAGCGGCGGCATATTATTATCCATTGGCATCATATTCGGGTTTGGCATAGACGTATATTGCGGTCCAAACGGCGCTCCTTGCTGATATGGCATTTGATATGGATTTGGTTGTTGATAATACGGATTCGGCGGCATCATAGGCTGTTGATACGGCATTTGATATGGCATCATATTCGGTGGTTGATTGTTATCCATGATTGGCATCATATTCGGCATTTGATTGTTATCCAT
>NZ_FNUW01000001.1:476478-476714 GCF_900108285.1 Bacillus sp. ok061 | reverse complement strand
TTATCCATAATTGGCATCATATTTGGTGGTTGGTTGTTATCCATAATTGGCATTATATTTGGCATTTGAATATTTGGCGGTATGACTTGCGGAATAACTACATTTTCTTTCGATACATTTGGCGATACTATATTCCCTACGTTTTCTTTCTTCACTTGTGGTGACACTATATTTCCTACATTCTCTTTCTTCACTTGTGGTGACACTATATTCCCTACATTTTCTTTCTTCACTTG
>NZ_FNUW01000001.1:374376-476468 GCF_900108285.1 Bacillus sp. ok061 | reverse complement strand
TCTTTCTTCACTTGTGGTGACACTATATTCCCTACATTTTCTTTCTTCACTTGCGGTGACACTATATTCCCTACATTTTCTTTTTTCACTTGCGGCGATATTATATTCCCTACATTCTCTTTCTTCACTTGCGGCGATATTATATTCCCTACATTCTCTTTCTTCACTTGCGGCGATATTATATTGTTTTTTTTCGTTTGCGGAGAAATGATATTGTTAGGTTTCATTTTACTAATTTGAGGAGCAATTAACTCGCTTCCTTTTTTTATTACATCTGAAATTTTATATTCTTTTTTGGGTTTTATTGGTGGTTGTGGCGGCTGCGGTAATACATTTACCGAAAACTTCGTGTTTTCTTTTTCCGCCGGTTTTTGTTTTTCTATCACAGGTGGTTTTTGAATAACAGACGGTTTTTCAACTGGTTTTTCTTTTTGAATTGGCTGTTCTTTTTGCACCTCTTTCTGCGGCTTTACCTGCATCTCCTTCTGTGGCTTCACCTGTACTTCTTTTTGCGGCTTTACTTGCATCTCCTTCTGCGGTTTTACTTGCACTTCTTTTTGTGTTTGTTGCATAGCTGGCTGCTGTGTAATTGGTGCTGATTGATACGTAACTTCTTCTTCATCTTCTATTCCAAGCGGAGTTGGTGTTGCTGCAAATTCTTTTTGCTGCACTTCTTTTACGTATTGCTTTGGAGGCGCTGAGCCTGCTCCAGCCTGTTGTTTCATATGAACACTCTTTGATGGCACTTTAATTTTCATACCTGGCATGATTAGATCAGGATTACTAAGTTGTGTATTTGTTTGTTTCAGTGTATCAAAATCCACTCCGTACTTTTTCGCAATTTTCCAAAGGGTATCCCCTTTTTGCACGATATGAATTTTCAAATTTTCCCCCTCCTGTATAACTTATCTATAAGTAACAAATCTCATGAAGTAACTCTTTCTAAATAACGTTAACTTCTTTTCACTTTCATCACTTCTTCGATTTTCAATATCATTTGAAGTGGAATAAGCATAAAAAAATCGCAATGATTTCTTCACAACAATGTATGCCCATTTCGTTCTCGTTATGATTATGTGCATGAAAAAAAGCAACGGGAATACCGTTGCTTTACACACGCTCTAACATACGATTTAATGCAAGAACCGCTTCTGCCGTTACTTGTTTATCTACACTAATAACATTAATTTCTTCTCCTCTTTCTATCGTTTCAAGTGCCCATAATAAGTGAGGCAGATCAATTCGGTTCATCGTTAAACATGGACACATAAATGGATTAAGCGAAACAATTTCTTTATCTGGATGTTGCTGAATAATTCGATTCACTAAATTCATTTCTGTACCAATCGCCCATTTGCTACCAGATGGCGCTGATTCAATCATATCAATAATATATTTCGTTGACCCTGCATAATCTGAAGCAGCTACAACTTCATAGCAACATTCTGGATGTACAATAATATTCATATCCGGATGATTTTTTCGTACATTCTCTATGTTTTTCACTGTAAAGTTTTGATGAACTGAACAATGACCTTTCCATAAAATCACTTGAATTTCTTCTATATCTCCATCGTACTCTAAAGAATCAGTATGCGGATCCCATACTGCCATTTTATCTAACGCGATACCTAAGTCGTACGCTGTATTTCTTCCTAAATGTTGATCCGGTAAAAAGACGAGACGTTCTTTTTGTGTAAACGCCCAAGATACCATTTGCTTTGCATTAGAAGAAGTTACTGTTGCTCCTCCGTTACGACCACAAAACGCTTTAATTGCAGCTGTAGAGTTCACATACGTTAACGGAATCATCGTATCTCCAAATAATTTCGTGAGCTCTTTCCACGCTCTTTCTGTTTGTTCAATATCTGCCATATCTGCCATCGAACATCCTGCACGCATATCTGGCAAAATAACGATTTGATCATCTGTCGTTAACATATCTGCTGTTTCCGCCATAAAGTGCACCCCGCAAAACACAATATACTTTGCGTCTTTATTGCTCGCTGCAACTTGCGCAAGCTGAAGTGAATCCCCTGCTGCATCTGAAAATTGTACCACTTCATCTTTTTGGTAATGATGTCCTGGAATGAATAACATTTTCCCCATTTTTTCTTTAATTTCATGAACACGCTTTTCCATATCTTCTTTTGACATCTTGTGATAACGCTCCGGTAACATCGTTTCAATTGGTTGCACTTTTTCTAAAATACTCATATTCCTTTCTCCCCCTCTAAGCGACTTTCCTTACCCTTCAATATTGAAACTAATATCAAGTGCTTTCACTGAATGTGTTAACGCTCCAAGTGAAATATAATCTACCCCTGTTTTTCCGTATTTCGATAAATCTTCAATTGTAATGCCTCCTGATGCTTCCGTAACGATGGCACTTGGTACAATCTTTGAAAACTCTCTAATCTCATCTGGCGTACGGTTATCAAACATAATAATATCCGCACCAGCCGCTACAGCCTCTCTCACTTGCTCCTCCGTTTCTGTTTCCACTTCTACTTTCACCATATGTCCTAATTTTTCTTTCAGCGATGTAACAGCTTTCGTAATAGAACCAGCAAAGGCAATATGATTGTCTTTGATCATGACACCATCATATAAACCGAAACGGTGATTAAATCCTCCTCCGCACACGACTGCATACTTATCAAACATACGTAGCCCCGGCATTGTTTTTCGCGTATCACAAATACGTGTATGGCTGCTATCTAAAGCAAGAACCGCTTTACGCGTCATCGTCGCTATTCCGCTCATACGCTGGATAACATTTAATATAACGCGCTCTGCTGTTAATAACGATGCAATTGGACCTTGCACAGTTGCAATGATTTCGCCTTTTTCTACAAGATCCCCATCTTTTTTATGAAGCTCTACTTCAATTCTCTCATCAATTAATTTAAATCCCGATTCAATTACTAAACGTCCTGCAAAGACCCCTGTATCCTTCGAAAGAAACGTTCCTTTTGAAAGCAAGTTATCTGGAAAAATAAGCTGAGATGTTACATCTCTTTCTCCTATATCTTCTAAAAAAAATCGATTTAATGCTTCTTTCACTTTTATCGTGTTCATAAAGCCCCTCTTCCCCTCATCACACAAGTTGTAGTTTTCTCTTTACTCGAACAATCTCTTTCTTTCCTACATTTCTATCTGGATAATCACTCCGGTAATGCCCACCAATACTTTCTTCTCTTTGCAGGGCTGACACAACTATAAGCTCACAAACCGTTAACATATTAATAAGTGTTATCTCTTCATTCGTAAGAACATCATGTTGTAATATCATATTTCGAACACCGTACTTACTAAGCCATCTCTTCGCATAAGATAAACTTTGCTCTGTTCGCACAATCCCAACATATTTCATCATGCATTTTTGTATTTCTTCTTTCGTCGGTAAATGATTCAGAACGATAAACTTCGCTTCCTTTTCGGCTAGCATGTTCACCTTTTCTTTTGTCTCTCTAGATAAAATGTGTCGTCCGATTCTTTTTCCAAACACAAGACCTTCTAATAATGAATTACTCGCTAATCTATTTGCACCATGAACCCCATTACAAGCTACTTCACCGACTGCGTATAGGTTCGGAATAGACGTCTCTCCATCACAGTTCGTTTTCACGCCGCCCATGTGAAAATGAGTACCGGGCACGACTGGAATAAGCTTTTTATTTATATCGACTCCATTTGTTTTACATATCGATGACACGGTCGGAAAGCGTTGTTCAAAGTTTTGAATCATTTCAATGTTTAAGTACACTTTTTCACCCGCAAGTAGCTGTTCATGAATAGCCCTTGCGACTACATCACGAGGCGCTAAATCCTGTTCGGAATGTATATCCATCATAAAACGCTGCCCTTTGCCATTTATAAGGACAGCTCCTTCTCCGCGAACAGCTTCGGACACGAGGCCGGAACAACGCCCACCCGCGTATAACATCGTCGGATGAAATTGTATAAACTCTAAATCTACAAGTTCTCCGCCTGCACGGTACACCATTGCAAGTCCATCGCCTGTAATTGTCTCATCATTAGAAGTAAAGGCGTATAAACCGCCAATACCGCCTGAAGCTAACACCGTATAAACTGCATTGTAACGTTTCAGTTCTCCTTTATTGTTACGAGTTAAAGCCCCAACACATTTATCTTTTTCTATAATAAAATCGAGCACCATTTCCTGTTCCACTACCGTAACGTATGGAGCTACTTCTTGAATAAGATGCTCTAATAAATTCTTTCCTGTTGCATCGCCACCTGCATGTAAAATACGACGTTTTCGATGCGCTCCTTCTTTTCCAAGATGAGGACCTGTTTCATCTCCATCAAATTTCATTCCTCTTTCAATAAGGTTATTAATTTCTTTCGGCCCTTCCTCGACTAAATAACGGACCACTTCTTCATTATTATAATGACACCCTGCTACTAACGTATCTTCAAAATGATCATTAGGATTGTCATATGTAGCTACCGCTGCGGCAATTCCACCTTGAGCTAAATGTGTATTATTATTACGTTTCGTCTCCTTTGTGATAATAATCACATTCTTTTCGTGACAAATCTCTTTTGCAACACGAAGTGCCGCAACGCCACTTCCAATAATTAAGACATCTGCACTTGGCATAATTGTTGCCTCCTACTTTACACTTTTCAACTGTCTTGACACCTATATTTACATAGTTTTAAAATAATGACAAGAGTTTTTTTATAATTCTTATTTTCACTACCATTTAAAAAGTAAAAGAAATGTAACTCTTACTAGAGAGAGGAACTTACATGATGATATATCTTGACTATGCAGCTACTACACCTATGAGCGAGGAAGCGTTACAAACATATATGAAAGCAGCTTCTCAATACTTCGGAAATGAACAAAGTTTACATGACATTGGAGGAACGGCTTCTTCTTTATTACAAGTTTGCCGAAAAACATTCGCGGAAATGATTGGTGGAAAAGAACAAGGAGTATTCTTCACAAGCGGTGGCTCAGAATCAAACTATCTTGCGATCCAATCACTTCTAAATGCCCGAAATAAGAAGCATATTATTACGACACCTATGGAACATGCATCCATTCGAAGTTATTTTCAATCTCTAAAATCAAAAGGCTATACGATCACTGAAATTCCTGTTGATAAAAGCGGACTCATTTGTTTAGTAGATTTAGAGGCATCTATTACAGAAGATACTGTGCTAGCAAGTATACAGCATGGAAACTCTGAAATCGGAACCGTTCAAAACATTACAGAAATCGGGGCAATTTTGAAAAAATATAATGTTTTATTTCATACGGATTGTGTGCAAACGTTTGGTAAACTGCCTATCCATGTTTTTGAGATGGGGATTGATAGTCTTTCTGTTTCAGCACATAAAATATACGGACCAAAAGGTGTCGGCGCTTGCTACATAAATCCGCAATCTCGCTGGGAACAAGTATTTCCAGGAACTTCTCACGAAAAAGGATTTCGCCCAGGTACAGTGAACGTTCCCGGCATCGCATCTTTTTTAACAGCTGCTGAAAATATATTAAAAACTCAATGGGAAGAAAGTTTACGTTTTAAAGAGTTACGATCCTACTTTTTAGAGCAAATACAAACACTTCCGCTAGAAATTGAAGTAGAAGGTCATTCTACTTCTTGTTTACCACATATTGTTGGGGTTACAATAAAAGGAATCGAAGGTCAATATACTATGCTAGAATGTAATCGTCATGGTATTGCCATTTCCACCGGAAGTGCTTGCCAAGTCGGTAAACAAGAACCTTCGAAAACTATGCTTGCAATTGGAAAAACGTATGAAGAGGCCAAACAATATGTCCGCTTCTCTTTCGGACAACAAACAACGAAAGATCAAATTGATACTACTATTCATGCACTACACACAATTGGAAATCAATTTTATAGAGGTGTTAAATCATAATGAAACAAAATGAACAAAAAAAGATTTTAGGTGAAGAAAGACGACAGCTTATCCTTCAGTGGCTTCTCGCTGCAAATGAGCCGTTATCTGGGAATGAACTATCGAAGAAGACAAACGTAAGTAGGCAAGTTATCGTGCAAGATATTTCCTTGCTTAAAGCACGAAACGAACCAATTATTGCGACTGCTCAAGGCTATTTATATTTAAAGCCACAAGAGAAACAACAAGCTTTTGAACGCGTAATCGTATGCCAGCACAAACCAGCAGAAGTACGTCAAGAACTTACAATGCTTGTTGATCACGGCGTTACGATTAAAGACGTAAAAGTTGAGCATCCTGTATACGGCGATTTAACAGCATCTATTATGGTAAGTAATCGCTTTGATGTAGAACAATATTTACAAAAAATAGAAAACACAAATGCTTCTTACCTTTCGCAACTAACAGATGGTATTCACTTACATACAATTGAGGCCGATTCTAAAGAAAAGTTAGATGCTGCTTGCGAGGCACTGGATAAAGCAGGATTTCTCGTTTATTAATGTAAAGCACAGAGTTTTTATAATTCTCTGTGCTTTTTTAATGCTATAATATTGTAATCAATCGTAAAGGAGATCACTTATGGGAATTGAACTCGTTCACTTTAGCATTGGCAAACCGAAACAAATGAAATATAGCGAAGATAAAGAAATGATTACTGGTATATGTAAGGAACTTACAGAAGAAGCTTTCCTCTCAAAAGATGGATTCCTCGGCGATGACGTAGCAGATTTAAAACATCATGGCGGTCCTGATCGCGCTGTTTGTGTATACCCACACGAGCATTACGCACTATGGGAAGAGGAATTTCAAACTACGCTTCCAGCTTCCACATTTGGCGAAAACATTACCGTAACAAATATGTTAGAGCGTGATGTTTGCATCGGAGATACATATCAACTAGGTGAAGCAATCATTCAAGTGACACAAGCAAGAGTACCTTGTAGCACTATTTCAAAACGCCTCGGTATTCCTGGCATTTTACCGCGCATTGTAGCAACTGGATTTACTGGCTACCTATGCCGTGTTCTTCAAGAAGGTACTGTACGTAAAGATTCTAAAATTACATTACTAGAACGTCAACCGAGCAATATTTCTGTGTTGTTCTCTAACGAAATCTATTTTCATAATAGAAAAGATAAAGATGGCATAGAAAAAATTCTTGCTCTTCCAGAACTAGCTGATATTTGGCGTGGTCAGTTAAAAGATCGTCTTGCGAAGTTAAAATAAAGAATCCCACCTTCTGCAGGTGGGATTTTATTAATCTATTAAAAAATATACTAGGCAATGAAATGATATTGACGATTAGACAAATACCAACATTCCGTCTACATCTTACAACCAATAAGAAGAATAACTCCCCAGCACAGTAACAGAAAAGCCGAGTGCTTCAAGTTCCATCGTTACGCCTGGTAATAATACATCATCGTATGCTTTATCGACATCGATTAAGAAAAAATAATTGCCAAGGCCTGTTTTCATCGGGCGAGATTCGATTTTTGATAGATTTAATTTCCTCCATGCGAAAGCTGATAGCACTTGGTATAGTGCCCCTGCATAATCAGCAGGTAACGTTATCATAAGCGTCGTTTTCTCTCCGCGGTTTTCTCCGTTATTTGGAAGTATCGCTTTCTTTTTCTTATGGAGCACGAGGAAGCGTGTATGATTATTTTTATGCGTATGAATGCTACGTCTTACAATCGTTAATCCGTATTTTTCTGCAGCTGCTTCATTTGCAATAGCGGCAATTTTTTCTTCAGGATGTTCTTTCACATATTGCGCAGCGGCACTTGTGGATGTCATATCTCGAACAGTTACTCCTTTTAATTCTTCATTTAAAAATTTATGGCACTGTGCAATGGCATGCGGATGAGAATGCACCGCATATACTTCATCCCACACTTCTGCATACTGCGGATGTACAAGTAAATGCTGCTGAATTGGTACTGTAATTTCTCCTACAATGGAAAGCGGCTGCTCATGTACAAGATAATCAACCGTTATATTCACTGAACCTTCTATTGCATTTTCTAACGGTACGACTGCGAAGTCTACATTTTCATTTGCAGCTGCATCTATACAATCTGGAATCGTTCGATACGGTACATGATCTGCTTCCGGAAAAAAACGACTCACCGCCATATTTGTAAATGTTGCTTCTGGTCCTAAATATCCTACTCGAATCATCGTCTTTTCCCCTCTTTTTCGTTTTCTTACTGTTATACCATACTTTTTTATATTCTTCTATGTAAATTTCGAATATTAAAAAAAGACTAGCATTTGCTAGTCTAAATGTTTCTTATATTCTCTTTGAGCGAAGAAGAAATAAATGATACATGCTACGATATAAAACAGAATGAACAAACCTACTTTTTTTAATGATCCATCCATAAAGAAAGTATTATGAAACGTATATAACGCAACTGCACTATGCATACTCCCTACTATAATTGGCGCAAAAAATAGCATACATAATTGCCAACGAGAAATTTTCCATACTTCTTCCTTCGTCATTCCAAGTTTAGAGAGTGCACCATACTGCTTTCGGTCCGATGCAATATTATGGAACCATTTAAAATACACGATACTACATGAAGTAAGAAAGAATAATATACTAATAAACGAGCCCATAAATAGAGTAATATCACCGCCTTCTTTCATACTTACATATAACTCCATATTACTTCGAAATGCATTATTATTATCTTGTTTCATATGTTTCCGTAAATCTTCATTCAATTTCTTCGTCTTTTCGATATTTGATAATGTGTAGCCTCTATATATCATCTTTTCAGAATCAGGAACCTTATTTGCTATATTGTCAAAGTCTTCATCATTCATAACGAAGAACAGACCATTAATGTACGAAGGGTGATAGTTAAATTGAACCCCTTCTTTCTGACCGTTAAATACGAATTGATATGGTTGATTCATTACTTGCAATTGAATCTCTTTTTGATTATATACATTCGAATTATTGTATTTATTATAATAAACGAGTGTCACTGTACCTTTTTTAGGATGATATGTTTTCTGTTTTTGTTTCCTCGCTTCTTGGTTATAATCACTTTCTTTTATAAGCGGTGCTATTGTTGTTTCTCCTTTATTAGACTGAAAGGATGCATACACTCCAACAAAACTCATATATTGAAAATCATCATACCCATATTGATTCAGTAATTTTTCAACCGCACCTTCTTCAAAGACTTCATAAGTAGAAATACCTTTTTCTATGTACGAAAACGAGTGTACCCCTCCAGTTCGCCACATATCTTGCATGCTAGAAAAATACAAGAACACCGTACCTGTTGCCGTAACTACAAACGTCGTTGCCATAGACATCAGAAAGAAAAAGCGACCATTTTCCTTCATTCGATGTGACAATTGATTCACTATAAATAAATACGGATATGTATACATAATCTTTTTATTTCGCTTTATCATCTCTAACACTTGGGTAGCACCATGCGCGAAAGAAAAATACGTTCCAAAAAAGACAAGTATAGACACAGGGAAAAAGTATATTGCTATCGTAGCCATCGTCACTTGTAGCGCTAACGCATATCCTATCCCTAAACAAATAAAGCCGAATATACAAAGCCACTTGGATGTTTTCTTCTCTTTTTTATCTGTTCGAAATTCTTTCAATAACCGAATGATTTTTATATTCCATATACGTAAAGCACTTATAAAAGATAACAGAATAAAAACGACCATATATGTAATAAATGTTACACCAATCGCACTTACGTCAAATATAACAGGAAGTTCTTTCGGAAGTCGAAGTAACATACTAAATACCATAAAAAAGAGTTTTAAAAATATCATACCAAGCCCAATACCGAAAATATTCGCGAAGACCCCGATTAAAATTTGCTCGGTCATAATCACTCCTATTACGTTAGACTTCGTTGCTCCCATTAACATATATAACCCTAATTCTTTCTTACGTGCTTCTATGAAAATAGAGGTAGAGTACAAAATAAATATGACGAAAAAAGAAATGATTATAACATTACATATGATAAGTCCCCAGCGTACGTTTTGATACCATATCGTCTCTTGCATATACGGATGTACAATGACAGACATATATGCAAAAGAAGCAAATATTGCAAAACAACTACTTAAGAAAAACACTTTATAATTACGCCAATTTCCTTTTATATTTTGCAGCGCTAGTTGCCGAATGTTCATCTATCGTCCTCCTGTAACTTACTACATAGGCAAAAAGCTAGAGATTCCCCTAGCTTTTTACGTGTTTTAAATATCCTCTTTGCGCGATCATAAAGTAAATAGCAGAAGCTAAAATGTATGCTCCAATTACAAGCGCACCTGATTTCCACAAATCAATATAAAGCATTTTCCCTAACGTATGAAGAGCAACTCCACTATGAATGGAACCGATTAAAATTGGGATAAAGAAGATAACTCCCATTTGTCGAATCGCAATTTTGCGAATTTCTTTATCTGTCATACCGATTCTCTTTAACGATTTAAATTGAATACGATCTTGTTCTTTATCGTTAAACCATTTAAAGTATGTCATACTACAAGCAAAGAAGAAGAACAGTACCGCTACGAAGAAACCGATGAACATTGTAATTGCTCCACCTTCTCTTATATCCTTATACGCAAACACTGAATTTCTCAATTCTCCTTGCTTTTCTGGTGCAATTTCATTTTTCAAATCTAATACAAGATCTTCTGTACTTTTCCAATCCTCAATATAATAACCGTAATATTTCGTCTTTTCTTCATCTGGTACGAGTTTTGCATATTTCTCAAAATCTTGATCATTTACAACGAGATATTCACTATCATTAAAAACAGAATACTGCGTTGGCTTATTTAATTGAACAGACTGCTTTTGTCCGTTAATTGTAAATTCATACGGTTTCGTGCGGTCTATCTTCATCAGTTCATTTGACATATCAACCATAACCATTGTTGCACTACCCAGTGCATTATGAACTTCTGTAGGTTGCTCTCTCTTTTGTTTGCGCACTTCCGTATTATATTCTTTTTCTGAAATAATCGTCATCGGTACTTCATGTTCACTATTAAACAACGTTATTTTCTGTGTTGCCGGTAGTTTAACGTAGGTTACTTTTCGCGCATCTTCAAACCCATGTCTCTTCACAAGCTCCTGTACCTTTTCTTCATTAATAAGGCTATGCGTACTTAACCCCTTTTCCTCATATGAAATAGCGTGTGGTGTAAGTTCTACCGTTTTCGCACTCAAATTTTCAAAATATACGTAAAGCGTGCCAACTGCCGAGGATACAACCGCCGTAATAATAGAAATTACAAATAGAAAACGAGCATTATCTTTCATTTTATAAATAAGGTTACTAAGGACGAACATATTTGGGTACGTATAAAAAGATTGTTTTCGTTTTTGCAATGCTTTTAATACGACTGTACTTCCTTGTGTAAATAGTAAATACGTTCCGCCAATTGTCAGTCCTACAACCGGTAAAAAGAGGATGAGGAAATTCAGAAACGTTACTTGGAAGCTAAGCACATATGCAGCAATAATACATCCTATACCAACTACACTTAACCATGTAAATGCAAACGGCTCTACTTTTTGCTTTCTTGCTTCTCTTAATAAATCAATAATTTGCAAGCGTCCTACTGTCCAAACACTAAACAATGATAGGATTAAAAATAAAATAAAGTATACACCAGCTGTAATAAAAACTGCTTTACTATTCCAAACGAGTGGAAGTGTCTTATCTATTTTCAATAATACGCTTAACGCTTGGAAAAATAATTTTGAACAAAGCATTCCAACCCCAATACCAACTACAATTGCAATACTACCTAACATCAGTTGCTCTAATATAATCATTCGGCCGAGCTGCGATTTCGTTCCGCCTATTAATGTTAGTAGACCAAACTCTTTTTTTCTTGCTCGTAAAAACGTTGAATTTGCATATAAAATAAAGAGTGCCGAGAAGATGACCACAATATAATTCATCGATTCTAATCCTTTTGTGATCATCGTTCTCATACTAATATTACCGCTTACGACATCTGGATGATAAATAAAAGAAGCATACATGAAAAATACGACAATCGATAAACAACTACTTATAAGAAACGCTTTATAGTTACGCCAATTTCCTTTTACGTTATTAAGCGCGAGCTGGCGAAAGTTCATGATATTCTCCTCCTAGCATCGCAAGTACGTCCAGAATTTCTTGGAAAAAGGCTTGTTTCGTTCTTCCTTTATGTATTTCCGAGAAAATTTCTCCATCGCGTATGAAAAGGATACGTTCACAATAACTAGCCGCTACTGGATCGTGCGTAACCATTGCAATCGTTACTTTCTTTTGCTCGTGTAAATCTTGCAGAGCGCCCATTAGCGATTTCGCTGACTTTGAGTCTAAGTTTCCAGTTGGCTCATCTGCTAAAATTAACGTCGGTTCATGAATGATTGCTCTCGCTGCTGCTGCGCGTTGTTGTTGTCCGCCTGATACTTCGTATACTTTTTTATTTAAAATTTCTTCGATGTTTAAAAACTTCGCAATTTCCAGTACTTTCGCATCGATTTCATTTACAGATTTCTTCGCCATTACAAGTGGTAAAATGATGTTTTCTTTAATGGATAACGTATCAAGTAAGTTAAAATCTTGGAAGATGAATCCTAAATGTGTACGGCGAAACTCCGCTAATTTGGCAGCACGCATTTGATTAATTTCTTCACCATTTACAAGTACATGACCTGAAGTTTGCTTATCAATTGTTGCTAATAAATTTAAAAGCGTCGTTTTCCCGCTTCCTGAAGGACCCATAATCCCTACAAATTCGCCTTCTTCTATTTTAAAATTTATATCGTTTAAAGCAGTCGTCGCTACTGAACCTTTTGATTGGTACACCTTCGTTAATCCTTTTACTTCAAGAACACTCATTTCTAATCCCCCTATGTGTTTTCTTCTTACATTTACTATAAGAAAAATAAGAAAAAGAAACGAGTGATTTCCCTTACAAAACGTTTTGTTATCTTACAGTTTTGTCATTTTTCTCATCAATGTATGATATTCTTCATCTTTTGCAAATTGGAACGTGAATGTTGTCCCTTCTCCTTCAGCCGATTGAACATACATTCCATGATGTAAATTATCGCAAATTTCCTTCGTAATATATAAGCCCATCCCAGTCGCTTCTCTCGTTTTACGTCCATTTATTCCCGTAAAGAATGGGTCAAATATGCGCTTTACGTCTTGCTCTGGAATACCAATTCCATTGTCCTTAATATGTAATAACACCTTTTGATCTTTCTCTTCAATTTGAAATTGAATTTCTTTTTTCTCTACCGCTGAAATTTTGGTATACTTGATTGCGTTTACAACAATTTGACCTATAGCAACGCTCAGCCATTTTCTATCAGATGCAACCATACAAGTATCTTCTTCAAACATCACTTTCGGGAATACAGACGATTGAATGAAGGATTTTCGGTTTTCATTAATAATACCTCGCACGATATCTATAACATTTACTACTTCTACCTTATAATCTTTCGCAAACTGCTCTAGTCTTGCCATATGTAACGCTAAATCTAACCCATTTAGTATACGGTTATTTTCTTCACGGATACTTTCAACTGTTACTCTTGCCTCACGATGCTCTTTGCCAAACTTCTGCAACAATAATTCAATAACAGATACTGGTGTTTTCATTTGGTGAATCCATTGGTTCATAAATATCATTTGCTGTTGCTCTTTCGCATGCTGTTTATGAATTTCATTCATATATTGCTGTCTTAATAACGTAAAAGATTCAACGACCATTTCTTGCTCTGATGTATAAGATTCATCAATAAGTAAAGAGTCATGTAATGTATTTCCGCCAGTAACATACTTTTCGATCCTCTTTAAATACACACTCCGTTTTCGATAATCGTAAATGAGGTATACAGTAAACACAACTGTTCCTAATAAAAGTCCATATAACCACGTACTCCAATCAATGGATTTCTTTTCTAAAAGACTTTGCAACTGCAAAACGAGCCCAAATAAACAAAGGCTAACAATATAAGAAAGAATTAAAGGAAAGCGATCCACGAGGTAATTTTTAACCTTCATGCCCTTCGCCCCACTCCGTAAGAAGCGCATAACCATATCCACGTTTCGTTACAATTGCATTTTTAATGCCTAACTCCTCTAGTTTCTTCCTTACACGTTTTACATTTACGGTTAATGTATTATCATCCACAAATGCTACTTCATCCCATAGAGCTTCTAACAGTTCTTCGCGCGTTACATACTGATTCACCTGTTTCATTAAACATTCTAATAAGTAAAACTCATTTTTTGTCAGTTCAGTTTGTTGTCCCTGCCACTCAACAATATGCTGGGACGGGAATAACAACAGTCCATTTACACCTAAACAATCACTCTCAGCAGCAGAAGCATACTCTCCATAACCACGGCGAAGCGCACTCTTCACCTTTGCCATTACGATATCTAAATGGAATGGCTTCGTAATATAATCATCGCCGCCGTTTTCAATCGCCATTACTTGATTCATTTCCCCTGTTCTTGCAGAAACAAAAATAATCGGCGCATTCGATATAGTACGAATTTGACGACACCAATAAAAACCGTCAAAGTACGGTAAATTAATATCAAGTAACACGAGATGAGGATTTACTTTTACAAACTCATCTTTTATATGACATAAATCACTTACTCTAAATGATTGATAGCCATACCTTTCTAAATGCTCCTCTAATATTCCCGCGATTTTCTCATCATCTTCTACAATTAATATTTTATACATGCTCTTTTTCTCCCCATAAAAGAATTCTTCTACATTTACTCCTTTTTCCATTATAAATTGAAAATTTATTTAGTGGGGATTTTTTCCTATAATAATCTAACTATTGCAATATAAAGTGATACTTTAATCAGTGGAGGTTCTACGGGCAAATAGTGGGATAAAAAAAAGACTGCCATATTTCGGCAGTCTTAGTCGATAAATTCAAATTCATATTCAAGAATTTTTACAATATCTCCGTCTTTTGCACCACGTGCACGAAGCGCTTCATCAATACCCATTCCGCGCATTTGGCGAGCGAAACGACGTATAGATTCATCACGTGAGAAGTCTGTCATTTTGAATGTCTTCTCGATATCGTAACCAGAAATAACAAATGTGCCGTCACTTTCACGTGTAATTTCAAATTTAAGACTTTCAGCATCAAATTTATACATTACACTTGCTTCAGACTCTTCGACAACATCGTACATTGGGAATTCTGGTGTTGTTTCTAATAAGTTCGCTACTTCAAATAGTAAATCACGAACACCTTGTTTCGTTACAGCTGAAATTGGGAAGATTTTTACTTCGTCTCCCACTTTCTCTTTAAATGCTTGTAAGTTCTCTTCTGCATCTGGCATATCCATTTTGTTTGCTACAACAACTTGTGGACGCTCTGTTAAACGCATATTGTATTCTTTTAATTCATTATTAATTGTAACATAATCTTCATATGGCTCACGGCCTTCTAAACCAGACATATCAATAACATGTACAATTACACGTGTACGCTCGATATGACGTAAGAATTGGTGTCCAAGTCCAACGCCAGCATGTGCGCCTTCAATTAGTCCAGGAAGGTCAGCCATCACGAAGCTGCGGTTATCACCAGTTTCAACAACACCAAGATTCGGAACGATTGTTGTAAAGTGATACTCTGCAATTTTCGGACGTGCTGATGATACAACAGATAATAATGTAGATTTACCTACACTTGGGAATCCAACAAGTCCAACATCTGCTAGTACTTTAAGTTCTAGAATGACATCACGTTCTTGACCTGGTTCTCCGTTCTCAGCGATTTCTGGTGCTGGGTTCGTAGCTGTTGCGAAACGTGAGTTACCACGGCCACCACGGCCACCTCTTGCGATTACAGCAGTTTGTTCATGCGTTACTAAATCGGCAAGAATTTGACCAGTTTTTTCATCTTTTACTATTGTTCCTGGTGGAACCTTTACGATTAAATCTTCAGATTTACGTCCGTGCTGACCTTTACTCATTCCGTGCTGACCGCGATCAGCTTTGAAATGACGTTGGTAGCGGAAGTCCATTAATGTACGTAAGCCTTCCTCAACTACGAAAACAACATCTGCACCTTTACCGCCGTCGCCACCTGCTGGGCCACCTTTAGGAACATACTTCTCACGACGATACGCAACCATACCGTTACCACCGTCGCCGCCTTTTACATATATCTTGACCTGATCTACAAACATTATTTCACCACACTTTTTCAATTGGTTGTAATATAACTGAGACTTCTTCGTCTCGCACTGTATAAGAAATGGAATACCATTTATTGTTTTGGGTCGCAAGCCAATTCTGTAGTTCTTCTACACTCGTTAGCTTACCACGAAAATCAAAAAAGAAACGAGCATTATCCGCGTCACATTCAATTGTGATACAAACATAATTTTCAACATATACGTCTAAACTATGCTGAAGCATCGAGAAAAATTGATTCGTCCATGTACATACAGTCTCATCTAAGTGAGATAAGTTATGTAATTTCCCTAATACTTCGTACTCCAATAAGCACGGCTGCTGTTTCCAATTATATGTTAAAATCCACTCTGAAAATAAAGGCATTGATAGCCCCATCAGATTGGATTCTTGTCTCGCTTCTTGGACAAAACGATCGATGAGACTATGAATTTCTTCCACTTTTCCAAGGGAAAGGTTTCCTTTCACCATCTGCATACGATTGAGCCAATCATGTCTTGAATGGCGCAATGCATCTATAATTGTCCATTTTTCATTCATTTAGATACCCCTTAATATAGAAAAACTCTAACCTGCACTCAGGTTAGAGTTTTCCGTGAGTTCTTATGCTTCTTGAGCAACAGGATATACGCTCACTTGTTTGCGGTCACGGCCAAGACGCTCAAAGCGTACTACGCCGTCAACTTTCGCGTATAAAGTGTCATCGCCACCACGACCAACGTTAACACCTGGATAAATTTTTGTACCGCGTTGACGGTAAAGAATTGAACCACCTGAAACCGTTTGACCATCTGCGCGTTTAGCACCAAGACGTTTTGACTGAGAGTCACGACCGTTCTTTGTACTACCTACACCTTTCTTAGATGCGAAAAACTGAAGATCTAATCTTAACATACGTTACACCTCCTGCACTTTTTCTATTAAACGGATATACTTTCCGTAATCAAGTTCGATCGTCTTAAGCGAAACAACCAATCCTTCCAAAAGTATCTGTGCTTTTTCTACTGTATGAACGTCTAAATCATTAGGCAATTCATACGTTAAGAATCCGCCATCACTTCCGAGTTCAATAGTTGCCTGCACATTACAAAGTTCTTCCACTGCATTTATAGAACCAAACACAACCGCTGTAGTTCCAGCACAGACAAGGTCTTGTCCATGTGGCGCATAATCGGCATGTCCAGTCATTTTAAATGATTGGATACTTCCTAATTTCGTGCGACTTATCGTAATTTTAATCATG
This sequence comes from Bacillus sp. ok061, assembly GCF_900108285.1. Taxonomy (NCBI): domain Bacteria; kingdom Bacillati; phylum Bacillota; class Bacilli; order Caryophanales; family Bacillaceae; genus Bacillus; species Bacillus sp. ok061. The sequence continues at coordinate 458,986 of NZ_FNUW01000001.1, read as the reverse complement.
TTAACCTGGATTAAGCGTTGATAGCTTCAACAACTAGCTTAGTGTAAGGTTGACGATGACCTTGTTTCTTACGATTGTTCTTTTTCGCTTTGTATTTGAAAACGATAATTTTCTTAGCGCGACCTTGTTTTTCAACTTTCGCAGTAACTGTTGCACCTTCTACAACTGGGCTACCAACTTTAACGTTTTCGCCACCAACGAAAAGAACTTTGTCAAAAGTAACAGTTTCACCAGCTTCAACATCTAATTTTTCAATGTAGATTGCTTGACCAGCTTCAACTTTAATTTGTTTTCCACCTGTTTCGATAATTGCGTACATACTTGCACCTCCTCTTAATTACTAAGACTCGCCAAAAACGAGGTAGACATATATGCCTTTAGGGAACCTGTCTTGTGCGGTTGTAGCATATAGCCGTTTAGGTGCTATAAACTATAACATAAAGATGTTATCATGAATCATAGACGGTTGTCAATAAATGTTCTGCTAACTATTTTTTCCGCTCTACAATTTCTGTTTTACTTCCAAAACGGACAATTGCATACTTTTCGATCATATCATCTTTGAAATAAATTTCAAATGGAATATTTTTTTGTAATTCTTTTTGCAAAAATTGTTTTTGCAAGTCTTTAGGTGCAGCGATTAATACTGCCTCATCCTCTATATTGCCATATGTAATTAGCTCTCTCTCTAACTCATACGCAATTGTCTCATATGACATCACATACCCCGTCGCTTTGCACGGTACACATTCTTCTAGTAATACGTCGCGTAAAGAATGTTTCTTACGTTTACGTGTCATCTCTAAAATCCCTAACTCTGTAAACCCAAGCACTCTTGTATATGTGCGATCATTTTGCATAGCAGCCATGAGACATTCTCTTACCATTTCTTTATCTTCTCTTCTTTTCATATTAATAAAATCAATTAATATCATACCACCGATATCACGCAGTCTTAATTGACGTGCAATCTCTTCAGCTGCCACTTCATTTGTACGAAGGACTGTATCTTGTAAATTCTGTTTTCCAGTAAACTTGCCCGTATTCACATCAATTACAGTCATCGTCTCCATTTGTTCCACAATTAAATAAGCACCATTCGGGAGCCATACAATTTTTTGAAGTGCTTTCTCGATTTCACGCTCTATTCCAAAATGGTTAAACATTGAAGATTTTTCATTATAAAAAGATACTTTTTCTTTTCCAATCTTTTCCTCTAATTCTTTTACTATACTTCTTGTATCTACAACTACTTTTTCAATTGTTTCAATCGGATTCTCTTGGAATACACGATCTAAAAAGGTGGCCGGTCGATGAAGTAATAACGGCGCCTTTCCTTGGCCCTCTTTTCTTTGTAGCTCTTCATATAACTGCTGTAACATTTGCATTTCAGCTTGTATTTCTTCAATCGCTCCTTTTTCAGAAGCAGAGCGGAAAATGTACCCCCCCGTTCCTTCTACCTCAATTTGGAGTAACTGTTGTCTTCTTTTATTATTTTTTATTTTCCGAGAAACAGCGCGCATCTCATCAAACGGCATATAAACGACATATTTCCCGGTAAATTCTATATTCGCTGTCAATTTAGGCCCTTTCGTATCAATTGCCTCTTTCACAACTTGTACGAGAATCGCTTGCCCTTCATGTATACGATAACAAGATGGTACATCATCGTATGAAAGATACGCATGTTTTTCTAAACCGATGTTTACAAATGCTGCGTTCATTCCAGCGATTGTTCTTACGATACGTCCGGCATAAATATGCCCAACAATCTCTTGCTCTTCATTACGTTTCCATAAAAACTCAACAATTTTTTTCTTCTCTTCAATTGCAACGCGCTTTTCCGATCCAGCGTAATTCACATATAACGTTTTCAAAATTATTTCCTCACTTTATAATCTTCTTTGCTTTTACAATAATAAAAGGTTAGTGCTATCGTCAACACTAACCGATTAATTCTTCAACTGATGAAGTTGTTCGTTTTTCAGTAAAATATGCATAGAGCAGTTCATTTTCATCTAATGTGTAATGTTCTTTATATTTTCCATGGACGATAATAGAGTGCTTATATCCTCTACGAAATTTTGTGAATATCTTATATAAATGATCTTCTGATTGCACTTCAATAGGTGCAATCTTTTCAATTCCTCTTTTGTTCCCATAATAACGTTCTAATAAAAAACGCATAAAGGCATACCGTCTTTGTTTCCACTCTTGATATAACGACACTGCCAAAAACATGAGTAGTACCCACATCATAATATTATTGCTATTCCAGAGTAACTGCCATCCTAATATTACACCAAAAAAAACACATGACAATTTCATCATCTTTTCATGTGCTTGTAAATAAGGAAAACGATATGATAGTATATTAAACAATACTTTCCCGCCATCTAACGGCCAAATAGGGAGTAAATTAAACGCTAAAATAATTATATTATTCCACATAAAGAAATAATATAAATCCGCGTTCAGCCAACCAGCTTCAAACAATATATAACCTACTAGCATCATCCAAACATGTTGAATCGGTCCTGCAATTACGACAACAAGTTCCTCTTTCAACGACTTATTACCATGTTCCTCAAGCTCAGCCACGCCACCAAACGGCAAAAGCTGAATTTTTTTTATACGCCAATTATAGTGCGCTGCTGCAAAAGCATGCCCAAGTTCATGAATAAGAACAATACAAAATAACAGTATTAATTCTTTAAAACGTGCAGTAAAAATACCAATGACAATGATAACCCAAAATAATGGATGCACGGAAATTTTCGTTAAAACGTCCCTATATTTAATCAAATGATATCACCTGGATCGGATCAATAAATTTTTCATTCTTTTTTATCGCGAAATAAAACTTTCCATTTTTATCATTTGTATCATTACTCACCGTTCCAATTTTTTGTTTCTTTGAAACGTAATCATATAATTTCACTGACATATCGTTTAAGTTTGCATACCATGACTCCGTACCATCTGCATGTTGAATTTGAACTGTATTTCCAAGTTCCTCTTTCTTACCCGCAAAAACAACTAATCCTTCATTCACTGACTCAACTGTTGCATTTGTAGCTGTTTGGACAAATACACCTTGACCATTTTTTTGAAACCCTTGCATTACTTTTCCAGAAGCAGGAATTGCATAATCTTTTTGCTGAATACTCCCTTCTTTTTTCTCATTCGGTGAATAAAATACAAGCGGTTTTCCAAATTGCTTTTCATACCATTTCGCTACAGTAGCAAACTGAAATTCCTCTTTCATCACTTTTTCTGTAACAGCTTTAGCACCATCGAACGAAGACGGGGCATTCTTATATAAAATAGCAACCGAAAGAACTAATATTGCTGATAATAAAACTTTGAAGAAAAAGACTTCCTTTCGAAATAAAGGGTGAATTTCCTTTTCTCCTTCTTCAATAAATACTGTTTCGCTACCAAAATTTCCTCCGGTAAAATACTGCTCTTCCTCCATCCTTTCTTGCTCGGCCTTCCTTTTCGCAATCCGCTTTTTAATTTCTTCTACGCGTCTATTCTTCATACTGTCTCCTTTCTTTCCGTAAGCTAATTTCAATAGAAACAGTTGTATACAGTTTGTACATGTGTATGAGCTAAGAAAGAAAGATATTCGTGTGAAGAAAAAAGAAAGCACTTCGCATATGTGCGAAGTGCTTTTAACGGATTCCAAAGAAGTTTTTTACCTTTGCAAATACCGATACCTTTTCTTGTTCAAATGCTTGTAATGGTACATTCTCACCCAACAAGCGTCTTGCAATATTACGATAAGCCAACGCTGCTTTTCCGCTTGGTTGCAACGCCACAGGTTCACCTGTATTTGTAGCTCGAATAACTTCATCGTCATCTTCGACAACACCAAGAAGCTCGATTGACAATGTACGTACAATTTCATCAACATCTAACATATCCTGTTCATGAAGCATATGACTACGTACACGGTTAATAACAAGTTTTGGTGGTTCAATATCCTCTTTTTCTAAAAGCCCAATAATACGATCCGCATCGCGCATTGAGGATACTTCTGGCGTCGTAACAACGATTGCTTTATCCGCACCAGCTACCGCATTTTTAAATCCCTGCTCAATCCCCGCAGGACAATCAATTAATATGTAATCATAATCTTGACGTAATACTTGTATTAATTCATCCATTTGTTCAGGTGTTACCGCTGATTTATCACTCGTTTGTGCTGCAGGTAATAAATAAAGATCATCAAAACGTTTATCTTTAATAAGAGCCTGAGGTAAACGGCAACGCCCTTCAACGACATCAACAAGATCAAATACAATACGATTTTCCAGCCCCATTACTACGTCTAAATTTCGAAGACCGATATCTGTGTCAATTAAGCACACTTTCTTTCCAGATAACGCTAGGGCCGTACCAATGTTCGCAGACGTTGTAGTTTTACCTACTCCGCCTTTTCCAGATGTAATTACTATTGCCTCTCCCACAGCTATACAATTCCCCTTTCTAACTTTGTTAAATTAGGTCTAAGATGAGTGAGAAGTTGCAGGCGATCGACAACAATGTGATTGTTCTCATTAATATACGCACATTCTGCCGCCTCCGCTCCGTCTTCTTTCTCTTCCGGAGCCCGCATTGCCACATCACTAATTCGAAGTTGCATCGGGTTCATAACAGATGCAGCGATTACAGCATCCGAATCCCCATAATACCCAGCATGTGCAATTCCTCTTAATGATCCTACAACAAAAATATTCCCCCCAGCGATAACCGTTCCGCCTGGATTAACATCTCCAATTAACAACAAATTTCCTTTTACATGTAAAACTTGTCCAGAGCGAACAATTTTGGAAATAGGGACAATTTCTGTTTCTTCTTTCCAAGCTATTGCTTCTGCTTTAGTGATAACATCACTTTCAATTGAATCCACAACAAGATTCTTTTTATTACGAATTAACGTACGAATCTCTTCTTGTTGGACTTCTGTTAAATAACGATTTCCTACTTTCACATGCACTTCAATTAAAGAGCGTCCATCACCATCGTAGTAATGTGTAGAAAGTTTTTCGTCTAATTCTATCAACAATTCAGAGAATGAACAACAATCATCTAAATGAAGCGTTATCCCATCTTTTGTCCCTTTTATCGTTACATTTTGTTGCTTTTTTTCTTCCACTAAAGTTCACCCCACCGATTCAATTCGACATAAAATTAGAAAATCCTTTTTTCTTTTTCTTCCATCGCTTTTGAAAGACGCAATATATATCGTCTCAGTGGGAAACAAACTATCAACAAGAAAATAGCATTTAACAATAAAGTAGCAAGGAGACGATCTGTGAAAAAGACATACGCTGGCATATGAGTACGTCCCAACAAAGTTAAAAATCCATACACATAATACTCTAGTGCTACAACGCTAGCTAATATGATGGAAACAACAATAAATAAATTCAATTGCAGTACTTTCATCACACTATAAACTAAATAAGCTAAAATCGGATAAGCAAAAATATATATACCGACAAGTTCTGTGTATACGGTATCAAATAAGAAACCAAATAATAGTCCGTAATAAATCCCCTGGACCGGACTATAATACACTGTAATAAAACATAAGACGATTATAAAGAAATGCGGTGCTGCTATACTCTCTTTCCAAAACACATTTGTTGGAACAATGGTAGCAAACATATTTTCAAATAGAAACACAAAAAGGAGCAAAAGAGGAAGAGCTGCTCTTTTTAAAATCTTCATCATCTCTTCTCCCCCTCCTATTCTAATGGCGCTGAAGGCTTTTTACGTTTAGCAACCATAATATGCTCTACGTCATTTAAATCAGCGGCAGGTTTTACATAAGCTGTTTTTGTTAAGCCGTATGCATCTGGTTGTACATCAACGATTTTCCCAATTACAAGACCTTTCGGGAAAATATCACCTAGTCCAGATGTTACAACCATTTGATCTTTTTCTACTTTTGCATCAGAACCAATCTTTGTGAAAAGAAGTAAGTGTTTTTCTTTGTCGTAACCTTCAATTAAACCAAAGATATTTTCTTGCCCTTGTACAATAGCAGATACACGATTTGTTCGGCTCATAGAGCTTAATAACTCTACTGATGATGTAAACTGAGATACACTTTTCACACGTCCAACTAAACCTTGTGAAGTCATAACAGCCATATCTTTTTTAATTCCTTGCTGTGCCCCTTTATCAATTCCAATTAAATCGTACCATTTATCTGAACTACGAGAAACAACAGTAGCTGGAATCTCAGTATAATCGCTCAGCAACTCTTTTTTTCCAGTTAACTCTTGTAACTTCTTGTTATCATCTTCTAATTGTTTTACTTTACCTGATAGACCTGCATAATTATCTAATTTTGCTTTTAATTCTTTATTCTCTTCATACGTGCGCTTTACATCCTCTACATTTTCGAAGAATCCAGCTACGTATTTCGCTGGCTTTTGGAATACACGTTCTACAACACCGACAGTATCTTTAACAAACTGCTCTGGCCATGTTAAACTGTTCCGTTCTTTCAATGAGATTCCAATCAATGCCACGAGAAGAATAATACTAACTAACAAAACAATTAATCTTTTGTTTAAGAAAAACTGTGGCACGTTCACACCCTCTTAATTTCACTGATTTTTATTTTGCAATATTATCGAGCAGCAGTTTTGAAAAGATCGATATTGTCTAATGCTTTACCTGTTCCAATTGCTACGCAATCTAATGGGTCTTCTGCAACAAGAACTGGCATTTTTGTTTCTTCACTAATTACTTTATCTAAATTACGTAGTAATGCCCCGCCACCTGTTAATACAATACCGCGGTCCATAATATCAGCCGCTAATTCAGGTGGAGTTTTTTCTAGCGTATTTTTAACTGATTCTACAATCGCATCTACTGTATCTTTTAATGCATCTGCAATTTCTTCTGGCTGAATTAGTACTGTTTTTGGTAAACCACTTACTAAATCACGACCGCGAATTTCCATAGGCTCGATACCTTCTGGCTCGCCTGCAGAACCGATTTCTAATTTTAATGCTTCAGCTGTTCTTTCACCGATCATTAAGTTATAGCTTTTCTTAATGTACTGAATGATTGAATCGTCCATATCATCACCAGCAACACGAACTGACTGACTTGTTACAATACCTCCTAAAGAAATAATTGCAACTTCTGTTGTACCACCACCGATATCAACTACCATACTACCAGTTGGTTCCCAAACAGGTAAGTTTGCACCAATTGCTGCTGCAAATGGCTCTTCGATAGGATAAGCATCACGAGCACCCGCTTGACGAGTCGCATCGATTACTGCACGTCTTTCTACAGCTGTAATACCAGATGGTACACATACCATTACATACGGCTTACGTGAGAAGAAACCGTTTGATTTTTGAGCTTGTTGAATGTAATATTTCATCATTGTTGCAGTTGTTTCATAATCAGCAATTACACCGTCTTTCATCGGGCGAAGTGCCACAACGTTCCCTGGTGTACGACCAATCATTTGTTTTGCGTCGCTACCTACAGCAACGATTTGTTTCGTATCAGTTTGTAACGCAACTACTGAAGGCTCACGTAAAACTACACCTTTTCCTTTTACATATACAAGCGTGTTCGCAGTTCCTAAGTCTATTCCAAGATCGCGAGTAAATCCACCAAATCCAAACATATTATTTATCTTCCTTTCTTGTTTTCACGGACTCATTTTTTCTTACTTTATATTATAAAAACAGTACGTTTTTTATATCTTTATCCTTTTTGTAGATAAATTTCTACAAAAAACTCATAAATCACATTATAAAACAAAATAAGTAAAAAGCATAGTCTTAAATATGACCTTTTTCCTTTAAACTCACGAATTTATGGTCACCTATTATAATATGATCTAGCACTTCAATTCCGATAATCTGGCCGCATTCTACTAAACGTTTTGTTACTTCAATATCTTCACGGCTCGGCGTGGGATCTCCTGAGGGATGGTTATGAAGACATATAATAGAGGCTGCTGCACGACGGAAGGCTTCTTTAAAAACTTCCCTGGGGTGTACAATTGACGTGTTTAAACTTCCAATAAAAATCGTTTGCCTATGTAGAACTTGATTTTTTGTATTTAAATATAAACAAACAAAATGCTCTTGTTGTAAAAAACGCATTTCTTCCATCATGTATTTCGCACAATCTTCTGGACTTCGAATACTATATCTATTTTGATATTCTAAACGCACCATTCTTCTGCCTAGTTCAAAGGCTGCCATAAGTTGCGATGCCTTTGAAATCCCAATACCATGTATACTAATTAGCTCTTCTAATGTTGCGTCTTTCAACATACGTAAGCCATCAAATTGGTGTAAAATTTTATCTGATAACTTTAACACTGTTTCTTCTTTAGAACCTGTTCTGAGTAATACTGCGAGAAGCTCTCGATTTGATAAACTTCCGGCACCTTCTAACAATAAACGCTCCCGTGGCTGTTCTTCTCTTACAACATCACGAATACCGTTCATCTCTCCACTCCTTTATTTGTTCTCTCAAAGAAAACCCCATGCAATTTTACGCATGGGTTACATCAATATCAAATTGTTTTAATTCCCTAACGAGACGTGCAATTGGTAAGCCAACTACACTATAGTAGTCCCCTTGAATATTTTGAACGAAAATAGATCCTTTACCTTGAATCCCATAACTACCGGCTTTATCAAGAGGTTCTTTCGACGCGACGTATGTATCAATTTCCTCTTCTGTTAGCTCCCAAAACGTAACTTCTGTACGCTCATAAAAAGTAACCGTTTTTTCTTTTGATATAATCGCAACACCTGTATACACTTCATGTGTTTTCCCTGATAATAATTGTAACATCTCTTTCGCCTCATCCTCATTAGAAGGCTTACCAAGAATACGCGACTCATATGTAACAATTGTATCTGCACCTAACACAATGTAATCACTATTATTTTCTGCCACCGCTGATGCTTTTTGCAAGGCAAGCGACATTACAATATCAGAAGGCGATGAATATGCACCAATTGTTTCCTCTACTTCACTTACAATGATTTCAAATGGTATGCTAGCTAACTCAAGCAATTCCTTCCTCCGAGGTGATCCTGAAGCTAAAATTATTTTTTTCATATTTTCTCCTTCCTTTCTCACATGAAGCAGAACAATTTATATCAATCGTATCAAAGGAGTAGTTTGTCCACAAATGAAAGAAATATTAATTTCTCTAACTAAAATAACAATTCTTTATTGCATACGATTATATTCCTGTCATAGAGAAAGCACTTTGCTCTAAATTCAAAAGAAAAGAAAGAAGTACATGTACTTCTTTCTTACTCATTTTATTATCCTATCATTTCACTTTCTACGAAACAATTTTTTCATACGAGAGTAAGCCATCAATAATAACTTGATTTAATTTCGCCAAAGATTCCTTATCCATTTTCCCATCTTTTACTGTTTGTACAGCTATCGACGTATACATATACAGTTTCTTTGCTTCTTCTCGCTTCATACTTTTCCCCTCTTTTTCAATCGCTTTCCATTCTTTTTTAATTGCTTCTATATCTTTTGCGCTGCTTTTTCCACCAACTTGTACACTAGAAGCATATTTTGCTAAATGAGTGTATAATGGCTGCACTTTTGTTAAAAATGTTCCTACTTCTTTATCATCTTTCAGCAACGCTTTATCTGTTATATCCCAGTTCTTTTTTAAAACGGAGACACCATCATTTTTATACTGAGTCATTAATTGATTTATAGCCTGTTCATCGCTAGCAATACCAACAACTATTGCATACTTATCCCCGCTCGGTCTCAAAGCTCCAATGCCCCCATTGCCTTTCCATTCTTCAAGAGCTGCTCGTCCCTTTTCTTCAGAAGAATAAAGCCCCCCTTGAACAAAAAATAATTTCATCGGATCCAATGACGCTCCTGCCTGTGCTTTTTGTTTTTCTTCTTTTGGTTCTGATGTTTGTCCTGCCGTTCCACCCACCTTTGATTCTCCATTCCCAGTCGGCTGGGAAGCTGTTACTTCACTTCCTCCTGTCGTTCCTTGTCCGGTGAGTAAATGAAGCATCCCCATTCCAAACGCCGTACCGATAATAATTGCGGTTGCAACGATTGCAATTAATGTATTACTCCACTTCTTTCGGTATTTTTCCACAGACATCGATTTCGCTTTTTGAAACGGAACAACATTTCTCGGTCGTTCACCTTCTACTACCATCCATTCAAATTCATCTTTCTTCTTTTCCTCATACTTCGCTTCTGTTCCATTCACTTTCACTGAGATCGTTCGTGATTGCTTGTCCATACACTCACACCTCACCTCTTATCGTTGTCCGCATCATATCATATTCCTTTCACAAAAAAACGAGATATTTGTCAGAGAAATTCGCCAAATAACCCTATATATTTATCTTATATGTATGCTTTTGCCTTCATTTGTAGAACAAAAAACTAGATAGCAAAGACTATCTAGTTTTTCTCGCGAATATATTTTCGAACTTCAGAAATGAAATAAAGAGAACCTGTTATGATGAAAACATCATTTTCTCCTATCATTTCAACTTTTGTATCAATTGCATCTTTCCAATTTTCAAAAACTAATTTTGATTCTTTTTGTGAATATGATGCAAGTTTATCAGCAGAGATAGCACGATCAAAGGCGAATGTTGTAAAAATAATTTCATCTGCAATGGTTTCTAATTGGCCTACCATGTTATGCAATTGTTTATCACCAAGGGCAGTAAATAAAACTATTACATTTTTATCTTTGTAATGCGCTTCTACTGTTTTCACAAGGCTTTCAATACCTTCTGGATTATGGGCACCATCTATAATAATATCCGGGTTACTTTGCAGCTTTTCAAAGCGCCCAATCCAATACGCTTCCCGTAATCCCGTTCTTATTTCCTCTTCCTCAATTAAAAATGATAGATATGTTTTTACATACATGACTGCCATAAGTGCTAGCGCTGCATTTCCTACTTGATGAATGCCTTTCATTGAGATTTGCAAATCTTCAAATGCGGCAAAAGGACAAGTAAAATCAAACTGTTCCCCATCTTCTTTAGACTGCTTATGTAACGCTGTAAAATGCTTGCCAAGTTCGTATAGGTTTGCATGGTTTTCCTTTGCAACATTTTGAATGACTTCCAAAGCTTCTTCGTCCTGCACACCAGTAATTACCGGCACGCCAGACTTAATAATCCCCGCCTTTTCATATGCAATTTCTCCTAGTGTATTCCCTAAAATATGCATATGATCGTGACCGATATTTGTAATAATCGTGAGAACAGGGTGTATAACATTAGTAGAATCAAAACGTCCACCAAGCCCTGTTTCAAATAAAACAACATCACAGAAATTGACTTTACCGAAATAACAAATTGCCATAACAGTAATAATTTCAAACTCCGTCGCTTCCCCTAAATCCGTCTCATCTAGTTTTTCCACGACTGGTTTTACCATCTTTACAAGTTCAGTAATCTCTTCATCTGCAATTGGTGTCCCATTCACACTAATGCGTTCATTAAATGTTTCGATATAAGGAGAGGTGAACGTTCCTACCTTATATTTCGCGCCTTCTAACATGTAGCGCATATATGTTAACGTTGAACCTTTTCCATTTGTACCAGCAAGATGAACACATTTTATATGACGCTCTGGATTTCCGAGTTCTTCTAGCATCCATCTCATTCTTTCTAATCCTGGCTTAATTCCAAATTTCAATCGGCTATGAATCCATCCTATCGCTTCTTCGTATGTATGTATCACGTATGCTTTTCCCCTTTCAAAAGACAACTTTCATAGTTCTATTATACGCAAAGAAAAGAGACTCACCAATATAGTGAGTCTCTAAAAACATTTTTACTTTTCAAGATCTACTAGACGTTGACGAACTGCTTCGCGTTTTTCTAGGTAATCTTGCTCTTTCGCACGCTCTCCTTCAATAACTGCCGCAGGAGCTTTCGCTACGAAACCTTGGTTAGAAAGTTTCTTCTGTACACGTTCTACTTCTTTATCGAACTTCTCAAGTTCTTTCTCAAGACGAGCTCTCTCTTCATCAAGATTGATAAGATCAGCTAATGGTAAGAATAACTCTGCACCTGATACGATTGCAGTCATTGCTTTTTCTGGCGCTTGTAAATCTGTTTGAATTGTTAATTCGCTTGGATTACAGAAACGCTCAATGTAAGAGCTGTTTTTCGTAAGTTGAGCAAGTACAGCCTCATCTTTTGCTTTAATTTGCATTTGAACTTTTTTGCTCATTGGCGTATTTACTTCTGCACGGATGTTACGAACAGAGCGAATGATATCAACTAGAAGGTGCATTTCTGCCGCAGCTTCCGTATCTTGTAAATCTTCGCGAACTGTTGGCCACGCAGCTACTGTAATAGATTCGCCTTCGTGTGGTAAATGTTGCCAAATTTTTTCTGTTACGAATGGCATAAATGGGTGTAATAGACGCATTGTTTGGTCTAATACGTAAGCTAAAATAGAACGAGTTGTTTTCTTAGCTGCTTCATCTTCACCGTATAGTGGAAGCTTCGCCATTTCAATGTACCAGTCACAGAAATCGTCCCAAATGAAGTTGTATAATGAACGTCCAGCTTCACCGAACTCATATTTATCCATGTTACGTGTTACACTTTCGATTGTTTCGTTTAAGCGAGTTAAGATCCACTTATCTGCAACTGATTTTTCACCAGTTAAATCGATTTCTTCATACTTCATATCATCCATGTTCATTAATACGAAGCGTGATGCATTCCAAATTTTATTAATGAAGTTCCAAGTAGATTCTACTTTCTCCATGCTGAAGCGTAAATCTTGACCTGGTGCACTTCCTGTTGATAAGAAATAGCGCATTGCATCTGCACCGTACTTCTCGATAACATCCATTGGGTCAATACCGTTACCAAGAGATTTACTCATCTTACGACCTTGCTCATCACGAACTAAACCGTGAATTAATACATCTTTAAATGGACGCTCGCCTGTAAACTCTAAACCTTGGAAAATCATACGAGATACCCAGAAGAAGATGATGTCATAACCAGTTACTAATGCATCTGTTGAATAGTAGCGCTTAAAGTCTGCTGAATCTTCATCCGGCCAACCAAGTGTTGAGAACGGCCATAGCGCTGAACTGAACCATGTATCAAGTACGTCATTATCTTGATTCCAGTTTTCAATATCTGCTGGTGCTTCTGTACCTACGTATACTTCACCAGTTTCTTTATGATACCAAGCTGGAATACGGTGTCCCCACCATAATTGACGAGAAATACACCAGTCATGAATGTTTTCCATCCAGCGTAAGTATGTGTTTTCAAAACGCTCTGGTACGAACGTTACTTTTTCTTCTTCTTTTTGTTGAAGTGCTACTGCTTTTTCTGCAAGTGGAGCCATTTTTACGAACCATTGTGTTGATAAGTAAGGCTCAACTACTGCACCGCTACGCTCACTATGACCTACTGAATGCATATGAGGCTCGATTTCTACTAATACGCCAGCCTCTTGTAAGTCTTTCACTAATGCTTTACGGCATTCGAAACGATCCATACCGTTATACTTACCAGCTTTTTCGTTCATCGATCCATCTTCATTCATTACTAAGATGCGTGGTAAGTCATGACGGTTACCTACTTCAAAATCATTCGGGTCATGAGCTGGTGTAATTTTTACAACACCTGTTCCGAAGTCTTTTTCTACGTACTCATCAGCAATAATCGGAATCTCACGGCCTACGATTGGAAGTGTAACTGTTTTTCCGATTAAATGTTTGTAACGATCATCTTCCGGATGAACTGCTACTGCTGTATCACCAAGCATCGTTTCTGGACGAGTTGTAGCAAGACGAATGTGACCTGAACCGTCTGTTAACGGATAGTTCATATGGTAGAATGCACCTTGAACTTCTTTATGAATTACTTCAATATCAGAAAGAGCTGTGCGTGTTGCTGGATCCCAGTTGATAATATATTCACCGCGGTAAATTAAGCCTTTTTCGTATAATTGAACGAATACTTTATTAACCGCATCAGATAAACCTTCGTCTAATGTGAAACGTTCGCGAGAATAGTCTAGTCCTAAACCAACTTTCCCCCATTGTTGACGAATGTGAGAAGCGTATTCTTCTTTCCATTCCCAAGCTTTTTCAAGGAATTTCTCACGGCCAAGATCGTAACGTGAAATACCTTCTTCACGAAGTTTTCCTTCTACTTTCGCTTGTGTTGCGATACCAGCATGGTCCATTCCTGGAAGCCATAACACATCGTAACCTTGCATACGCTTCGTACGAGTTAAAATATCTTGAAGAGTTGTATCCCAAGCATGACCTAAGTGTAACTTACCAGTTACGTTCGGAGGTGGAATTACAATTGTATACGGTTGTTTCTTCTCGTCTCCTGTTGCTTCAAAATATTTGCCTTCTAGCCACCACTGATAAAGGCCTTCTTCAACGGACATATGATCATATTTAGTTGGTAAATTCTTTTCCGTGTTTGACATTATTTTCCCTCCTTAAAATAAAAAATGTCCCTCATCCAAAAAAGGACGAGGGACATCGCGGTACCACCTTTATTTACAAACAAATTCATAATTTGCTTATACTCTTAATTTGATAACGGACAAATCCGTCTTTTCCTAATGAGAACTATTCCGTTCAGAAAAGATGCTCCAGGGCTACCTTCTAACATAACTATCTAGAGAATCTCCCAGCTAATGATTCTCCTCTCTGAAGACGTTTCATGTTATACTCTTCCCCTTCAAGGCATTTATATGATTGTTAATTATTATATACAATAGTGTAAAAAACGAAACCTTATTCGTCAAGATAAATTTAAGTCTATGAATTTTCGGGCGCACAAAAAAAGATAAGTAGCATTCTCTACTTATCTTCTTTATCTCGCTATTTGCGGGCAGTAAGATCCCTATATCAAAATTCAGCTGAAGCAAAGAAGTTAGGCGGGAGCCCCGCTGATTAAAGTTTTACTTTACCCGTTCCCTTGCTGGGCAGCTTGTAATTGTGATAGGAAATATTCTATATTGCTAACGAGCCAATGCGATTGTTGCAAACTCTTTACTTCCCGCAATTCATTTTCCTCGTTGCGATTATCTTTTCTTTTTCTATACGAACCGATTTGTCGAATAAATTGTGATGGGTACGTCATATAAGCAAACATGAGAAGTTGCTCTTCTTTCGTAAACGGAAAATTTTTTTGATACATTTGAAACCATTCAAACCGATCACTTCTTGCGATTGGATATGTGTTTAAAGACCGTGAATAAAAACCTACTATATCTTGCACAGGCGTTGCAAACTTCGATTTTTCCAAACTAATAAAATAGCCATTCCGCTCATAGTCAAATAAAAAATGATTAAGTGACACGTTACCATGCACAAAAGTAATACGCGTTTTATCTTTTTCTTTCATCGCATCGTTCCACTCATTTAATTGCTTCGTTGCAAATTCACGCGCTCTCATTACATGATGATAGTACGTACAATATTGCAATTCAAGCGGGGACATATACCATTTTGATTCAGATTCTACGAGAAACTCTTCTAACATCTCACCATCATTTTCCCAGCGATTGGATATAGTTGTATAATGTTTTTCTAAATCTTCTTCCGTATACGTTTCTTCCTTCACAGTTTTTTGATGCAACGTTCCGAGTGTCTGAAACATTTTATGGTATTGATCATTGTCCTCACCATTTCCTTCTGCACGTTCTAACCAAGGCATTAAATAATAATTATACGTCCCGTCACTTAAAATATAATTTCCATCCGTCGCATGGTATATAGGTACATAATTTGAAAAACCTTTCTCCTTCAAATATTGAATATGATGCAGAAAGTTATTCCGCTCTAACTTTCTGCCTTCTATTTTCTTAAGTGCATATGGACCTTGATTCGTATAAATTTTCATTACACTTCCGTGCTCTTCCATATGCTGCGTATCCAATCTATATTGCCTCACGATAGGTTCATAGTGATTTCGCAATTCAATATCCATACGAATAACCCTTTCTATTCAAAACATAGCTTCTAAGAAAAGAAGTGAGTGAAAACACTCACTTCTTTATTTCGCCTTTACTCTTGAAACGGGAATATAAATAATTTGCCCCGTATTTAAAAATATATCTTCTGTTTGATTGACACGGTACAAATTTTGTACCGATGTTTCATAACGGTCTGCAATAGATTCAATTGTATCCCCTTCTTGCACGAAATACATTCTTAACTTTGTAAATTCCTCTTCCGGTTCTTTCGTAAATAGTTTTGTTAAATAAAGCGCATTTTCATCTCGCTGTGAGTACTCTTCTTCTTGTTCTTCCTGCTTTTTCGCTTTTTCTTTCTTGAAATCTTTTCGTCCGAACAATTCAAATTGCGGCGTTGTTTCTTGCTCCTCTTCACGCTCCACAAATTCATGTTCTTCTATTTTCTCTTCTTCTAATTCCTGCTCTTTTCTTTCCTCTAATTGGAACGGTTCAAATGCGTAATCTTCCCACTCATCTGATTCCTTGTATGTTGGTTCTTCTACATGCGGCGCCGGTCTATTCTCATCCTCTTGCGCTGAATCTTCTTCTAACTCAGCATACACCGTTTCTTCTTCATCCTCGCTTCTCTCTTCATCACATAAACCAGTAATAGATATATCCGCTAATAATTGTAAGCAACCATTTTCCTTTAATTCATAATCAAATTCCTCAATTGATACATATAGTTCTTCAATTACTTTCACTCGATTTCTCGGAATTGATATTTCAAGCGGAAAGGAATGAACAAGTTCATTAACCCCATCTTCCCTTGTTTCTACATAATCAATTGACTTTGCTGGCGATAGTTCTCTTAGTGAATACGCCGAATCATCTTGCCTTGCAACATACTCTCCCGTTAAATCTAATTGCCCTCTCACGATTACTTCATGATCAAGCTCTTCTATCTCAACGTCTGGATCTAACGAAATTGACAAAAGTTCATCGACTTCCTGTCCCTTTTGGAACCAAACAGATTCTTTTAATGAAAATCGTAACGAATGATCTGCAGCCACTTCTTTTCCCCCTCCCAAACTATATGTCATTACAGATTTATGTAGGGAAAGCTTACTTTATGAATAAAAAAAATCGCTCCCCTTATGGAGAGCGATTTTTCTCTAATACATTATTTTAATTTTGACATTGCAATTTCAGCCGCTGCAATTGTCGCCTCAATATCTGCGTCACTATGTGCTGTCGATAAGAATAAACCTTCGAATTGAGATGGTGGCAAGAATACACCTTGTTCTACCATTTCACGATAGTAAGCCGCAAAGAATTCTAAGTTTGAAGATTTTGCTGCATCGTAATTAATAACGGGCTCATCTGTAAAGAAAATACCAATCATAGAACCTGCACGATTAATATGATGTGGAATGCCATGTTTTTCAGCTGCTTTACGTAATCCAGCTTCTAACATTTCAGCTTTACGCTCAAATTCTACATATGATTCTGGCGTTAACTGTACTAACGTTTCATAACCTGCTGCCATTGCAAGTGGGTTACCTGATAAAGTACCAGCTTGATAAATCGGTCCGCTTGGCGCAATTTGGCGCATAATTTCTGCTTTACCACCGTACGCTCCTACTGGTAAGCCACCACCGATTACTTTACCTAAACAAGTTAAATCAGGTGTTACACCGTAGTAACCTTGTCCACAGTTATAAGCAACACGGAATCCTGTCATTACTTCATCAAAAATAAGCAGTGCACCGTTTTGTTCTGTTACTTCACGAAGTCCCTCTAAAAATCCTGGTTGCGGAGGAACAACACCCATATTCCCTGCCACTGGTTCTACAATTACACAAGCAATATCATCACCGAATTGTTCAAAAGCGTATTTCACACTTTCTAAATCATTATAAGCTACTGTAATCGTATTTTTCGCTACACCTTCTGGTACGCCAGGGCTATCTGGTAAACCTAGAGTCGCCACACCAGAACCAGCTTTAATTAATAACGAATCACCATGACCGTGGTAACAACCGATGAATTTCAAGATTTTATTACGGCCTGTATAACCACGAGCTAAACGTAGTGCACTCATTGTCGCTTCTGTTCCAGAGTTGACCATGCGGACAATTTCAATCGATGGTACACGCTCAATAACAAGTTTCGCTAATTTATTTTCGATTTCTGTCGGTGCACCGAAGCTTGTACCTCTTTCAGCAACAGATTTTAACGCTTCAACAACACGATCATTTGCATGACCATGAATTAAAGGCCCCCATGATAATACGTAGTCGATGTATTCATTTCCATCAATATCATATACTTTAGAGCCTTTACCACGCTCCATAAACAACGGATTCATCCCAACAGACTTAAAGGCACGAACTGGGCTATTTACGCCACCAGGCATTAAGTCTTGCGCCTCTTCAAACGCTGCAATTGACTTATCAAACTTTTTCATCATTTAGCTCCTCCTTCTTGCAACCATTTTGCTGCATCTTTCGCATGATACGTAATAATTAAGTCTGCTCCTGCACGTTTCATGCTAATTAATTTTTCAAGCACAACTTCTTTTTCATTAATCCAACCATTTTGCGCTGCCGCTTTAATCATTGAATATTCACCACTTACGTTGTAAGCAACGATTGGTAAATTAAAGTTATTTTTCACATCACGAATGATATCTAAGTAAGAAAGAGCTGGCTTTACAATTAAGAAATCAGCCCCTTCCATTACATCTGATTCCGCTTCACGGAATGCTTCCATACGGTTCGCTGGGTCCATTTGATATGTTTTACGGTCACCAAATTGCGGCGCACCGTGCGCAGCATCACGGAATGGCCCATAAAATGCTGATGAATATTTCACAGCGTACGACATAACTGGCACGTGTCCAAAACCATTTTCATCTAATGCATGGCGAATTGCTGTTACGAAGCCGTCCATCATGTTTGATGGCGCAATAATGTCCGCTCCTGCCTTCGCTTGACTTACAGCTGTTTTCGCAAGAACTGCAAGAGACTCGTCATTTAAAATAATACCATCTTCAATTACACCGCAATGACCATGACTTGTAAATTGACATAAACATGTATCCGCAACTACTACTAGCTCGGGGAAATCGCCTTTAATTTGTTGAATAGCACGTTGTACAATTCCATGATCACAATATGCTGATGATCCAACTTCATCCTTTTCAGCAGGTAAACCAAATACAATAACAGAACGAATACCTAAATCAACAACTTCTTGCATTTCAGTTTGCAATAAATCTAAAGACATTTGATATACGCCTGGCATAGAAGGAACTTCATTACGAACATTTTCACCTTCTAATACAAAAATAGGGTAAATAAAATCTTCCGTATGTAAAAACGTTTCACGCACAAGTGCACGCATACTACCGCTTTGTCTTAAACGACGATGACGATTAAATTGTAAAGAGTTCATAGATTTCTATCCCCATTCTTTCATTTTATAGATTCACAAACACATTGTAGTAATGCTTCTACAGTGTACTCTTTCGGCACAATAACAGACGGAAAATAACGACTTGCCTCTTTTTCCGTAATAGGTCCTATACAAGCAATTGTACATTTTTTTGTCCATTCTCTCCAGTTTGTACCCTCAAGTAAACGAACAAAACTAGTAACAGTTGAAGGGCTCGTAAATGTAATAATGTCTATTTTCCCTAACTTCAACGCTGCTATAAGCTCTTGCTTTTTTTCTACATTCACTTTCGTACCATATACGATTAACTCATCTAGAGAAACACCAATTTCCCGAAGTTTAACTGGTATTACATCTCTTGCTAAATTCCCTTTCGGAAATAAAATATGTTCGTTTCCACTTAATTCTTTTAGAAACTCTTCTGCAAATGCTTCTGCAACAAATGAAGTTGGAACAAAATGAACTTGATAGCCCCTTTTTTCTAACTCTAATTTTGTTTTCACACCTACCGCAGCGATTTTAATGGTTAGCGGTAGTTTCTTGTTCAAACTATCTAGAAAAAAAGCTACACCATTTCTGCTCGTAAAAATAACCCAGTCATACGAATGTAGCTGCCCTTCAATATGTTGAATTTGCCTATGAGACATACCTTCCATATGCAAAAGCGGAATTTCCAATGGAATTCCGCTCTTTTCTTTCACTGCTACACTCATTTGTTTCGCTTGATGCTGGGCACGTGTAATCAATACCGTTTTTCCAGCGAGAGCGTTCATATTTATTGTTGCTCCTTATTTGCAGCAAGAATGAGTTCTTTGGCGCCTTGTTTAATTAAACGGCCCGCGGCTTCTAATCCTACTTCCTCAGGATTAGTACCTACTACTGTCTCTTTTAATAAAACAGAGCCATCCATAGAGCCAACAAGAGCTGTTAATTCGATTGTATCGTTTTCTTTAAGGGTTGCATATCCAGCGATTGGAACTTGACATCCACCTTCAAGTTTATGAAGAAATACTCGCTCCGCTGCCACTGTTCTTTCTGTTATCGCATCATTAATATGCGATAACAACTGCAATAAATCCTTATCATCCTCACGACATTCAATCGCTAATGCACCTTGTCCTACAGCAGGTACACATAACGTTTCATCTAAATGTTCTGTAATAACTTCATCATCCCAGCCCATCCTTTGTAATCCAGCTGTCGCTAAAATAATCGCATCGTAATCCTCTTCTTTTAATTTACGTAAACGTGTATCGATATTTCCGCGAATCCACTTCACTTGTAAATCTGGTCTCGCAGCGAGTAGTTGTGCACTACGTCTTAAACTACTCGTACCTAAAATAGCACCTTCCGCTAACTCTTTAAACGATGCTCCATTTTTTGAGATAAAAGCATCACGAGGGTCAACACGCTTTGGTGTACAGCCAATCATTAACCCTTCTGGAAGTACGGCTGGCATATCTTTCATACTATGTACAGCCATATCGATTTCTTTCGTAAGTAACGCATGCTCAATTTCTTTAACGAACAAACCTTTTCCGCCTACTTTTGAAAGAGTAACATCTAAAATCACATCACCTTTAGTGACAATTTCTTTCACTTCAAATTCATATGGTAAACCAAGTGCTTTTAACTGATCAATAAACCAGTTTGTTTGTGTTAATGCTAGCTTACTCTTTCGTGACCCTACAATAATTTTGCGCATAATTCTCTCTCCTCATTATAAATACCAAAAGTGGAAATTAGATAAACTACTTAATAAAAAAATGTTAACTAGCATTACGAGAAAGGCCCCTACATTCCACAGTACAATTTTCTTCCCTTGCAACACATCTGCCGCTCTTAAATACAAGCCCGCACAATATACAAATAGAACGACAAACGAACCAATTACTTTCGTATCATACCAATGAAAATTATCCAATTTTGTATATCCCCATATGCACCCTAATAAAATTGCTAGTAAGAAAAATGGAACAGAAAATAAATTTAATCCGTAAGACGTAGATTCAAGCTTCGGTAAATTCCCTAACCTTCTTAATCTCGCATTCCACTTTTTCTTTTTTAATAGGCGATATTGCAGTAAATACATAATAGAAAAAATAAACGATACCGTAAACGTTGCATAAGAAATAATCGCCATTCCAACATGCACGTATACAAGTTCCGAAACTAATTGCTCTGCAAGTACTGGCGACATCTTTCCGAGCGGTGTAAAAATAGAAAAAGCGCTTACGCCAAATGCAACAACATTTGTAAAGAAGACTAAAAAGTCAACGCGCATAAATCGATTTATGACTAACGACATCGTAATCAATAACCAAACATAAAAATAAATCCCTGATAATAAAGTTAAAATGGGGTTCGTTTCTGAATCTGTCGCCCTAAGCAACATAAAAATAGACTGCAATACCCATACAATCGAAAGTAACCAAAAAGCAAATCGGTTCGCCTTTCGGTTACTTTGGAAATAATCTATAAAATATAAACTAATGCTACAAGCATATAAAATAATTGCAATATGATAAATAATACTGTTATTTAAAAAACTCATCCGATCATCCTTCCAAATTATAAAGATGGAACGGATGGTGTCCACACTCTTTTATGTTCTACTTCTTCCGCACGACTCTCTACTTCTTCCGTTTCTAAATCGAAAATCTTCGCAAATAACGCTAATTTTTCGCTCGCTCCCTCTTCAGCAGCTATTTCTTTCGCTACTAAAATTGGGTCTTTTAATAATTGATTAATAATACTTTTCGTATGCTTACTAATGACTTTTTTCTCACGATCACTAAGGTTTGGTATTTTTCGCTCTAGGCTTACCATCGTTTCACTTTGGATTGCAAGTGCCTTATCACGAAGAGCTGATATTAATGGAACAACACCAAGTGTACTTAACCACGTTTTAAATAGAACAATTTCCTCTTCAATCATAAATTGAATTTTCTCCGCTTCTTTCAAACGCTCAGCACGATTTGCTTCCACTACTCCTTGCAGATCATCAATGTCATATAAAAAAGAACCTTCTAACTCATCAATCGCTGGATCAATATCACGTGGTACTGCAATATCAACCATAAATAAAGGACGACCAGAGCGCATTTTCTCCACCTTTGTCATCATCTCTTTCGTAATGACATACTCAGATGCACCAGTTGAACTAATTAAAATATCTGCTTCTAATAATGCACATTGTAATTCGCTTAACGATTTTGCATGTCCCATATATTTCTCAGCCATTACTTCTGCTTTCGAAAGCGTCCTATTCATAACCGTTACTTTACGAGCACCACTTCCATATAAGTTTTGCAGTGCAAGTTCGCCCATTTTACCAGCACCAAGAATAAGCACATGACAATTTGTTAACTCGCCAAATATTTTCTTTCCAAGCTCAACAGCAGCATAACTAACAGACATTGCACTTTCCCCGATTGTTGTTTCTGAGTGGGCACGTTTTGCTAATGTAATGACTTGCTTAAACAATTCATTAAAAATTGTGCCTGTTGCTTTAACTTGTTGCGCTTCTAAAAAGCTATCTTTTATTTGACCTAAAATCTGCGTTTCTCCGACTATCATCGAATCTAAACCGCACGTTACGCGGAATAAATGATCTATTGCACCATCTTGTTCAAAAATAGTTAAATATGGCGCGACTTCTTCTATTTCAAGCTGAAACCAATCAGCTAAAAACTTCTTAATATAATACCGTCCCGTGTGTAATTGATCGACAACAGCATAAATCTCAGTGCGATTACAAGTTGATACAATGACATTCTCTAACACGCTCTTTTGATTTTGTAATGTAGTCATCGCTCGCTCTAGCTCTGCTGCCTGAAATGTGAGTTTCTCACGAAATTCTACAGGGGCTGTTCGATAATTTACACTAACAACAAGAATATGCACGCAGCATGTCCCCCTTCACCCGTTTTATCACTTTATCTACTATCATAATACAACTTTCCTCTTATGAATCTGACAATCGTGTGAACAACCGATTATTTTTTAATTATTCTCCGTATGTAATAAAGGAGATTCAGTAAACTAATAAAAAATCTTCTACTTTATAATGATTATAAATTAATAACTCTATTTGTACGTTACCAAAAAAAGTCCTCATAATCAAGTGATGGAAACTATTCCATATAAATTATAACATCATCTTTCCTATCTTCTTTCATCATGAAGGAAAATATGTATGATTGTTCCAAAATGTAGCAAACACTTTCTCAATACAATGTATTTGACATTTTATTTATTTTTCGTTATATTGATTTTACAAAATTAAATTGCGCACAACTTAATTAGAAAGGAGTTATGTATGACAGAGGACTCTTTGCATCTAGATAACCAACTTTGTTTTTCTATTTATGCCTGTTCTAGAGAGGTTACTCGTTTTTATCGACCTTATTTAGAAGAGATGGGTATTACGTATCCCCAGTACATTACTTTACTCGTACTATGGGAGCAAGATGGACTAACAGTAAAAGAAATTGGAGAACGTCTATTTTTAGATTCCGGTACGTTAACACCTATGTTAAAACGAATGGAATCATTAAAACTTGTAAAACGTGTTCGTTCCAAAGAAGACGAGCGAAAAGTTTGTATTGAATTAACAGAACAAGGCAAAGATTTAAAGGAAAAGGCTTGCTCATTACCGACAACGATGGCTACAAATTTAGGAATTACAGAGCACGAATATCGCTCTTTATTAATTGAGCTAAATAAACTAATTGAAACAATGAAAACAATTAATAATGGAAAAGGGGAATAAATATGGATAAATTATATACTGCTTCAGTAACAGCAACAGGTGGAAGAAATGGGAAAGTAGTTTCAGATGATGGCATATTAAATCTTGATGTAAAAATGCCGAAAGCACTAGGTGGTGCAGGCGGAGAAGCAACAAATCCAGAACAACTATTTGCAGCTGGTTATGCAGCTTGTTTTGATAGTGCATTACAACTTGTCATTCGTACAAAACGTATGAAAGTAGAAAGTACAGAAGTAACCGCTCACGTTTCTATCGGAAAAGATACAGACGGTGGTTTTGGCCTATCTGCCGTGCTTGATGTACATGTCGCTGGCGTTTCACATAGCGAAGCAAAAGAACTTGTAGAAGCGGCTCACGGTGTATGTCCTTACTCTAAAGCAACACGAGGTAATATTGAAGTTACATTAAACGTACGTTAACAGCTTATATAAAGAAAAAAACGCGCGACATTCGTCACGCGTTTTTTGTTTTTGTCATTTTATGAATTGCCTTCCACGCTTCTTCTTTTCCAAGTCCTGTTTCAGAAGAGAATAGAACGATTTCATCGCCAATTTCAACAGCAAGCGTTTCTTTTACAACTTTTAAATGCTTTTGCCATTTCCCTTTCGGGATTTTATCGGCTTTCGTCGCAATAATAATTGTTGGGATTTCATAATGCTTTAAGAAATCATACATCATCACGTCATCACTTGTTGGTTGGTGACGTAAATCAACTACTAATACAGCTGCGTCTAATTGCTTACGCGTTGTAAAGTACGTTTCAATCATTTTCCCCCATGCCGCGCGCTCCGATTTAGACACTTTCGCATATCCATAACCTGGAACGTCAACAAAATGCATCATCTCATTGATTAAGAAAAAGTTCAGTGTTTGCGTTTTTCCTGGTTTAGAAGAAATACGCACTAACTTTTTACGATTTAAAATTTTATTAATAAAGGAAGACTTCCCGACATTTGAACGACCTGCTAATGCAATTTCTGGTAAATCACTGTCTGGATATTGTTCTGGTTTAACAGCACTAATTACAATATCTGCTTTTGTTACTTTCATTGTTTCACTCCTACTAATGCGTGCTCCAATACTTCATCTAAATGAGATGCAAGCACAAACGTAAGGTTTTCTTTTACGCTCTCTGGAATATCATCTAAATCTTTCTCGTTTTCTGCTGGCAAAATAATTTTTGTTAAGCCTGCGCGGTGAGCACTTAATGTTTTTTCTTTTAAGCCACCAATTGGTAATACACGACCACGAAGTGTAATTTCACCTGTCATACCTACTTCTTTACTTACAGGAATACCTGTTAGTGCAGAAATAAGTGCCGTTGCCATCGTAATACCTGCTGACGGTCCATCTTTTGGAACTGCTCCTTCTGGAACATGAATATGAATATCATTTTTCTCATGGAAATTCGGGTCAATCTGAAGCTCTTCTGCACGAGAGCGTATATAACTAAACGCAGCTTGTGCTGATTCTTTCATAACATCCCCAAGTTTCCCCGTTAAAATTAGTTTCCCTTTTCCTGGCGCTACAGAAACTTCAATTGCAAGTGTATCGCCGCCTGCTGCTGTGTAAGCTAGACCTGTTGCCATACCAACTTGGTCTGTTTTTTCAGCTTGCCCATAACGGAATATGTGTTTACCAAGTAAATCAACAATCTTTTTCTCTGTCACAACGATACGTTTACGTTCTGCTGTAACGATAATTTTCGCTACTTTACGGCAAACTTTTGCAATTTGACGTTCTAGCGTACGAACACCAGCCTCACGTGTATAATAACGAATAATTTCAAGAAGCGCTTCATCACGCACTTGTAAATTACCTTTTCGTAAGCCATGCTCTTTTAATTGTTTCGGCAATAAATGCTCACGAGCAATGTGTACTTTTTCAAGTTCTGTATAGCCAGCAATCGAAATGATTTCCATACGGTCAAGTAATGGACCTGGAATACTTGAAAGTGTATTAGCGGTTGCTACAAACATAACTTTCGATAGATCATATGGTTCTTCAATGTAATGATCACTGAAGTTATGGTTTTGTTCTGGATCTAATACTTCAAGTAATGCCGCTGATGGATCTCCACGGAAATCGTTAGACATTTTATCAATCTCATCTAATAAGAAGACTGGATTAACTGTTTTCGCCTTTTTCATACCTTGAATAATGCGTCCTGGCATTGCTCCAACATATGTACGGCGGTGACCACGAATTTCAGATTCATCACGCACACCACCAAGAGATACACGGACAAAGTTACGATTCAATGATGTTGCAATTGAACGCGCTAACGAAGTTTTGCCGACCCCAGGAGGGCCTACTAAACAAAGGATAGGTCCTTTTAATGAATTCGTTAACTTCTGTACAGCTAAATATTCAAGTACACGCTCTTTCACTTTTTCAAGACCGTAATGATCGTTATTTAAAATCTCTTCCGAATGAGCAAGATCAATTATATCTTCTGTTGCCTCTGTCCACGGAAGCGCTAATAACCAATCAATATAATTGCGAATAACACCACTCTCCGCAGAACTTGCTGGTAACTTTTCATAACGATCTAATTCTTTCAGCGCAGCCTTCATTGTTTCTTCAGGCATTCCTGACTGTTCAATTTTTTCACGAAGTTCTTCTACTTCTCCGCCCTTACCTTCTTTGTCGCCAAGTTCAGTTTGAATCGCCTTCATTTGCTCACGTAAGAAATATTCTTTTTGCGTGCGCTCCATTGAACGTTTCACTTTTTGCCCAATCTTCTTTTCTAGGCTAAGTAACTCTTGTTCATCTTGAATAATTGAAATAAGTGTATGTAATCGTTCTTTTACAGATACAATCTCTAGAATCTCTTGTTTCTGCTTCGTTTTAATCGGCAAGTGAGAAGCAATTAGATCAGCTAATCTCCCTGGTTCTTCTACATCAGCTACCGTTGCAAATGTTTCATTTGAAACTTTTTTCGAAACTTTAATATATTGTTCGAAATGCTCCAGTAACGTACGCATAAGAGCTTTCTCTTCTAAATCATCTTCTACTTCTTCAGTTACCGTTTTAATAGACACTTGTACTATATTTTCTTCTTCGATAAACTCTATTACTTCTGCTCTATGTAAACCTTCCACAAGGACACGAAGCGTACCGTTCGGCAATTTTAACATTTGCTTGACTTTCGCCACTGTACCTACACTATATATGTCATCTTCTTTCGGATCATCGATATTCATTTCTTTTTGCATTGCTAAAAAGATGATATTTTCATCCATTGCCGCCTGCTCTAGTGCTTGTATCGATTTATCACGTCCTACATCAAGATGCAAAACCATCGTTGGATATACGAGAACGCCTCTTAATGGTAGGAGGGGCACGATTCTTTCGTTCGTATTCATACTAGACATAGCACCTCCATAATAAATTAAACTCCTGTTCAACTATTTTATATTACAATACACCTAGATGCAATTGCTGAGATTCCTCGCAATTGTAAATAGCTTGTTTTTCTACCTCACGAAAAGAAAAAAGACTCCGATTAAGCATACAAACTTAAACGAAGTCTGGCAAATTTTATTATTGTTTATTTTTACATAGATTGTGCATCTGTTTCGTCTACGTTAGTATGTACATCTAGCTCTCTATGCGTATTTTCTTGCATAAACGTTAGCTCAAATACTTCTTTTAACTTACGGACAGGAATAATTTCAATTCCCTTTATCGTATACAAAAATGGTTGCATATTTTCAGCAGGAATAATGACTTTCTTAGCTCCCGCTTTTTTCGCAGCTTTTATTTTTGCATACACGCCACCAATAGGCTTTACTTCTCCGTGTATACTTATTTCACCTGTCATCGCTACTTCGTTATTTACATATGTGCGATGCACCGCAGAATATACACCTGTTGCCATAGCGATTCCTGCAGAAGGTCCATCAATTGGGATACCACCTGGAAAATTAATATGTATATCATATCCTTCTGGCAACACATCTAACGAACGAAGTACTGTTAATACATTATCAACAGAGCCTTTCGCCATACTTTTACGACGAATCGATTTCGTTTGACTACCAATGCTTTCTTCTTCTACAATTCCGGTAACATTTACCGATCCTTTATCTTTCGCCGGAATTGCTGTTACTTCAATTTCTAATAACGCACCTGTATTTGGTCCGTATACAGCAAGACCATTTACAAGACCAATCCTTGGAATCGGATAAATGTGCTTTTCGTATTTTGGTGTAAGCTGACTTGAGTGAACAACCCACTCTATATCTTCATCTTTAATGAAAGAACGTTCTTCATTTATCGCCATACCAGCAGAGATTTGTACGAGATTAATCGCTTCTCGTCCATTTCTTGCATACATCCCAATCATTTCAATACCATTTTCACCTATTTGCATTTCCACTTTTTCGGCAGCGTTTTTCGCTACTTTTTGAATTTCTTCTGTATCTAATTCACGGAAAAATACTTCTAAGCAACGCGACCGAATAGCAGGAGGAATTTCCTCTGGCGAACGTGTCGTTGCACCAACTAAGCGAAAGTCTGCCGGTAAGCCTTTTTGGAAAATATCATGTATATATGTTGGGATCATCGTATTTTCTTCACTATAGTACGCACTTTCTAAAAATACTTTTCGATCTTCTAACACCTTTAACATTTTGTTCATTTGAATCGGATGGAGCTCACCAATCTCATCAATAAACAAAATACCACCATGCGCATCTGTTACAGCACCTTTTTTCGGTTGCGGAATACCTGCTTGCCCCATCGCCCCAGCACCTTGATAAATCGGATCATGTACCGAACCAATTAAAGGGTCTGCGATACCACGTTCATCAAACCGAGCTGTTGTCGCATCAAGTTCAATAAATGTTGCATTCGTACGAAATGGAGATTTAGGATTTCGTTTCGCTTCTTCTAATACAAGACGTGCTGCCGCTGTTTTCCCAACACCTGGCGGGCCATATATGATTACATGTTGCGGATTCGGACCACAAAGAGCCGCTTTTAACGACTTAATCCCGTCCTCTTGCCCTACAATATCTAAAAAGGTTGTAGGACGCACCTTTTCTGCTAGCGGCTCTGTTAAAGAAATCTCACGCATTTTACGAAGCTGTTCTAATTCTTTTTTCGATTCTCGATCAATTGAAACTTTTTGTGTTCGTTGATTTCGAAGTAAATGCCAGAAATACAATCCGACAATTACACCAAAAACAAGTTGAACAACTAAAAATATATTTGTCCAGCTCATTATTTATTTCCTCCCGCAATATTTTATCTCTTAGTATTTCCGCGGAAGAACATAGCTAAACATAAAGAAAAACAGCAATTATAAAAATTGCTGTTTCCCTTTCGCATTATGCAGATGTTTTTGTATCAAGTACAGTACCGTCTTGTAACACCAATTTTGGCGGCTCATTATCAGCTACTGTTTCTTTTGTAAGAATACACTTCTCGATATCTTTACGAGATGGAAGTTCGAACATTACATCAAGCATTAAGCCTTCAATAATAGAACGAAGTCCACGGGCACCCGTTTTACGTTCAATTGCTTTTTTCGCAATTTCGATTAGTGCACCTTCTTCAAACTCTAACTCAACATCGTCAAGCTCCAATAGTTTTTGGAATTGCTTAACAAGTGCATTTTTCGGTTTCGTTAAAATATCAACAAGAGCATCTTCATCAAGTGGCTCTAGGTTCGCAATAACTGGAAGACGACCGATAAACTCTGGAATTAAACCAAATCTTAAAAGATCCTCTGGTAATACGTGAGATAAAACATGCTTCTCATTTACATCAGCATTTTTCTTCTCAGAACCAAATCCAATTACTTTTTCACCAAGGCGACGTTTAATAATTGGCTCAATGCCATCAAACGCTCCACCACAAATGAATAAGATGTTCGTTGTATCAATTTGAATGAACTCTTGGTGCGGATGCTTACGACCACCTTGAGGTGGAACGCTTGCTACAGTACCTTCTAAAATTTTCAGAAGTGCCTGCTGCACACCTTCACCAGATACATCACGTGTAATTGATGGATTTTCGGACTTACGTGCCACTTTATCAATCTCATCAATATAAATGATTCCTTTTTCCGCTTTCTCTACATCATAATCAGCTGCTTGAATTAATTTTAGTAAGATATTTTCTACATCTTCCCCAACATATCCAGCTTCTGTTAAAGATGTTGCGTCCGCGATTGCAAATGGAACATTTAAAATACGCGCTAACGTTTGTGCCAGTAATGTTTTACCACTACCTGTTGGCCCGATAAGTGCGATATTACTCTTCGCTAATTCTACATCATCAATTTTGCTGTTAGAATTAATGCGTTTGTAATGGTTATATACCGCTACCGCTAGTGCTTTTTTCGCGCTATCTTGCCCGATGACATACTCATCTAAGATTTCACGAATTTCTACCGGTTTCGGTACATCTTTGAATTCTACTTCTTCGTCCTTCGCAAGCTCCTCTTGTACAATTTCAGTACAAAGTTCGATACACTCGTCACAAATGTAAACACCTGGACCTGCCACTAACTTTCGAACTTGCGTTTGTGTTTTACCACAGAAAGAACATTTTAATTGCCCTTTTTCATCATTAAATTTAAACATATTTTCACACCCCTTACAAAGTGCTAACCTCTTGCCTTCGTATGTACACGATAAATGTATCGTATGTAAATACATATTATGTCACTACGTGGCGAGAAATACAAATAATATGACTAGTTATGTACAAATAAAAAAATTTTAAAACTTTTGAAATATGTATATTCGACTTGTAAAGGAACTTTTCCTTCTCCATCGAAAAGTTTTATAAATATATTTCTATATTTATAAAACAAGGCACGATTAAAATCGTGCCTTGTTATTTTATTATGCAGCGTTTTCTACTAAGAAGTCTACAGCTTTACGCACTTTAAGATCTTCAGCTAAAGCGTCTACACTTCCAAGAGCTTGCTTGATAGCGTCTACTGGCATACCATACATTTCAGCCATTTTTTCAACTTCTGAAGTTACTTCTTCTTCAGTAACTTCGATGTTTTCAGCTTCAATGATAGCTTCAAGAACAAGATTGATTCTTACACGTTTTTGTGCATCTTCTTTCATTTGCTCTTTTAATTTGTCAGCGTCAGTACCTGTGAATTGGTAGTAAAGCTCAAGGTTCATACCTTGTTGGCTTAAACGTTGCTCGAATTCACGAACCATACGATCTAACTCAGTGTTGATCATAGCTTCTGGAATTTCGATTTCAGCGTTAGCAGCAGCTAATTCTACTACTTCGTCACGTACTTTGTGCTCAGCTTCGTGCTTTTTGCCTTCTTCTAAGTTTGTGCGAAGTTTTGCTTTTAATTCATCAAGAGTTGCAACCGCTTCGTCTGCTTCTTTAGCGAACTCGTCGTTTAACTCAGGAAGTTCTTTTGTTTTGATTTCGTGAATTGTTACTTTGAATGTTGCTGGTTTGCCAGCTAATTCAGCAGCATGGTACTCTTCTGGGAATGATACTTCAACGTCTTTAGACTCACCAGATTTAAGACCGATTACTTGCTCTTCGAAACCTGGGATGAATGTACCAGAACCGATTGCTAGAGAGTAGTTTTCGCCTTTTCCGCCTTCAAATGCTTCGCCATCAACGAAACCTTCGAAGTCGATTACAGCTGTATCACCGTTTTCAACAGTTCCTTCTTCTTTAACAACTAGTTCAGCTTGACGCTCTTGTAAAGATTTTAATTCGTTCTCTACATCTTCGTCAGTTACAGTTGTTTCAACTTTCTCTACTGCTAAACCTTTGTACTCACCTAATTTAACTTCAGGTTTCACTGTAACTTTTGCAGTGAAGATAAGGTTAGCATTTTTTTCGAACTTCTCGATGTCGATTTCAGGATGATCAACTGGGAAGATACCAGCTTCTTCAATCGCTTCACCGTATGCTTTTGGTAAAATGATATCTAAAGCATCTTGGTATAAAGATTCAATACCAAAGCGTTGTTCGAATAATGGACGAGGCATTTTTCCTTTACGGAAACCTGGTACGTTAATTGTTTTTACTACTTTTTTGAACGCAGCGTCGATAGAGTTGTTTACTTCTTTAGCATCAACTTCGATTGTTAAAACGCCAACGTTACCTTCTAATTTTTCCCATTTTGTAGACATTTATTCTTTCCCTCCAACTATAATAATGTATGCACATACCTCTATAGATTAAAATCTTCATTATCTCTTTTTTGAAATAACAAATACACAAATAACCCTCTAGCAAAAGCTTTCAGATATAATGTTCCAATCTACTAATTGTCCAGAAGACAACTACGGTATATTTTGTTCGAGAATAATATGAAACATATTAAGTAAGAGAATTGCACTTCTCTTCTCTTACAAACAGGCAGATTTCTGCCTTTTGCAACCCTTACATTATAACATAGAATATGCTCGTTTCAAGAACTGAACGATTCTTTTTCATAATTATACGGGCAAATATCCTTCTCTTTCAACACGTAATAACCATTGATAGGCAATATGAAACTCTTCCAATTCGATATTATATGCTGCCATAAGCTCTTCTTCATCAATAGCCAATCCGAAACGCTTTCTTCCAATTCTCTCTAAAACAGCTGACCAAATCTCTTCTTTATCCATTAATAGAGCGAATGGGAAAACGCTAATTTGCAACTCTTTCCAATATGTAACCATCGCTTCAAATATATCGGGATAATTTTGCTCTAATCGGCTTGATAATTTATGTATAATGTTATTGGATTGCTCCTCATTATGACCTGTAAATGCTGGAATCACCTTAATCGTATTTCCAAACTTTTCTACCTCTATTTCTTCTTCCACCTGACTTTCTATCATTTTATACAAAATAGAAGTTTTCAAATAGGGGTGCTGCTCTTCGTCTATTAAAAATTTCTTTAAAACAGGTAATGCAAGATCTAAATCTTTTAACGAAAGTCGCTGAATCGCTCTTAGCTTCTGTCCAAAGTTTTCTCCAAAAATTTCATTAGTAAACTCATCCAATTCAAAGTTTGAATCCACTAGCGATGCGTCTCCCTCATTTAGCATACCTTCTGCAAATAAAGCAAGCTGCGCTAATTTTTCCTTTTGATCAGGCATTATATCTTTCGTTTGTAAAACCTTTTCAACAGTTTCAATAACACCTTCATAATCATTTGTTTGAACTAAAATAGTTACGTACGTTTCAAGAATATCACCAAATAAGACAACTCCTATTTTAAGCAACTGTTCACATTTTTCTTTCGCTTCTTCCATACGTTTTAATTCGAGTAAACAAATAACTGAAGCTAATTCCGTTTGTTCCGTTTCCGCATTATACTGACGTAATATTTCAAAACAACGCAATGCATCTTCGAATTCCCGCTCTTTCAGCGCTAAAAACCCTTCATCAATATAGCGCTCTGATAGTTGTGGAAACAATACGACCGTATTTTCTTTTTTATCCATACGTCCGCCTCTTTTTCTTGATTTTAATTATGTTCAAAGTAAATATATCAAATGCGTAATGAGAACACAACATCCCTAAACCATTTGTTTGAAATATAAAAATATTTAATTTTTACATTCCGATACGAGTAAATCTCTACTAAAAATTAAAATTGTACAAATAAAAATCCCCAGCAACAAGCGCAGAGGATTCATCATTAATGGAAAGCTTTTATAATTGTGGGGTATATTACAAGGGTAATAATTTGGAGAACAATAATTGCCATAACAATCATGCTAAAATAGAAGATTGGTTTACTTCGCTTCATTAAAAACATAATAATAAGCATCGTACAAGCAAACAAACTTAAGAAGAACAAACTTGTTGTCGAACTAAGTATACCACTTGGGACAAAGAACAATAACACTACACTACAAGTACCTATAATTCCAAATAACCATTCCATTCATTCACTCATTCCCTTTCCCTCTCATAGCTGTTTTCTCTAAGCAATCAAATGTTTCACAACATCAACTACATACGTTAATTTCTCATACGCTACAAATCCAAAAGCAACCGTTAAGCCCGTTACAACTAATCCTTTCATCATTTCTTCCTCCTCGTTTTATCGTTGTTATCTTCATTATAAAAGATTAGCAATTTCTTACCATCGAACTACCTTACAGTTACCTTACAGAATTGTAAGATTTCAAAAAGGGATTGAAAAACACCTCATATCGCTCGAGGTGCTTTCACGAAATTTCTCTATAATCACTTGCAAAATTAGCTTTTTTCTCTTGGTTACTTTTCGGCGAATCGACTCTTAGACTAATAGATTTACTAAATAATTTAGGATCAAAATAATTATGCGTTACTTTTCTTAACTTACCTTCAGATATTTTCGTATTACAAGAAAACAAAAAATGAAAATCATGTTAATATATTTTTGTACAATTAAGAATTTAATTTACAAGGGGGATTATATATGTTCAAAAAAGTAGCTGCTGATGTTTTAGGGTTAAGCGATGTAGGTTCTGTCATTACACCGAAAGATTACGATAAAGTTGACGCTGATGATTACGTGATGCACGAAGATGGAGAGAAAATTTATTTTCTAATTAAATCCAAATCAGATGAATATTGCTTCACAAACAAAGGATTACTCCACCTAGATGGTACAAGCGCAACAAGTAAAAAACGCACACTGCGCCGCTATAGCTATAGTAAATATCAAATTAAAAACGTAGCACTTGAAACTGCAGGAACGATTGATTTAGATATAGAAATTAAGTTTCAAATGGGAGATGAGCATTACTCAATTGATGTTCATAAAAAACATATTGAAGAATTAAAAGATTTATATAAGGCTTTACTTAAAATTGAAGAAATTTCATACGACAACGACATTACATTACAATATGCACATAAAAGTTTAGATATGGCATCTAATGCTTTCAGCCGTATTTCAAACGCACAAGTAAACTTAGCAGAGCAATTTAAAGAGATGAACGAGATCGCCTTTAACTGGCTTGTTGATACGAAGAAACAATACAATGTGAAAGATTATGGTTTTGTATTTGAGAAGTTTATTAATAACTAATTTAAAACAAAAAACCTTGTTATCAAAAGATAACAAGGTTTTTTTAGCGTCCCAGGAAAGATTCGAACTCCGGCTCCGCCCATTTCCGTACTATTTTATATATTTTGATCGCAGTCTTAATATATCTTCTCCTTCGCGAATGCCTGCCGATCCCTTCCTCACATTTTTTACGACAGTCCAATTCGGGTTAGTTTCATCACCGATGTTCTGTACTGTAAAGTTGCCGTCACCATATTTCCGTTGACCTTCTGCCAATTTCTCCGTTAAATCATTCTCTTTTGTTCTCGCCATCTTTGCGCCATCTCCCTTTTTATACAACCTTCTTAAACTGTCCAACTAATCACACGTCCAGTCAATTGGAGATCTTCGTTTTCCGCTTCTATTAATTGTAACACACTATCAGGGATAAGTTCCGATAACGGCTGCTCAATCTTACTAGAATGGTAAAGAGTTTTATAATATTGTAAGTAAACAATTAAGAGAATCTGGATATGGATTTGAGTTCCATCATAAACCTATTGATTCTTTAAATTAAATAAGAGGAATAGGGCGCATAAATGGCGCTCTTTTATTAATACACTTTAATCTGTTGTATATAATAATTATCATATGTTACGTTATATTTTTACACTTCTTGCACATATATCAATTTTTAAACAAACAAAAAACCTTGTTATCAAAAGATAACAAGGTTTTTTTAGCGTCCCAGGAGAGATTCGAACTCCCGACCCGTCAATTACCTACGATATATAAACGATTCTTTCATCGTTTGCTGAACGTTCATTTGGGCGGTCAACTGACCTTTTTTAAAAATTCTACCTTATTATATAGCTTATCGTCAATAAAAAAGCGTTACTAATGACAAACAAATTCTTTATTTATATTACAAGAACCTTTTTACAATCGTTTCAAATTGCTCCCACCCTAAAACAATTGTAAATATAGAGGAAACAAGTCCAATAATTATAATTAAGAAGCTAACTAACTTAACAAAAAAATTATTGGTTAACTTGTATTGTGTCGAATACTTAATAAGTCCCGTCCAAAACAATAATGATATGGGTAAAGTTACGAAAAATTGAACCCCTTCTCTTAACAAGATAATCGGATTAAAAATTTCTTTCCTGGTTGTTTCACCTAGTTCATCTATACGTGAAACTTGCATAACCAAAATATTATATAACATTTCGTATTCTTCCCTCCCAAAAGCAGGAGGATTCCTCAATGTTTGTACTGTGTTAATTAAAATTTGATAGTTTGATATATATGACCAAGTTCCCGCAAGTTTATAATCAACATACCCCGCATCCATTAACAATAACTGGGCTTTTGGCGCTTCCCTAATTAACTTAATATAAACCTTATTTTCTTCTTCTGAACGAATTTCTTTTCCTAAATAACTATTGCAATACTCTACATAATTTTTAGTATATTGTCCTAAAAATTCGATGTTTTTGTTTAATTTTATTAATCTCATAACATTTTTTATAAATCCTACTAATATTAAAACTAATGTCACCCCAATAATTTTCCAAATCATACAAAAAGTCCACCCTTTAACTAATAAATTATAATTAATTCATATAAAAATATGCCTTAATTACTATCTTTTTGTTAAGAACACCTTTCTCCCAATAAATATTATTACTATTAGAAAAATAACTGTAAATAAGTATGATTCTATTTTCTGTCCTTCAGCTGAATTTAAAATTTTTATATCCATCATTTTCCATATAGGAAGAACAACATTTGTCGAGATAGATGATGCACCCAATATCCCAAATAATATAGAAAGCACTCTGGAAAAAATTGTGTTATCCTTATTACTAATAAGAGTATCTAACTCTTTTTTTAGTTTTAAATTGTTATCAATACTTTCTTTTAAATCGTCTACACCGAATTTTGATAGTGCATTTAATAATTTTTTTATCTCACCATAATGACTAGCTTCGTATTTAAAATCTCTATACATTTCATTAATTTTCATCTGATAATGAATAACTTGTTCAGTTGTATAATTCTCTTTATAAGATTTAATAAACAACTTATGATATAAAGCATACATATAGAGTAACATTTCTGATTGAACTTGTTTATCATAGATTAAATGCCCACGATTAGCATCTACATATTTAATATTACTTACCAAAGATTTTCCAGCTACCGCCCATAATACAACTGCTTCATTAATAAATAATTTATAATCATCAAAAGACCTATAATCATTATCTTCTTTCAAATTATCAATATTACATTGATTTATCTTAGAGACTCGATTTAAGATTTGAGAAAACATGTAATAATGTTCATCTAATAAATCATTGGTTGAATGTGGTTGATTTTCATAATCTAATAAATATATAAACGGCATACCCCTCCAATAAGTACCTAATTCATAAAAACGTTCTACCCGTAAAGGCTGTTCTATTTTTACATTTGCACTGTATTCGATAGCTTCAAAAATCGTATCTGTAACTAATCCTAAATTTAACGTCCCCTTAGTAGGTACATTACATAGTTTGAATGAAAAGCCCTGTTCTTCATCTTCCACTACCTGTGTCAATTCACAAACACTATCTTTTATAGCGTTATACGCTCGTTTCTTCTCTTTATTTGAAAGTTTTTCATAACTAAGAACAGACAACTCACGCGCTAATACTATTCCTGAACTCATCCACAACTCCTGAAATCTTTCTGTAAATAAATTCACATAATTATTTATAAAATCTCCCACAGGGATATCATCGTTCCCACAAAACTTTCTTAATGACAATAAAACAACACCATTCTCATAAATTTTCACTTGCGGGTAAAGAGTGACAACCATGTCCTCATTTTTTAAATAAATTTTACCTAAAAAAGCTCTTATATATCTATTTTTTACATTCAACATTTCCGTAAATAAATGCCTTTGATGAAACTCAAACTTATACGCTTGTTCATAAAATTCGGCCTGCAATTGATTCATATTAGGCGGCTTACTAAATGTCATAAAATTACTTTTAGGATATTTGACTCCTACCTTTTCAACACATAATTCCTCATCAAATATCCAATATGCGATATCACTTGAAGAAACAACTAAATCTGCAATTTCTAACTTCACTAATGTTTTTGCCATTTTTTCTAAATCCATTTCTTCATTCAAGAAATATTGAGAATAAGTATACCAAATATCATAATCCTTTATTATCATACCTTCACCTACACTACCTATATAATTTCACCAAAAGTTTTTATATTTCTCATTTCCCACCATAAGTATCATTTTTAATTGAATAATGATTTTCTCTCTACCAAACGTTATCTATATATAGATAAATTTTGCCCGCTCTTACCTCATACCCACACATATACTTCATTAAATCATATCCAGTAGGCAGTACATTTCCTTCTTTACCTTCACTTAAATTATGGTCAAATAATAAAATTTGCACGTGCCATATTTCGCTAAAACATTCTACGCTATCGCTTAAATAACAGGGATTCAATATTAACTACGTATGTTTATAATGAATTAAAAACAACAGCGAAATATAAGCATCAAAATATTACTTCTACTATTAGTTTGCACTTATCTGAGACGATAATCTTTCGTTAATTTCATTAATAGTTAGTTCAATATTATCAGTACGATTAAGATAAAAAATAGGTACACCGCTCATATTAACAGCGTTTATCACTTTATAATAAAGTGAGTGATTAAGATAAGTCGTTTTTATAAAAACGGCATCCATGTTATTTAAAAAACTCAAATTTCTACCCTTTTCGTCTACATTAATAAATAAAAAACTACTAATATCCTTCTTTATCTTATTTTGCCAATCTGGATGACCACCAACTATTGCACATTTTTTACTATTAAGATATTGAAGTCTATCTTCATATTGTTCTTCAATATGTAAATTTCTACACTGGAGAGTTTCTTCTTTATTTTCCAAATCAAATAGCAGCTCACGTAATGCTAAAAGTTCTGTAGAGTTTTGTTTCACTTCTTGAAGTTGCTGCTCATGCCTTTTTATTTTTCTTTTTAATGCTTCATTCTCTTCTCTTAATAATTTGTTTTCTTCTTCTATAACTTGTTGTTTATCCTGAGTTTCCGCCTGCTTTGTCGCAAGTTGCTCCGTCTGGAGTAATAGTTCATTTTTAATACTAGATAACTCTTCATAATATTCTTCTTTTATATCTTCCAAATATTTATTTTTTGTATATTCATATTCCTTAGATATAGCCCATATATTTAAAAAAGAAAATATAATGATATCCTTATATTTATCATCCCTAATGCTAAATTCCTTTTTAAAAAAAGTATAAGTCGCAAATAAACGAACCAAGTCTTCCTTAGAAAATACTATATTCATTTTCAAATCTTTATAGTTAATCCCCATGTACTGCACCCATGCAGAAACCATAGAATGAAATTTCATTTTACCTTGTCTCGCCACTTTATAATCAAAATCCGCTTGCTCCATATCCTGAGAATGCAGTTTCTTAAAAATCCGTTTCTCTTTGTCAGTTAGATAACCGATTATATCTTCTAAAACGTGATTTTTTTGTTTAAACGCAATTTCATATTCATTAAAAAGTTTAACGATTTCTTCATTTTTATAACATTCTTCTACATCAGAAATGGCTTCCATAATCGTAATAGGAAATTTCATAGAATCTCCTCCAACCATCTCTCCCAAAGTTTCTTTCAACATTGAGTTTATTACAAGTTCTTTATTTTGCCTGATAGTACTATACATTACCACTGAAACATAACTTATATAATGCATTTGCGAAAAAGTATAGCTATCTTCATAAGTATTCTTAGCAAAATTCTTTCTATATTTATCATTTAAAAACTCATGAAGAATAACACTATCTTTTTTTTGCAAAACATAATTATATGCCAATCTATAACCTTTTTTCATAAGTTTTATAATATTTGTATCATCCTCATTATCAATCGCCCACTGTAGCATTCCTACTACTTTTTTTATTCTTTGTTGATTTGAAACAGTATACCCATTATGTAACTTAGGAATATAGAATCCACTTCTACGATATGCTTCATAATATTCTTGCTCTCTTTCATCATGACAACTATCAACTAAATCATGAACATGCTTGGCAGTTCCTAGTGCAATTATTAAAAAAGGAACTAAATCGTAATCCTTTAATAAACTCATAGATATAATAGTAGATTTCACAGAGTTATTCATATTTTTAACCTCACTTAATAACCTATATAGTTATTTTTCATTTGCACTCTATAATTTAACGACACACTATAATACAGTTTATTACAAAATGATATAACACTCATTTTACAGCAATCCCCATAATTGTATCTATATAAAATTCTAATCATTTTAAAAAGTTTAATTTTTAAACAGGATATTGTAAAATAATTACAACAAAAACCTTGTTATAGGAGGCGTAATTTATGAAAGAATATAACAGTTCACCCCCAAATGATATAGTAGAAACCGATGTACAAGTAATACAAGCTACCCACAAAGGAGAATGGACACCCTCTGGTACAGACATAAATATTGAGTGTTATGTCTTGGAGAATGGGGAACGAATTTTCTCTCTGAGAGGCACTGCTAGAACAATGGGGTTAAAAGGTGGTGGAGCTTTAGCGTTACCTCGGATGCTAAGCGCAAATTACATACAGGACTATCTTAGCGAGGACATAAAAAAATGGATGCAAGAGACAAATAAAGGAAAAGTACAAAAAATCCGTCCCCCAGAAGGCGGAAACTCCTTTCATGCTTTCAAAGCATCTTTACTAGTAGACCTAGCTGATGCCTTCTATAGAGCTAAAAATAACGGGGTTTTTGATAAACCTAATATGGCTTATCAAAAAGAATTGGCAGAACGGCTCTATAACATCACGTTAGCCTTTTCTAAAGTTGGAATAGATGCATTCATTGACGAAATTACTGGCTATCAAGAAGTTCGTGAAAAAGATGCGTTACAAAAGCTCTTAAGCCTTTACGTAGAAGGGCTTTTTCAACCTTGGGAACGAAGATTCCCCGAGGAGTTCTATAAAGAAATTTATCGCCTAAAGGGATGGGAGTATACGGGTAGCAGCCGAAGACCCCATACAGTAGCCAAGATAACTAATGAATTTATCTATAGCTTTTTGCCTGATGATGTAATGAAAGAAGTCCGCGAGCGTAAGACTGGTAATGAAAAACTCCACCAATGGTTGACCTCAGAGGTTGGACTAACACACTTAGAAAAGCAGATTACTTCCGCCACTACCTTAATGCGTGCAAGTGATACTTGGGAGGAGTTCGAAAAACTATTTAATCGTTCGTTTAATAGAAAGGTCACAGAACAATTAAGTCTATTTTAATAGCAATAGAAAGGAGATATTCACTTCTATACTATTAAAATTAACATTTTATTACACTTACACAAAAAGGGATAGCATTGTAATGGCTATCCCTTTTACTAAAATACCGCTTATATATTTACTATCACTTATTAAATCCTTTTAACATTTCAACAAAAGGTTGTTTTCTCTCTCATCAAGCTTTTTTAGCAAAACTTCTTATTTCTGTTCCTAAACTGTTTATTTTCCCATCTGATACCAGTTCAATAAATTTAAAATCTGCTTTCATGCACATATAGCACTTTCTTTAATAGTATAGAAATACAGTCATATATATCCTGTGTTTATTTAGCTCTTTTTGCAAGCATCGTTAAATTTAATCTACAGTAGGTGAAACTAAAATTTGCAACCCTCTTTCTTCGCCGTAATCCCACATCTTCACCCATGGAAACGTCCCCTCTGGTAGAATAAGTAATCTTTCTTCCAGTGGCTGAATTGGTGTCTCGTCACCTTTACAACCATGAATAAATGTAGCAGGATGAATATATACCGTTCGCCCTGTATCGTTATAATATTTAAATTTCATTTAAATTTCCCCTTTCCTCTTTACATGTTCTCAATATGAAAACTATTCCACCTTAGAAGATATTGATTGGATACGTAATTTCCAGTTATTCATTTTCCAGCTTGCTTATCTTTTTTGACGCTTCCTTTCAACGTTAAGGGCCTCCTTGGAGTCCTTAAATGTACTGGTAACTTTATAATAATTTATTTCTTTTTTTTAATTCTACAGTTTACCAGCATAAAGATGAATATAACAATAGAAGAAATTATAGAGCATGCTGGTGAAATTAAATTAAAGGCAAAGCATATCATATCCAATTGAAATACATTAATTTTAACTATAGATTTTACATTTAATAGAAATACAACTAATATTAATCTAACGCTTTAAATAAAAAGTTCAGTGCCATTTAGCACTGAGCTCCTAACTATTGCTTTCCTTAGCTTATTCACTAAATTATACAACCTCTATTTTTTTATCACTTGATACTGCTAATTTTCTAATCAAATTCATAGTTTATTATATCTATGTTTTCGTTTTTACTAAGATTCCTCATAAAAATCGAACTATTAAAATGCCATTTAATATATATATCCTTTATTTCTTCCTCGCCACTAATATAATAATCATACATAACCCTTAATAACAGGCTATTTGCATACTCTTTTGCTTTTGATACTATATGTGGAAGTAATGCGTTATCATAATGTGCATTATGGACAATTTTATTTCTATACCTATATATATAAAGTATCTCATCCTGAACAACCTGCATTCTTTCCCTTATAGCATTTTCGGCAAATTTTCTATCAGTATAAAACTGATACGAAAATCGAATTTTATCCTTAATAATTTTACTGTCTGTGCACTTTGAAACCTCCTCTAAATTTTCTAAAAATGGCAACAAACTTACTTTCCCTTCCGTATGTATCAAATTACATCGTTTTCTCAATTCTTCAGGTAATTTCAGCCCTCTTCTAATTCCCTTTTCCGAATACCCATTCGAATATGTTAAATTTCGTACGTAGTAGAATAAATTTTGCAATACAGAATTTTTATATCCCATAATTTCTAAACAAGGAACTAACTCTTTAATTAAACTATAACTTGTTTCTTTACCCTTATTTAAAATAATATTTCTACTTTCTTCAGATGAACTTTTAAAGTCCATTAAATTCTCCATAGATATCCAATAATTTAACAATCTATCCTCAGCCCTTTTTGACTCTTCTCCTTTTCTAAACCAATGTAACGAATACATCAATTTTTTGTGTGTAATAGTTTCAGTTTTCTTGGATTGCCCCATGGAATTACATATTTTTTCAAAAAAGGTTTCTTCTTTCGAATCTGAAGAAACCTCTTCTACATCCAAGGAATATCTCTCCTTTTCTATCTCGTAAACGTCTAACTCATATCCCTCATTTAACTGTCTCCCGGATAAATCCGTAATTATATATCGATTAGCAAATGCTTTGAATTTACATTTAGTCTTATATATACATCGTAAAACATTAAACACTTCCTCTAATTTATCAATCGCCAAATCTTTTGCACTTTGCCAATCAATACACCCTACTTTTACACGTGCATTTAATAGCCTATTTTCTTTCACGGAAAAAAATTCCTTTTTATTTTTTTCGTCATCTATATATTCATATGGTATTACATGTGTATAAAATCTAGGGTTATAAAATAATACATCCTTAATTTCTATTTCCCGTAAATCTCCTACCATGCCTTCAATAGGTATAATTACATAGAGTTCCATTGGAGTACGACCTAAAATATGTTCTCCAAGTGCATCTAGTCTGTCAAGAATTGTTAAACTATCTATTTTCTTTTTTACTAATTTTAAATATGTTTCTTCATCTTTATAATCATTATACTTTAAACCATGATAAGGATAATTAGGTATAACTCTTTCATCTTCAAGCACTGTGTAATTATAAAAACTCTTTACAGGCATATCCTTAATACTGTCTAAATGAAATCCTTTTAATATTAATTCAACAATTAAACTTTGACTTATGGAGTTTATATCCCTAAATACATCTTCTCCTTCATCATCACTCATCAAAATGCTTTTTAAACGATTATATAACTTTTCAAAATATCCATTGCCTTCAAATACTTTCTTTATTTGCTTGCAAATCACTAATAAGTATTCATGCTTATCCGAATTTAAATACTCACGAATCGATTCGAACTCAACTTTATAACAATCTTTTATCAAATTATCATTCTTTAGAAATGAATCAATTTGTTTTAATAAAAATGTTTTATTTTCTTTATTTCTCATTTTATTAAATTCGACCTCATCAATTATATCCTTAATAACTATATGAGGATTACTTAAATTTAAACCATATGAGTTTTTATTGAAATTTTTTATTAGTTCCTCCCAAATATCAACCCAATATTTAATTTTTTCATTTACTTCTCCATCTTTGAACTTATCCCAAAGAAATAATTCCATTTCACTCTCTCCTTTAAATACAAGTTAACTAGAATATTTATTTTCAGTAATCGGATAATGCTATATCTAATATATTTTCTATAATAAATCCCCTTCTACATTTTTATGTTTACTTTACCTCTTGTCACAATTTATAAATAACTAATTAAGAGTTTAAATATACAATTA
This sequence comes from Bacillus sp. ok061, assembly GCF_900108285.1. Lineage (NCBI taxonomy): Bacteria > Bacillati > Bacillota > Bacilli > Caryophanales > Bacillaceae > Bacillus > Bacillus sp. ok061. The sequence goes on along the minus strand of NZ_FNUW01000001.1, from coordinate 414,194 downwards.
TAATTATTAGGAACACTATAGAGAAAACTGCGCTACCTAATACCACAGGGAACTTTTCAGGGTCTTTTCCGTTGTTCTGCTGCATTCGTTGTTGTTTCTCGATTTGTTTTTTTCTACGTTCTTTAGCTTCTTTCTCTATATGACCAAAAAGTTGGTCATTTATTTTTTCTTGTTTCTTTTCATCTATGGTAGGAAGCATTGTGGTTTTGTTTTTATTCATCTTGGCTAAAAAGTTTAAATAACTTAATACATCTTGAGAGACTCCAGCCAAGTCTTCTCTTCCATCATGGTATGTAATAGTTATGGTATAAGACTTCCTTTTATCAGCTGTGAGAGCACCTACAACCGCTCCTGCACCACCTAAAAGCACACCACCAACTGCTGCACGTCCTATTATGCCTGATTTATTTGTAATCTGTTCTTGAGATACAAGAGTAATAGATTTAATATTCTCTTCCCAATTATTCTGTATGAATGAATCCAAAGTATTCACTTTTAAAGTACCATTATTCATATTTAAAGAGACATTTCCACCTAGTACATCTCCAAAAATCGTTTTGCTTTTGAATCTCATAATATCACCAACTTAATATTTTTATAATACAATAATAACATTTTGTTATTGTCCATTTAAGGTTTTAATTACCATTTTTGGACTCATAAAAAAGAAAAGACATAGAAATTCATCTATGCCGCACCTTTAGTTCCCCATAACCCTTCGTTATCATCTTCATTAAACATCTCTTTCAACTTTTCATACGCTTTTTTAGTTAGTACTCTCCCCCTACTATACGGGCGCTTTGCCCCTCCATCTTTTACAAAATCAGAGAAATTCGTGGTACAATAGCTATTTGCTATCCTTTCATATCCCGGTCCATCTAAGCCAATTATAAAATCTTCATGTGAATTATTGAGCATTCCATATCTCTCTAAAGCCTTTAGCCTTGTTTTTATGACATCTATCTTCATTCCCGTACGAGCAGGGAAATCGGATTGAGCACAATTCCAACTCCCACCATAAAATGAACTTTTGAATTTAATTAGACAATATAAATAGAAACCTTCTACTCCTAACTCTTTTCTTGTCATACAATATATAAAAGTATCTATGCCCGTCTCAGTAGTATAGTTTATATCATATAATATTCCAGGACATTCCAGTTCTTCTTCATTTATTTCAATTGTCCGTTCATCTAACAATTTAACAGGATAATTTACCTTTTTATTTTTCAAATTGCTAATCATAGAACTGGATAATCCATCTTCTTTTATCTCTGAAAAATATATAAATTCAACATAACTATCTATATCGGCTTTATCATAAAACCATCCTAAAGGATAATCAGTCACCTTCTTAATATACCCTAACTGTTCTAGTATCCCTTTTTTCTTAGTAATATAGGTTACACCATTCTTTCCTTTACTTGTCGGAGATACTGTTAACAGCCTCTTTAACTCTTCCTCTGTAAACTCGTAGTCGGCGTGCGTTCCGAATTTGGTGTATCGATATAGGTATGTAACTAAAAAAACATATGAAAAAGCATACGCTATGTGTTTACTACTCTTTCCTTTTCTATTTACATTTATAGCCCTTGGCAAATCCTCAAAAATTTCATTAGGCATAAACACTGGTTCTTTTTCATTTGTATCTAATATTTTTTCATATTCTTCTTTTGTGTAATAAATCGGCATTCTTTCCTCCAAATAATTTTATCTTTTTATAAAAGGTACGATTAACCGCCAATATATAATAAAGTACTATGTACCCTGTACATGTATTTATGCTAAGAGTATTAAAAGTTAAGTTTGTTTTTATACTATGGGTGGTAGGTAGCACCTTTTATGATTCCATCATACAAAAAAGAATATACGTTCGTCAAAGTCCCGCATCGGTTTTGAAATTAGTTTTTTATTTTATCTACCAAATTTAATCACTCTCACCCATACTCCTTTACAAGCAAATTAATCGATAACTTACATTTATTACTTCACTGCTATATAAATAATACTATTTAACCGTTTTACGATAACATAACGAAAGTATCTTGTGGTTAAACAGGTTCCATAATAACAAATATTTTCTAACAAATTATTAAAGCGATAGTACTTTTCTATTTCTCAGTTTCTTTAATAAGTATCATTTTCGTAAAAAAGTAGGCTTATTTGCAATTCAGGTGTTTTAACTCAAATGCAATGGAGCAGTTTAGCACAAGAAGGATATCGAGGGAAAATATCCAATTCCTAAAGAGAGTGATAAAATTTCAAAAATACTATAAAGAATTTAGGTGCTAAATGTATTGAAAACGTTATTTGGTATATCCCTCTGTCTATTGGGAGCTTTTTTAATTAGTTTAACAGTTAATAGCCTTGGAGATATGGGTAACACCCTAATGAAAATAATAGGAATTGTATGTATTGCATTAAGTATCAAAATAATAATAAAAAAGAAGAAGGGATGAAACCCAGCTGCTCAGGAACAGGACTGTCAATAGACGGTCTTTTTTTACGTTTCAGGGGTCATAACTTAAAAGTTTTGACACTTACTCCCCAACGCGATAAAATCAATGTATCAGAAGGTGTCGAAACATAGCGTCATAAATGAATGTAGAAAAAGGGGCTTTTAGAAATGATTTATGGATATGCAAGGGTAAGTACTTACGGACAAGCTACTAAAGGAAATTCATTGGAAGAGCAAGTACAAAAATTAGAAAGCTATAATTGCGATGAAATAGTGCAGGAGGCTTTTACTGGTAAAACTACTGATAGACCTGGATTCAAACAATTAGTAGGTAAATTAGGGCAAGGTGATACGCTCGTTGTCACCAAGCTAGACCGTTTTGCAAGAACACTCATTGAAGGTGAACAAATAGTAAAAGAATTAATTGATAGAGGAGTAAAGGTCATTATAGATAATATGGGGATGATTATAGATAACACTCCAAATAGTGTGTTGATGAGACAGATATTTTTTGCTTACGCAGAATACGAAAGAAATATGATAGTTGAACGTACGCAAGCAGGAAAAGCGATTGCTAGACAACGTGATGATTTTCGGGAGGGTAGACCAAACAAGTACAGTAAAAAACAAATGGAACATGCCTTAAAACTATTAGAAACACATTCTTATAAACAAGTTGAGGACAAAACAGGGATTAGTAAAAGTACATTGATACGTGCGAAAAAGAAACGAAAGGTGGAAATTCAATGAGGCAATCATATCTTAGCTTGTTCATCGCTGGCACGACAGCATAAAAACCTTGCGCACACACATGATAGGGACAAAGGCTTGATAGCCCCAATGCTACCAACATACACTCATCGAACAAGAGAAGTGGTACTATTCGATAGAGCGGCAGCACCCTAGCACATACGCTCAACAGTGTACAGATTCTAAAGAAGACACTAATTACTACAAACTAATTCAGACAAGCAAGTGGAACAATTAACATGAATTAGTAAACACACATTAATTAGTGCTAAGATAACAACTACCCTCACAAAGAAGATAATGAAAATAAAGATAACAGAGCAGTTAATAAAAACATGCAGATGTGGTCTTATAACAGCATATAGCTATCTTGATGCAAGATTTTATAAAGCACCCTCCCTTTGTGTATGAACACTGCATTATGTAAGGTTATCAGTATGTTATAAACAGCAATGACACGAAGGGGTTTCACCACAGTAGACTTTATCCTCAAACAAAGCCTACATAACAGACAAGCCGTATAACAAGGCATGCAGATACACACCTCACCATACAGCAACATAAGAGAGCCGAAAGGCAAGCAACCAGGGTGATAGAGAAGCAATCACACGCATAACACATAGTGCACATACATATAAGGTAAGAGCGTATAGACAGGACTAACGGAACGACATAAGGCAAGCAAGATAATGTGATGACATGAACATGATATGTGCATTTATCGCTAGTACCCTTGACTCTTCTTGTTTTTTATCAATTTGATGCAGGTCTCTCGAGTTGAATAAAATTCTAATTTGATACTATGTGTCCATATATACCTCTCAGACACCTCTACAGACTCCTGTGGAGGTTGTAGTTCTATCTATATACAAACATGTTAATCTAAAGTCGAGGTATGAAGAGCCTTATAACACCTTATAATGAATAACCTTAAAAACCATTGAAACACCTTATACTCCCGAATCTCTCCGCAAACGTCCGCACTTTTTCGGCAAACCTTTCAAGGCATTTTTTCCGCAAATCGAACTATTACACCGAGCCAAACCATCAAAGGAAAACAAGGACAATCACAAAGCAGAAACCAAACGTCACACAATTAAACTTATGTGACCGAAAGAGGAGGGGATAGTTTACAATAATTGACCACCGAGCCGAGCCACCGCCGCCGCGCACACTACCAGACGTGCTCCTGATTTTAAATTTAGAGTTTCTACTTCTCAGCTTTTTTAATAAGTTAACTTTCATGCGTCATATATAGCTATTAGTTAGAACTAGTACTATGTATTTATATATAACCTATGAAAACTACCTATTAAGATTGATGAGAATTACTTTCTCAATTAATTTATCTAATAAATATATATGATTAATTTCTTAAAATCAGCATTCTAATCCTCCTCAAGAACTATTTCAACAAAATAACAATATTTTACACATCAGCATATAAACGCTAACACAAGCACTGTACAGAGTTAATAGCAGCTTCTACTTCAGAGAAATTTTATCAAGTTACTTTTTTAACCTTATATATCCAAAATAAACTTTTATTAACTATTTATTTTGAATATTTTAAATTTTATTGAAAAAACTCTTCATTTTTTACTTATTCCTGTTAAATTCTGCTATTATATTATTAAATAAATATAAATGAAAATAGAGGATGAGGAGGATACTATGAACATTTCACTTAAGGGGAATGAGCAGATTACACAGCTACTTAATGATTGGTATGTAGAAATACGCGCAAGGCATATCGCAAATGCTCAACGTTTGAAAGAAGAGATCGATGTAAAGATTCATGATATTCAAGAAGACCAAAACCTATTATTATATTACTCATTATTAGATTTTCGTCATCATTATGTGATTGATAATTTAGGAATATCTAAAGATAGTTTCGATAAAGTAGAATCTTTTGAAATCCCTCCTAACAATACTTTAACTTATTATTATCATTTCTTTAAAGCTATTCATGCTAGCGGAACTGGTAGTTATAAGATTGCAAAAGAACACTTTGACCAAGCTGAAAGGCTATTAGAGCTTATCCCTGATAAAGTTGAGAAAGCTGAATTTTATTATAAGTTAGGTGCATTTCATTTCGATATTTGCGATTCCCTAGTCTCTTTTCAGTACACAACAAAAGCAAAAGAAATGTTTTTAACCCTTGATGATTATGAGCGGAATGTCGGCTTCTGTGAGAACCTTTTGGGATTAGCTTGTATAAATTTAAAAGAGTGGGCATTAGCAGAAGAGCATTTTGCAGCTGCAATGGATAAATTTCAAAAGATTGGTGAAGAGAAGTTTATTATCATGGTTCGCCACAACTTGGGCTGGATGTATTCTAAACAAAACCTATCCACTTTGGCTATTCGCTACTTATCTGAGGTTATTGAGAAATCTCCAAACCATTATAAAGCTATCTATGCAAAGGCATTGGAACATTATAAACTCAATGAACCTGACATCGCAGAAGAACTAATTGAAAGAGGTTTAGATATCAGTAAGAAGCTAAATCAAGAAGAGTTTATACATCGATATCTAATCTTACGTGAGATGAACAATAATTCACCTGCTCAAACACTTGAAACCATGGTCTTAGCAGGAATTAATTACTTCGAAAGAGAAGGATTATATGAAGATGTTCAAGAATGTTATGAAATATTGGGTGTTAATTTTCACGAAGAGAATAGACATCAAGAATCGAGTAAATATTTTTATCTAGGATTACAAGCGCAAAAGAAACGTTCTGAGGAGGAATCATTGAAATGAAAAAAGCGGTATTAAGTTTGATGGGATTTATTACTGTTTTATCTCTAACTATAGGTATTACTAATGTAGACAAAGCTCAAAAATCTTATGAAGTCATTCAATATATGTCAGTTGGAGACCACGGTGGTTGATTTTAACTTTGACCTAGAGTATTCTAGGTCTTTTTTATTTATAAAGGGGGGATAGATTTATAATTTCGTCTTATAGACCTCCCCTCTATGATAGTTGTAAAAACAAGAATTTTGGCGCTTTTTTAAGAGCACAAGTCCCCAGAAACTTCAATTTAGATAACTCAATAAAACAATAAGAAAAACTCACTGCTTTATTAAGTTGTTTTCTGTTACATCTCGCATTCTTTGCTTACTTTTCTCAATGTCTCTATATAGTTCATCTAATTTACTAGAAATATAATCAAAAACTAATATAGCTTTTAATGAATTTATTTTTTTCCCGTAATTTACATCTTCTCCATGTAAAATAGCGTGACGGCTTAAATCCGATTTAATTTCTTTACCTCTATCAAAATTAGCTAAAATTGTTTTTATATAAAATTGCTCAATTTGCTCATCATAAGAAAAAGAACCCTTCTCATCTAACAAGAATTTTTTGAGAAAGTTTTTTTGATTTGTATATTTAATATCACTATTTGGTTTTACTGCTCCAAGTATGAGCATTCCCTCTACTAGAACCCCTTCAATTTGTGCCAGCATAACTGGTATAGTTAGTGCATAATAACCATTAAGATGTCCGTCAATAGCTGAATTTAAAATTGGCATTCTTTTTTCTAACCATTTAGCTTGTTCCCATGACTTATATATACTTACTATACTTTTTTGATTATATGTAAACAACGTCATGTACCTTTCGATAAAGCGCTTAGTATATGTAATACCCTTTTCATTATATAATTCAACTGTATAAACCATACAATGTATTGGAATAAATTCATGAGGTGGAAATCCTATTTCAACCATAATAGATTTAAACTTTATTGTGATTTTTTCTGCTTTTTGAGCAATATCTCGAATATTGTTTAAGTGTTTTGTAACATCAAACTCTTTAAGCATTTCACTTATTCTTTGTCCTATCACACCTACAGACTCAAAAAAGCTATGCATTTTATTAAATTGTGGTTCTAGTGCTTGCAGCACGGATGTGATAGTTTTCCCCACCCTTTCTAATGACTCAATAGCTGATTGGATTGGTTCGGGTAATGGCTGAAGTTTATATTCTTGAGGTAACGTATCTTTGTCTAACACTTCCTTTACTATCTCATTAGTTTTTTCCATTTTTTCTAAATCTTTATTCTCTTCCATTCTCATCGCCTCCACAGTAGAACTTCTTTATATTCAATTCTACTATAGCTAATTATCAAAAGTCTTAAATTTAAATTCCCTTCTAAATACTAGCATCCAACTTGAAGTATATAATCACTGTTGCTTTGTTTATTCCACCTCTCCACTTTTCCCAATTGCGCACTAATATTTACACCTTCCTGCTTGACTTTAGTTAACACATTTACTAGCAGATGGAGGAAGGTCTAGGAAACGTAGGCGCATGCTTCACCCCTATTCACAAAACTAAACATGTTAGCAATGCAAATAAGAGGCAAAGTACATACTAGCGTCAGTCGTTGGCTGAGGTTTCCGAATATGCCCCTTCCGACTTCAGACTTTCGTCTATACCATCTTTCTACATTACAGCATGTCCCACAATGCAAATATCTGATAGTACACCCTGTTCCCGTAAGAACAACATGCGTCCACTCCTTACCGTTTATACCCGTAACCGGCTAGTCCTACACACGCACGGAAGGGATATGCATTTAATTGTGTAGCGCTAGTGGTTGCAGCGGTCTAGCTATCCTTTTACGTTTTTAGAGCGGTACGGCTTCCGCTTTTTGACTTACCGCATCTACCTAAAAAAGGCATCACTAAAGACAACTTGCACCCTTCGAATTTTTTCGATAGAATGAAGCTAGCGGCTGTCTAGTATTTAATTATTAGATGCTATGTGTATGTTTTGAGTCTCCAGTTGGCGCTGGGGACTTTTTATTTATAAGAAATTCCTTAGACTTTCCGCTACTTCATTCTTATCTAAATGTAGATAACGTGTTGTAACAGATATATCACTATGTCCTAGTGCTTTAGATATTAACGCAACATTTGCGCCTTTCTTTAAAAGATTCTTCGCAAATCCTCTTCGTATAGCATGCGGATTAATGTTTTTAAGTCCGTATTCTTTCGCATATTTAGTCATTCGTTTTGTTATGATGTTATTCGTCGGACTCGTTAAGACACTTCCACCATTCTTCGTAATAAAGAGATAATCATTTTGCGTTTTATACTCTCTTCGAATAATTTCGTTTTGTTTCATAAGAACACTTATTAACCGTGCAAGAACCTCATCAAACGGTAGATATATCGATTCATGATTCTTAATAATTCCACCATCGACATTTAATACTTTGGCATCTAAATCAATGTGCTTATGTTCTAGTTGCGCTAATGTGCCAACTCTTATTCCAGTCTGATACATTAGGAGAATTGCAGTAGCATCCCGCAAATCTAAGAATCGTGTTAAGTCGAGCACAGATAACAGAACATTAATTTCCCTATCTGTCGCACCTTCTTTAACAGGCGTATCCACCTTTATCTTCACATTGCGCCAAAAGTTAATTTCAATCCACCCATTATCATGGCAACGACCCAAAAATGCCTTGAGACATTTCAACCGAGTTAATTTTGTTTGATTACTAACACTCATAGACGACAACCACTCGTAAATATGATTAACGTTCAATTCTTCTATATAGTCCGTGTCTGTTATTTTCGCAAAATGACTAACGTGTATGTAATAATCGTTTATCGTACGCTCACGTAAGCCTGTTGCTTTCATTTGACGCACAATTATTTTGAGCGCTTTGTCGATTGTTAAATTGAACGTATAACGATTTTCTGCAGTCTCTTTCTTTCGCTGATTGCTTTTTAATCTATCGTCAAAAACATTTGATAAGTCCTCAACAATCGTTAAAGAATCCCGTCTTTTTGACATAAAAAAATAAGCCTCCTAACTCGTTAGTGACCGCACATTGTACGATTCAACTTACGAATTAGAAGGCTTATATATTGCGGACTTTGACGTCACCGCAAAAGGTTTTGTTAGCGTCCCAGGAGAGATTCGAACTCCCGACCGTACGCTTAGAAGGCGTATGCTCTATCCGGCTGAGCTACTGGGACATGGAGCGGGTGAAGAGAATCGAACTCTCGACCAGAGCTTGGAAGGCTCTTGTTTTACCACTAAACTACACCCGCATATGTTATTTTCTTTTCTTCGTTAGCGCCGTTTCCCTATCGACAATATTTATTATATGTATAACCATACATAAAGTCAACACCTTTTTTAAAAGAGGATAAATTTTATTATCCTCTTTTAAAAACTGCTTGTTCAACTAGTTGTCCTTCTAATGTTTCAAAACGAACTTCCATTTGATTTTCATCCATTTCTAATAAAGCAAATGTCTTTTCTACACGCTGACGTGGTAATAAAATACTGCCTGGATTAATAAATAAAACGCCGTCGATTAATTCCGCACCTAATACGTGAGAATGTCCGAAGCATGCAACTTGCGCTCCCACTTCTTCAGCGTGGTACGCTAGCGTTTGTAATGTCATTTTCACATTATGGCGATGTCCATGCACAACTAAGAAGCGAATTCCATTTACATCAGTTACAATTTCATTTTGAAAGTTAGCATAATCACAGTTTCCTTTTACAACATGGAAACCTTGCAGTTCTTCATGAGCAGGCGTTAGCTCTGAATCACCGCAATGAATCATGATATCTACTTTCCCTTCATATTTCTCTTTCAACTGCTGTAATTCCTTCACAGAGCTATGACTATCGCTTACGATTAAAGCTTTCATCACACTCTCTCCCTTACTCTCCTAAAAACCATTCCGGGATTTTTTCTTCTAACTTACGAAGAGCACGACCACGGTGGCTAATAGCATTTTTCTCATTTGAACTTAATTCCGCCATTGCTTTTTTATATTCTTCCACATAAAAGATTGGATCGTATCCAAAACCATTTTCTCCGCGGCGTTGTTCTAAAATAAATCCTTCACATGTCCCATTTACAATGACAGGCTTTTTATCACCTTCAGGGAAAGCAACTGCTAATGCACAATAGAAACGAGCTTTACGCTTTTCAAAGTCAATGCCATTTAATTCTTGTAACACTTTATCGATATTTGCTTGATCATTTTTCGGTTCACCAGCAAAACGCGCTGAATACACTCCTGGTTTTCCGTTTAAAGCATCTACAATAAGACCCGAATCATCCGCAATTACGATCGAATTCAACTGTCTACTTAGACTATCCGCTTTTAAGATCGCATTTTCTTCAAATGTTTCACCAGTTTCTTCGACTTCTTCAATATGAGGAAAATCGTGTAATGATTTCACTTCTAAATCAAATCGCTCAAATAACTCAGCAAACTCACGTACTTTACCCATATTTTTTGTCGCTACAACAACTTGTTTCATACTTTCCACCTCTACTCTATATGAGATACGATGTCGCCTAAAGCTTCTTTTTGCATATCAATCAGTTGGAAAATGCCTTGTTCCGCAGCATCAAGTAGTTCATTTAACTGCGCTCTACTAAACGTCGCTTCTTCTCCAGTTCCTTGCACTTCAACAAATTGGCCTTTTCCAGTCATAATTACGTTCATATCAACGTCTGCTTTAGAATCTTCTGCATAGTTTAAATCTAAAACAACACCTTGCTCTTCAACAATCCCTACTGACGTTGCTGCTAAATAATCTTTTACTGGAATTTTAGATACTTTTTCTGCTTGTAATAACTTCTCAAAAGCTAGTACCATCGCTACATATGCACCTGTAATAGACGCTGTTCTCGTTCCACCATCTGCTTGGATAACATCACAGTCAATCCAAACTGTTCTCTCGCCAAGCGCTTCTAAATCAACTACCGCACGTAATGCTCGTCCAATTAGACGCTGAATTTCCATTGTACGTCCTGTTACTTTCCCTTTGCTTGACTCTCTAATTGTACGTTGTTCTGTTGCACGCGGAATCATCGCGTATTCAGCTGTTACCCAGCCCTTTCCTTCTCCACGCATAAACGGTGGTACACGCTCTTCAATTGTCGCTGAACAAATCACCTTTGTATCCCCAACTTCAATTAATACAGATCCCTCTGGATGTTTTAAATAATTCGTATGAATATGTATATGGCGTAATTCTGTTTTCTCTCTACCATCTACTCGCATAAAAATAACCTCCTCTTAATTACTACTCGTTAGTATAGCCAAATTTAAATGTATGATATGTATACAATAAAAGAAGGAGAACCCAAAAAGCAATTCTCCTTTCTTACTTAAGTATATCAAATTATTCAAGATTAAAAACTACCTGTATTCACGTTTTCTGGACGATCTACAGGTTTTATCAACTTTCCGCCCTTTTCATCTATAAGATTTGCTTTTCCATTCACTTCAATAGAAACATTTTTCACACCTTTCTTTTCTGTTAAAGATAAAACTAACGACTTCAATACGTAATTTGAAATCATATTTTTATCTGGGTTTACAAATATATTTTCATTAAAGTTTAATGTAAGATTTCCGTCTTGTAATTTCGGATTCGTAATAAGCTTAACGCCTGGATTAAAATCATTCAGGAGCGATTGATGAATCGGACCTTTTACAAGCTCATCTATAATTGCTGCATAATCATTTTCTTTTCCTTCTGCAACACGGCGCGTTACTGGTACGTAATATTGCTGTTTATTATTATTTTGCGCCATAAAATACAGTGTGACTGGTTTTGTATTTGTTACATCTGCTACTTGTTCATCATCGAAGTTAATACCATTTGCACGGCTCACTCCTTCACCAAGCGGTGTACCACCAACAGGCATCTTTGCCAATTTCTCACCATTTATTTGGAACTGCACTTGTTTTATCTCTGTAAATTGCGTCAACGTCCACGCTATAGATTCAACGATTTGACGCTCTTCTTCTTTCGCATAGTTTTTCATTTCTTTAGAGAAATCAATAACTGCCGTCCCGTCCTTTTTCAAATCTAAGGTCATCGTTGTATTCGCCGGAATGACTGCACGAAACCCATTCGGTAATAAATTCGTTACTGGTCCATCTTTCACAAGGTATTCTAACGTTTGCTTCACAGTCTCATTTGCTTTCGGAGTAGGTATAGCTAACGTTTGTGGTACAACATAACCATTTTTATCCACAAGGTATAGTTCTCTATTTACCATTTGCCCTTGCTTATCTTTTTTAGCTACTTCTTTCTTCCCACCCTCTGTATACGTAACTTGTTTTGGCGGATCAATTTGTTCAGTTGCTTTCTCCTGATTTATAAAGCCACACCCTGTTAGTAAAACAGCGCTCACAGTAGCACCAACAACCCATTTAAAAGTGGATTTAGGCATGCCATTCCCCCCTAAAATCTAAGTTTGTACTATTATGTATACGAGCCGTTTCACATTTTAGAACAAGCTGTGCCTCTTATATAGCGAAACTTTAATCAGTGGGAGTTTTGTTCATCCCCCACATAACTTCTTTTCTTCCGCTGAATTTTGAGGTGGGGGGTCTTACTGCCTGGAAAATAGCGGGATAAACAAAAACTCCTGATTTCTCAGGAGCTTACTTATATGAATTCTACTATTATTCTTTTTCTAAATGAATATGCTTCACATTTTCAATCGGTTGACCGAACCATTTTGATGCAATTCCTTTAAACAAGCCTATTTTTCCTGTTGTTAAGAAGAGATGATCGCTTTGTTCTTCTCCTTCATTCAACATTTTACTATGATATAAGATTGTACTTACTTCACGTGCTGTTTCATCACCAGAACTAATTAGTTGTACTTTATCTCCCATTACTTTTTTAATAACAGGTCCTAAAATCGGATAATGTGTACACCCTAATATAAGTGTATCAATATCGGTACTTTTCAGTGGTTGCAGCGTTTCTCTTACAACTTCGTACGCCATTTCACTTTCGAAATTCCCACTCTCTACAAGTTCAACGAAAGGTGGACAAGCTAAACTTTCTACCATAACACGGTTATTAATAGACTTTAACGCCTCTTCGTATGCACCACTTTTCACAGTTCCAATCGTTCCAATAATCCCAACATGATACGTGTTTGTCACTTTTAAAGCTGTACGTGATCCTGGGTGAATAACTCCTACTACTGGAATTGGTAATTGTTTTTGCATCTCTTCTAATACAACTGCAGTTGCTGTATTACACGCAATAACTAACATTTTAATATTTAAATCTAGTAAATGCTCCGTCATTTCCCACGTAAATTGACGCACTTCTTCTCGAGAACGTGGACCATAAGGACAACGTGCTGTATCTCCTAAATATATGATACGCTCTTTCGGCAACTGACGAATTAATTCCTTCGCTACTGTTAAACCGCCAACTCCTGAATCGATAACACCGATTGCTCTATTCAACTTCATCACCCGTTTTCTCATTCATCATCTTTTATGTTTATCATTATATTTTACACACTTTAAGTTCGCTCACTTCAAATGCTTCTGTATGAAAATTTTCATTTGCCCATGTATAGACTAGGACCTTTTTTATTTTGCTCCTTTTTTTCGTAATTTGCAAGACAGAAAAATAACCGACCTTCTATAAGAAAGTCGGTTTCTTCTATATAAAGTGCATATTCATTGCTCCATCTTTTTTTGAAAAGAAGACATTCCCATTAATAAGAAGAAATGAACAGAAATTAAAATGACGATAATTTATTTACAACCCTTTTTATAGCCTTACCTATTTCCACGCTAGACTGTGGATTTTGTCCTGTAATTAAATGACCATCTACTACTACATGCGGCGTAAAATTGGGGGCTACATAAAACAAAGCTCCTTCTTCTTTCAACTTACTTTCTAGCAAAAACGGAACGCGCTTTTCTAAATGTACAGCTCTTTCTTCATCGTTTGTATAACCTGTTATACGCTTACCCGCAACAAAAAACGAGCCATCCTGATTTTTCACACCGACTAAGGAGCTTACTCCGTGACAAACAGCCGCTACAATCCGGTTATTGTTATACATATTCTCAATCAAATTTACTACATATGGATTACCTGAAAAATCTACAATCGCCCCGTGCCCACCACCAAATAAAACCGCATCATAATCCGAAAAATGAACATTTGAAATCGGCCTCGTATTTTGCAATAAAGAAGCTACATGCTTGAATTCGCGAGGTATACCATTCGGAATAGACACTCTATCTATAGGTACTCTCCCACCTTTTATTGACACAATATCAACATCAAACTTAGCCTTTTTAAATACATGATAAGGAGCTGCGAGCTCTTCCAGCCACAAACCAGTCGGGTGTCCATTCATATCATGAGCACTTGTTGAAACTAACAGTATCCTTTTCAACATATCCCCTCCTTATTACCTATTTATGTATGGAGTGTTCTTATCATTCATATAGCAAGTGAAGCAAACAAAAAATAGCCGACTCTTTATATAAAAGTCGGCTGCTTTCTTATAGTTCGAGCTCTCCCATGCGAAGAAGCTCAACAACTGCTTGTGAACGTCCTTTAACCCCTAGCTTTTGCATTGCGTTTGAGATGTGGTTACGAACTGTCTTTTCACTTATAAAAAGTTCACCTGCAATTTCCTTCGTTGTTTTATCTTGAACCAGTAATTCAAATACTTCTCTTTCTCTCTTTGTGAGTAAAGGTTTAGATTGATACGCTTTTTCCTTCAACTGGTATAACCCTCCTTGCTTAAGCCAGAGCTGTGTATGTGTAAGTTGGGTGTTTATTTAGTCAAGATATTGTATGAACGAAATGTGCAGGTGGTGAATAAAAATGGGCTTTATTTCCCATGTTATTTTAGACTTTTATACATTGCGTACACTCTTTTTATCCACTCACTTTCCAACGCGCCATATTTGTTCTAGCAATATACTTACAACCGTACCTACAAATAAACCATTACCGAATATATATTGCATAACAGACGGCAAGGATTGGAGTGCTCCAGACGGTAAAAACATAACGCCGCTTCCAAATAATACTGCCACTCCTAAAATCGTTACATTCCTTTCACTCATCGGCACTTGTTTTATATTATTAAATCCAATTCCAATTAATTGTACGAACGAAGCCATTAAAACAGCCGATGCGACAGCCGATGGTAAAGATGCTAAATAACGAATAATACTTGGAAAAAGAGACATTACGACTAGTAACGCACATGCCATTAAGAACGATCGTATATATTTTTGTTTTGTTAAGCGTATAAATCCTGCCGTTGCTGGTAACGGAACGACACCTACAGTTGAAAATACGGAGGAAATGATATGTGAAATCCCTCCAACCCACGTACCATCCTTCAACTGTTTTTGTTCAATAGTTGCTTTATGAATGGTAGCTTGATTAATCGCTATAATAGCTGCCACTGTATTTGAAACTAAAATACATACCATAACGAAACTGGATAC
Source organism: Bacillus sp. ok061 (assembly GCF_900108285.1). NCBI lineage: Bacteria > Bacillati > Bacillota > Bacilli > Caryophanales > Bacillaceae > Bacillus > Bacillus sp. ok061. The sequence continues at coordinate 398,678 of NZ_FNUW01000001.1, read as the reverse complement.
TGCCATACCAGTATTCCATTTTGGAAGTCCCCAAGCAAATATTTGTGGAAGTTGCACAAAATGAGTTACTTGAGATGGAACCGTCACTTTTCCTGCAATGAGAAAAATAATCCACCCGCTAATTAATCCTATTAAAACTGCATAACTTTTGACAAAACCTTCTCCAAAATTAGACAGTATAATAACGAACAAAAATATACTAAACGCGATTATCGCTGTAAATCCATCGATTTGAGAAATAGTAGCTGTAATTCCTAGCATTCCTTTTAAAAATACACCACTTAATTGTAAACATAATAAAAGTAAAAACGTCCCTGTCACAACTGGCGTAAATAAAAATAAAATACGTCCTATAAAACCAGTTACTCCTAATCCTATTAAAATAACACCGGAGATTATCATTCCTAATTCTAAAATTTGCAGTGTACTATGCAGTTGATCCTGCCCGACAGTTGCATAAGCAAGTACTGTAAATACACCAACCCAAGATCCAGCTGGTCCATCCGCAATTGGCAATCTATGCCCGATCCATCCTTGTAAGAAAGAAGATATACCAACTACAAAAAACGTACGCTGCATTAAATAAAATATTTCTTCCGTCGTAAGATGAAATAATCCGCCAACGACAATTGGTAGTGCGATTGAATTTGCTAATAGAAATATAAACCATTGCAAAGTTCCCATAATATGATTTTGGTTATGTTGATTGTCCAAAATGCCCATCCCTTCTAGCTTTTCTATAAAAAATATATTGTAAGAATAAAAAAGAAGAGTTCTATATTCACCATTAGAACCCTCTCCAAGGTATTTAAACGATTCTTCTACACAAGATTATTTAATTCCACCTCATTTAAGCTTCCAACAACAATACTTCCTTTATACACGACTAAACTTTTTTCTGTTTGGCGTGCTACCGCTTCAGCAGTGCATGTCGCATTTGTCAAAACAAAGCTCGCTTCATCCCCTACATTCGGCCATACCCGCTTCCCTTCATTATTTAACGTTTCTTTTCCTCCCGTAATAAAGCGAATTGCTTTTCCTAAAGACCTTTCGTCACTCCATCCAAAACGCTCTGCTAATCGATTTGCCTTTTGAAGCATATCACCTGTTCCAAACGGTGACCAATGATCTGTAATACTATCATTTCCTAATGAAACTTTAACACCTTTTTTATCTAATAACGGAATTGGAATTACTTGTTTACCAATTGGTACTGTTGAAGTAATATCAATATTTACAGCTGCGAGTCTTTCTGCCACTTCTTCAGCCTCTTTATCAGTAACACCACCAAGTCCAAGTGCATGACTAATTGTTACACGCCCTTGCCACCCTGCTTCTTCTGTTAAACTTGCCAATCTCTTCATCGTAAACGTTCCAAGATTATTCGCATCGTGTAAATGAATATCAACATCCGCATTAAATTCTACTGCGATATCCATAATTGTATGTAATGATTTTTCAATATCATTATCCACTGTAGCTGGATCTACTCCTCCGACTAGATGAGCACCCATACGCATCGCATCTTTCACGAGTTGCACAGAATTACTGCGCAATAATCCATGTTGCGGAAACGCAACAATTCTACCAGACAATCGATTTTTATATGTTTCTAATGCCGCTAACGTCGCCTCCAAATTACCAAGTCCAATAATCGGATCAACATTACAATGCGTTCTAATATTCGTTGCACCATTTCGCAGTAGTAACTCTAGCATATTTTCCGCTCTATCTTGAGCAGTTGCTAATTGCTTTAGTAAAATTTTTTCTTCTTCATTAAAACGTGTAAAAATACTTTCTGCTGGCTTACAAGCTTTCCAGGGGCCACTATAATATGTTTTATCAATGTGAATGTGCATCTCTTCGAAAGCTGGCAACATTAATAAGCGCTTAGCATCAAGCGTTACTATATCTTCCTCTTGAACAACCCCTTCTATAATTTTTTTAATTCGTCCATCTTCAATGAGTAAACTACATAATTCTGTTTCTGTTCGTGAAATTCTCTCTTCTTCATATGTATATCTTGATTCAAGCATTACATTAGTCAACCAATATACTGTCATCCCTATTTCCCCACCCTTTATTAAAAATCACCTCATAACTACAAGTTTAATATCCACTGAAAATTAAGACAATTAATATGATCGTCTCTCAAAAAAATGTAATACAACCCCATAGTCTTCTCATAAATTTCCATATAGAATAAAAGTATGCAGTTTGATATAAAAAGGAGTTGATTGGAATATGTCAAAAAAGTTATGTAAATCCGAAACTGATAAAATGCTATTTGGTATATGTGGTGGTTTAGGAGAATATTTTGATATTAGCTCTACTCTTATTCGTATCATTTGGGTTATTGCTGTTTTATGTTTTGGGACAGGATTTTTAGTTTATTTCATTTGTTTATTATTTATGCCACGCTCGTACTAATGGCATCATTTCATATACTTAAGAAGAGCAAATCACCTATAGAATCCTATAGGTGATTTTTTCATGAAGAATATTTCATCGTTAAATGTAATACCGCCACTTCTTCTTCTTCATTTTTATAAACATGCTTCTTATTCGCTTCAAATTGGATGGAATCAAACTCATTTAATTCGTATACATCATTCTCCACTTGAATAGACACTTTCCCTTTCATTACCGTTACAAGCTCAATCGCACCTTCATGATGAGCTTCTGGTTTATATATACTATTTGATCGTAAACAAGCACGGTGCATTTCCATCCCTGTTTCTTTCGTATAACGGAACATCGTTTCTAAATGCCACGCTTGTCCTTCATCTACTGCAAATCCTTCTCCACAGCGCGCAACAGCTACAGGTTCTCCAACAACCATCAATCTGGATAAAGGAATTGATAACCCTTTCGTTATTTTCCAAATGACAGCTAGCGTCGGATTTGTTTCCCCTCTTTCAATTTTTCCTAATGTTAATTTACTCACTCCTGTTTTATGAGCTAATTCTTCTAAACTTAATTTCTGTTCATTTCGAATTTGTCTCAATAACTGTCCAACTTGTTGAATGACTTCTTTCGTTTGCATATCTTCATTTTCTTTCATATATAAAACCACCTTAAAGTATAAAATAGTTTACTTTTATTTAATTAAAGTATATTATACTATACATAATTATTTATTTTCGAAAGGAGTGCTATACTTTATGCGCGCAATTTTATTAGGTCTTTTATCATCTGCCTTTTTTTCTGCAACCTTTATTATTAATAGAGCAATGAATGTATCTGGAACGAGCTGGGCTTGGACAGCTTCCTTCCGTTTTTTATTTGCTCTTCCTATTTTATTCCTTATCGTTTTATTTCGCAAAAACTTTAGGGGATTATGGGAAGAATTAAAAAAACATCCATTAGCATGGATCGGATGGGGTTCCGTTGCAGGTATTGGTTTTTATTCTTTATTAAGTTTCGCAGCTGTCTTTTCTCCAGCTTGGCTCGTTGCTGGAACTTGGCAAGTTACGATTTTAGCTGGTTTACTACTATCACCACTATTTTTCGTGAAAATAGAAACAAAATCAGGTACGAAACTTGTACGTGGAAAAATTCCACTTCGTAGCTTATATGTTGCATTATTTATTTTACTTGGTGTAATTTGTATGCAAGCAACTGCCGCAGGCCATATTACAATGACTCAGTTCATTTCAGGTTTTTTACCTGTCGTATTAGCCGCTTTCTTATATCCGTTCGGTAACCGAAAAATGATGGAACTTGTTGGCGGACGCCTTGATACGTTCCAACGTGTATTAGGAATGGCTATTGGAAGTCTTCCTATAACAATTTTGCTTGGTATATATGGATTTTCTACTACTGGCATTCCAACATCCAGCCAAATGCTTCAAGGGCTTTTATTAGCATTATGTTCCGGCGTTATTGCAACGATGACATTTTTCTTTGCTACTGACTTAGCAAAAGATAACCTCGCCTTACTCGGGGCAGTTGAAGCAACACAAGCTGGAACGATGGTATTTACCGTGCTTGGCGAAATCATTTTCTTAAATGGTTCATTCCCTGGAGGACTTTCCCTCATTGGAATGATTATTATTATGTTAGGAATGGTTGCAAATAGTATTTTAAACCGTTCTGTTCCAGTCGTTAAACAGAAAAAATCAGCATAAAAAAAGGGTATGGTTCTATAGAGATGAACCATACTCTTTTTTATTGTCCCCCTATTTCGCCTTATCAGAATAGTACTTCATTGGCTGTTTATACTAAAACTTATATTATAATACGTTTCATGCGCATTAATAGGAGGTAAATTATGTTAAAAAAAGCAATCGCTGAATTTATTGGTACATTTGTACTTGTATTATTCGGAACTGGAGTAGCTGTCACTGGCGGCGGAATTGAAGGAATTGGAACATTAGGAATCGCTATGGCTTTCGGTCTATCTATTGTAGCTATGGCATATAGCATCGGAACAATTTCTGGATGTCACATTAATCCAGCAGTATCAATAGCTATGTTCATCAACAAACGAATGAACGCTATGGAACTTTGTTATTATGTATTAGCTCAAATTTTAGGTGGTTTATTAGGAACTGCAACGTTAGTAACAATTTTAAAATCTGCTAAAACACCTTTAGATAATTTAGGACAAAATGGTTTCGGAACTCTTGGTTTATCTGGAGCATTTTTAGTTGAGTTCATTTTAACTTTCGTATTCATTTTAGTTATCGTGGCTGTAACAGGTAAAAAAGGCAGTTCTTCTTTAGCGGGACTAGTAATTGGTTTCACATTAGTTTTAATTCACTTATTAGGAATTCCGTTAACTGGAACATCTGTTAACCCAGCTCGTAGTATCGCACCAGCTTTATTTGTTGGTGGAGAAGCACTTTCTCAACTATGGGTATTCATCGTAGCACCAATTCTTGGTGGTATCTTCGCAGCTATCGTAGGTAAATTCATTTTAAATACTGAAAAATAGAATTTTCAATGTTTCTGAATAAAAAAAGGCGAGCCCTCATTATGAGGAAGCTCGCTTTTTTATTCTTTCATTTTAGACTTTAAATTTGTAACTAATTGATCTACCGTTACATTTGCAAGTACGTTTTCCATCGCTTCTTGCGCTTGCATTAAAATAATTTCTAATACTGATTGAATATTAGCTCCTACTGGACATTCAATGTTGGGATTTTCATGGAAGGAAAATAGCTGTCCTTCTTCTACAACTTCCACTGCTTTATATACATCAAGTAATGTAATTTCTTCTAAATCTCGAGCAAGTGTCGTACCACCTTTACCAGCTTGTACATCAACAAGTCCTGCTCTCTTCAACATTCCTGTAATGCGACGAATCACAACTGGATTTGTATTCACACTACCGGCAATCCATTCAGAGGTACAGCGAGAGTTTCGATCTATCGCAAGTAATGTCAGCATATGAACACCTACTGTAAAACGACTACTAATCCCCATCTGCACACCCTCCTTTTTATTCATTCTATTAAAAGACGACTCTTATTATTATATACTATTTTTAATTTATACATAAAGAAAAAGCATGATTTCAATAGGAAATCATGCTTTTCTCTCATTATTGACGCTTTATAAATTTCGCTAAATCTTTAAATTTCACTTTATCTGAGTAATTCATTACGCCGTTTACGTAAATGCGGCTTGTAACAGCATTTAATACCGCAATTGTCGCCAATAAGACCGCTAATGTTATCGTAATTTCTAGCATACCTGCTTCACCAGCTACAATACGTGAGAAGGTAACCATCGGTGTAAAAAATGGAACGTAAGAACTTACAACAACGATAGTACTATTCGGATCACTTAATGATTTAATACTAATGAAGAATGCAGCCATAATTAAAATCATTACCGGGAAAGATACAGCTTGTAAATCCTCCGTCTTAGACACGACAGCTCCAGCAGCAGCATACATCATCGCATAAAGTAAATATCCCGTAATGAAATAAACAAGAAACATGCTGATAACCTTTGCATCTAATTTCGTAAAGTCAATTGGAATACCAAATAGTGAGGCACTTTCTAAATCAACCCAACCCAACAAATATGGAATAAGATAACCACACGCCAATATGACAAGTTGCAATAACGCCGTTGAAACAACCGCTAAAATTTTCGCATACATCATTGTAAGAGGCTTCACTTTCGGAAGCATTACTTCCATTACACGTGACGCCTTTTCAGATGCAATATTCATTGCGATTGTATTTCCAAACGCTACAATAAACATATATAAAGCAAATGTAAAGAAATAGGCAATTCCGAAAGAAGATGTACGATCTTTTATCGCTTCTTGCTTTACTTGAATTTCTGTTTGTAATTGCTGTGCAATTTCTGGTGAAACATTATTTTTGGCAATCGTCACAATCGTATATTGTTGCTTTAAATATCCTGCCATAATTGCAGAAGTTGCTTGGCTTGGAAATCCATTATACATATATGTAATCGATGGAGCCCCACCCTTTTCCGTCACATGGAATAGACCATCTAAATCGCCTTCTTCTACTTGCTTATGCAGTTTATCAAAATCATCCTTTGAACCAAGCGTTATTTTTGCTGATGGCAATAGCTTATTTAGCTCATCTTTTTGTACTTTATATGTGGAACTCTCTACTACAACTGCAATTTTATCTTTATCCTTATTTTTATCATCGCCTGAAGTAAAATGATTAAATGCAAAAATCCCAAACACAACTAAAAATAAAATCGCACTCGTAATTAATGATTTTTTAGATAAAAACGCTTCCCTAAAATAAAATGAAAATACGTGAGAAAATTTACGCATCGTTATTTCGCCCTCTCTACAAAGATTTCGTTTAACGTCGGCTCTAACATTTTAAATTGTCGTAAGCTAACACCTTGCTCTTGCAACTGTTGCAAAATCTTGAGAGCTTCCGCATCGCCTTGTACTTTCACATAAAGAAGGCCTTGTTGTTTTTCATACGATACATGTATAGCTTCTAATCCCGTTTCATTCTCTACTGTATCTTCAATCGTTAAATTACGGAAACCGTATTCTTTCTTAATATCACTTAGCTGTCCTTTTACGACTGCTTCACCTTTTTTCAAAATACATACATGTTGGCAAAAAGCCTCTACTTGTTCCATACGATGACTTGATAAAATAATCGTCTTTCCGCTCTGTACTTGTTCTTCAATAATACTAGCTAACATCCCGGCATTAACTGGGTCAAGGCCACTGAATGGTTCATCTAAAATGAGAAGTTCCGGATTATGAAGAAGAGCAGCAATTAATTGGATTTTTTGCTGATTCCCTTTTGAAAGCTCTCCAGCCGTTTTAAATTTATATTCTGGTATCGCTAAACGCTCTAACCAGTGATCGATAGCGTGATCTACTTCTTTCTTCGACATTCCTTCTAATCTACCAAAATATCGCAGCTGATCTATTACTCTACTTTTTGTATATAAACCTCTTTCTTCTGGTAAATACCCAATTGTTACGCCACTATTCCCAAATGCTTTTCCATCCCACGTAATCGAACCTTCATTAGGCGTTAATAATCCGAGAAGCATTTTGATTGTTGTTGTTTTCCCTGCACCATTTCGTCCAAGTAACCCTAGTACTTCACCTTTTGGTAACGAAATTTGTAAACCGTTAACAGCTTTTGATTCCCCAAATTGTTTCGTTAAGTTTTGAATTTGTAAACTCAAAGTTTAAAGCCTCCCCTTTAGTATTATTCGTACTCTCTTTCAAAGACTATGTTTATTCAAGACAAAATATAGCTCTACACTTCATCCTCTTATATGTAAACACCGTCATTAATCCATCATTTGTTCTATTTAGTTAAAATTGTAAATAATAAAGTTCTCTTTGTCAATTATAATTGTCATTACGACAATTAAACTTGTCAAAACAACTGTTATTATTTTGCTCATCTTTCTAATATAGGACATACTACTATATATACAAAAGACAATATGCAAATGTTCATATAAAAATATTATATTTTAATATATAATATAAAATGATTTTCTAACATCGAGGAGGATACATATGAAGATGAAGAGGAGCATTACCACTTTATTATCTGTAGCGGTTCTATCTACATCACTTGTAGCATGTTCAGGAACACCAGAGAAAACAGTGGCGAAAGAAGAGAAAGTAAAATTAACAGAACAACAATTAATGGCTGATTTATGGTATCAAACAGCTGGTGAAACGAAAGCACTTTACTATCAAGGGTACAACATTGGTCAATTAAAACTTGATGCAGTTCTTGCAAAAGGGACAGAGAAAAAACCTGCTATCGTACTTGATTTAGACGAAACTGTTTTAGATAACAGTCCTCATCAAGCAATGAGCGTAAAAACAGGCAAAGGTTATCCTTACAAATGGGATGATTGGATTAACAAAGCTGAGGCTGAAGCCCTTCCAGGCGCAATTGATTTCTTAAAATATACAGAGTCTAAAGGTGTAGATATTTACTACATCTCAAATCGTAAAACGAACCAACTAGATGCAACAATTAAAAATCTTGAGCGTGTAGGTGCTCCTCAAGCAACGAAAGAACATATATTACTACAAGATCCGAAAGAAAAAGGAAAAGAAAAACGCCGTGAACTCGTTTCTCAAACTCATGATATTGTCTTATTCTTCGGTGATAACTTATCTGATTTCACAGGTTTTGATGGAAAATCTGTAAAAGATCGTAACCAAACAGTAGAAGATTCAAAAGCACAATTTGGTGAGAAATTCATTATTTTCCCGAATCCAATGTATGGCGATTGGGAAGGCGCTTTATATGATTATGATTTCAAAAAATCAGATGCAGAAAAGGATAAAATCCGTCGCGACAACTTAAAATCATTTGAAGTAAAATAAAGAGGATGGCATTCGCCATCCTCTTTATTTTACTTTCTCTGTTAAAGGCAAGATAAATACTTCCACACGTCTATTCTTTGCCTTTCCTTCTTGTGTATCGTTTGGAGCAATCGAACGGTATTCTCCGTAACCAATCGCACTAAATTTTTCTGGTTGTAATTCTTTATTTTGCAGTAATACTTGCATAAAATTAACTGCCCGCTGCGTACTTAATTCCCAATTCGACGCAAACTGTGCATTGGCAATAGGGACATTATCCGTATGACCGGATACTGTAATTTCACGAGGTGACGCTGAAACAAGTAAGCTAGACATCTCTTTTGCAATCCCTAAAGATTCTAATTTCACATCTGCTTTCCCCGAATCAAACAGTATATTTTCTAATATTGTCACCATTAATCCCTTTTCAGTTAATTTAGTTTGAAAAGAAGAGGATAATTGTTTTTCATTAATATATTGATCAATCTTTTTTTGTAATGCTTTCAATTCATCCATCTCTTTTTTTTCTTTAGCTCTAGCTTCTTCTTGTTTTTTTGCTTGTTCTGCCTCAAGGCTACTTGCCGATAATTCTTTTTCATCATTTGGCTTTTGATCACTTAAAAATTCTTTGTTACCTGTTCCCCCGGCTAATTCACTTCGAAAAGCAACTGCCATCTGTTTAAACTTCGCAGCATCTATACTACTCATTGCGAATAAAACGATAAACAATGCAAATAACAACGTTAACATATCAGAATATGGGATTAACCACGTTTCATCGATATGCTCATCATGTTTTTTCTTTTTGCCTCTTCTATTTTTCTTACTCCGCATTTTTTTCTGCTCCTTTTTCTAGCTTTTTACGCTCAGTTGCAGAAAGTGCACCTAAAATGCGGTTCTTCATAATAAACGGATATGTACCTTCTTGTAACATTAATAAACAATCAATGATTAAACGTTTTTTCTCAATTTCAGCTGAAGATTTTTGCTTTAACTTATTTGCAAATGGATGCCATAATACATACCCTGAAAAAATACCAAAAATCGTTGCAATAAATGCACCCGAAATAGCATGACCTAACTTTTCAATATCAGTTAAGTTACCAAGCGCAGCTACAAGACCGATAACAGCACCTAAAACTCCTAATGTCGGTGCATACGTACCAGCTTGTGAAAAAATAGCAGCTCCCTTTGCATGTCTTTCTTCAATTGCCTCTAATTCAGATTCCAAAATTTGCTCTAAATCTTCTGCGGATACGCCATCAATCACAAATTTCATACCGCGCAAAAGAAATTCATCTTGAATTTTGTCTAATTGTTGCTCTAAAGACAAAATACCGTATTTTCTACTTTCAGATGTCCAATGAACAAATAATTCTAGCAACTGTTCATAACTTAAATCCTTTTTATTTGAACCAAAAAGAACTTTAAATAGTTTTGGAACCCTTTTTAGTTGATTCATCGGAAATGCAATACATACTGCAGCAAATGTACCGATAAAAATAATTAATGCTGCGGCAGGATTTAATAAGGCTGTTACGTCAGCGCCCTTGACGACCATCCCTACTACCACTGCTAAAAATCCTAAAATAAGTCCAATAATTGTTGCAAAATCCATTCCCATTCACTCCTAGTCTATACAAGAAGTTCTTTATTCTCGATAATCGCTACATCTTCTTATGTATATATATTACATAAAAAATGCAATTCATGAAAGATAAGAAATGAATTATATAAAAAAATACTACAAATTTACACATTTTCTGACATTTTCTTTGCATTTCTATTACGTTATGACTCTGATATTTCTTTTCCAACAAACTAGACTTATAATAAAAAAAGATACACATTTTATTAAGAAGGGACTGTGATTACAAGGCATTATGAAAAAGATAATAATTATTTCTGCCACTACTATTGTAATCGGTATCACATCTTTCGCTTACTTTGGTTCTAAATCACCACTACATAATGAAGCGAAAGCTGTCGAAAGTCAAAAACATAATAACCACCCAAAAGAAGAGATTCCTGCTTTTCCAAAAGCTGATCATAATGCAAAGAAAATAGACAATGACTTTTCAGTTGTAACAAATCCAAAATCTAATCTTGTCTTAATTAATAAACATCGAAAACTACCAGATGGATACACTCCTGAAGACTTAACAAGACCAAACGTACCATTCACTAGTCCAAAAGATAAAGAAAAAACGCTACTACGCAAAGATGCTGCAGAGGCACTTGAAAACATGTTCAAAGCTGCAAAAAAAGAAGGGATTGATCTTACAGCTGTATCTGGTTATCGTTCATACAAACGTCAAAAATCGTTGCATGATACATACGTTAGACGTCAAGGAAAAGCTGAAGCTAATTCAGTAAGCGCAATTCCTGGTACAAGTGAACACCAAACGGGTTTAGCAATGGATATTAGTTCAAAAACAGCTAAATTTCAATTAGAGCCTATCTTCGGAGAGACAGCAGAAGGAAACTGGGTCGCGGAACACGCTCATAAATTCGGCTTTGTCATTCGTTACTTAGAAGATAAAACAGATACAACAGAATATGCATATGAACCATGGCACTTACGCTACGTTGGTAATCCATACGCTACATACCTATATAAACATCACTTAACATTAGAAGAAGCGATGGAAGACAAAAAATAAGAGAGCAAATTGCTCTCTTATTTTTCTTTCACTCTATCATTGTAGTAATTTCTTCTTCCATTCTTCAGGCCATGGTTCGCCTCTTCCTGTTTTTTTCGACGCTTGAACCATCATTCCACGGCCTACTAAACAAACCTCTCCTTCTGCATTCTTCACCATATAATGTAAATCTAAAGAAGAATTCCCAACCGATCCTGCCTTTACATACACCTTCAACTGTTCATCATAATATATTTGCTTAATAAAATTACATTGTAAATCCGCAACAACGATCATCGTGTCTGATGATGCATGTGTCCACTCTTGCATAAATCCAAGTTCTTTAAACAACGCGATACGAGCTTCTTCAAAATAAGTAAAAGCAACGACATTATTTACATGTCCAAACATATCTACTTCACCAAAACGAACCTTTACAGGATTGTAAAATAAAAAACCACTTTCCCATTTCTCGAAGTCTTCAATATAAGAAATTCTCTTCAACGTTATCTCCCCTTCCTCTCAAAAAAACAGAATAAACTGAAAAATATAGTTATAAATATTGCCCCTTCAAGATGAAGAGGCAATATTTATTAATAGTTATTATCGCTACCAAAGAAATCTTTGAACGATTGAATTGTTGTATCACGGTTTAATGCCGCAATTGAAGTTGTTAAAGGAATACCCTTCGGACATGATTGCACACAGTTTTGAGAGTTACCACAGTTTGCTAGTCCTCCATCTCCCATAATTGCACGTAAGCGATCTGCTTTATGCATTTCACCCGTTGGATGTGAGTTGAATAAGCGAGCTTGTGATAACGGCGCTGGTCCAATAAAGTCAGACTTACTGTTTACGTTTGGACATGATTCTAAGCAAACACCACATGTCATACATTTTGAAAGCTCATAAGCCCATTGACGCTTTTTCTCAGGCATTCTTGGTCCTGGACCTAGGTCATACGTACCATCAATTGGAATCCAAGCTTTAACGCGTTTTAGAGCATTAAACATGCGACTGCGGTCAACTTGTAAATCACGTACAACTGGGAATGTCTTCATCGGCTTTAAGCGAATTGGCTGTTCTAATTGATCAATAAGAGCCGTACATGATTGACGTGGTTTTCCGTTAATAACCATTGAACATGCTCCGCATACTTCCTCTAAGCAGTTCATATCCCATGCAATCGGAGTTGTTTGATTCCCTTTTGAATCAACAGGATTACGACGAATTTCCATAAGCGCCGAAATAATATTCATATTCGGACGATATGGAATTTCAAACTCTTGGTCAAACGCTTGTGCATCTGGTCCATCTTGTCTCGTAATGATGAGGCGGATTGTTTTCTCAGACATGTTGTTTATCCCCCTTCTCTTCACCCTTAGCAGCTACATCATGTTTTGAAGAATAATCACGTTTACGTGGTTTAATTAATGAAACATCAACGTCTTCGTAATGGAATGCTGGTGCATTTCCTTCTCCTTCAAATTTTGCCATCGTAGTTTTTAAGAAGTTTGCATCATCACGATTTGGGAATTCAGGTTTGTAATGCGCCCCGCGGCTCTCATTACGGTTATATGCGCCAATTGTAATAACACGTGCTAACTCAAACATATTTGCAAGTTGACGTGTAAATGAAGCACCTTGGTTACTCCATCTCGCTGTATCGTTAATGTTAATACGTTTGTAACGAGCCATTAACTCTTCAATTTTCGCATCTGTTTCTAATAACTTTTTATTTTCACGAACTACTGTAACGTTATCTGTCATCCATTCTCCAAGCTCTTTATGAAGAACATATGCATTTTCATTACCATCCATCGTTAAAATATTGTTAAATTTCTCTGTTTCGATTAATTCATTTTGCTCATATACAGTAGACGAAACAGCATCTGATGATTTAGAAAGACCTTTCATATATTCAATTGCGTTTGGTCCTGCTACCATACCACCATAAATTGCTGATAATAGTGAGTTTGCACCAAGGCGGTTACCACCGTGCATAGAATAATCACACTCACCTGCTGCAAATAAACCTGGAATACTCGTCATTTGCTTATAGTCAACCCATAGTCCGCCCATTGAATAGTGAACAGCTGGGAAGATTTTCATTGGTAGTTTACGAGGATCATCACCTGTAAATTTCTCATAGATTTCAATGATTCCACCAAGTTTAATATCTAGTTCTTTCGGATCTTTATGAGAAAGATCTAAGTACACCATGTTTTCACCGTTAATACCTAGTTTTTGCTCTACGCAAACATCAAAGATTTCACGCGTTGCGATATCACGAGGTACAAGGTTTCCGTAAGCCGGATATTTTTCTTCTAAGAAGTACCATGGTTTACCATCTTTATATGTCCAAACACGTCCACCTTCACCACGTGCAGATTCACTCATAAGACGTAATTTATCGTCTCCTGGAATTGCCGTTGGGTGAATTTGAATGAACTCACCATTTGCATAATATGCGCCTTGCTGATATACAGCAGACGCTGCTGTACCTGTATTAATAATGGAGTTTGTTGATTTTCCGAAAATGATACCAGGGCCCCCTGTTGCCATAATCACGGCATCAGCTCCGAAACTTTTAATCTCCATAGTTTGTAAGTCTTGTGCAACGATTCCTCGGCACACACCTTCATCATCAACAACAGCTCGTAAGAAATCCCAACCTTCATATTTCGTTACAAGTCCTGCTACTTCGTGACGACGTACTTGCTCATCTAATGCGTAAAGTAATTGCTGTCCAGTTGTTGCACCAGCAAATGCTGTACGGTGATGTTGCGTTCCACCAAATCGACGGAAATCAAGAAGTCCTTCTTCCGTACGGTTGAACATAACACCCATACGGTCCATTAAATGAATGATACCAGGTGCTGCTTCACACATTGCTTTAACTGGTGGTTGGTTCGCTAAGAAGTCCCCACCATAAATTGTATCGTCAAAGTGGATCCATGGAGAATCCCCTTCACCTTTCGTATTTACGGCACCGTTAATTCCGCCCTGAGCACATACAGAATGTGAACGTTTTACTGGTACTAAAGAAAACAGTTCAACATTTACTCCTGCTTCTGCCGCTTTAATCGTTGCCATTAAGCCAGCCAAGCCACCGCCGACTACTATAAGTTTCCCTTTCATGCTCTCCCACTCCTTACTGATTTGCTAGCTGTGGATCGATGAACGCTAATAATGCACTCACACCTACATAAGATAGACCTAAGAAAATAGCTAATGTTACATAAGTAGAGATTCTTTGTGAACGTGGAGATACTGTAATTCCCCAGCTGATGCAGAATGTCCATAGTCCATTTGCAAAGTGGAAAATTGTTGAAACAACACCAACTAAGTAGAATGCAAACATAGCTGGATTGTTTAAAATATCTGCCATCATATCATAGTTTACCTCTTTACCTAACATTGCTTGAATACGAGTTTCCCAGACGTGCCAAGAAATGAAAATCAGCGTAACGATACCTGAAATTCTTTGGAAGACGAACATCCAGTTACGGAAATAACCGTAAGAAACCGCATTGTTCTTAGCTGTAAATGCAATATATAAGCCATATATAGCATGGTACAGTATCGGTAAAAAGATGATGAAAATTTCTAGCGCATACCGGAATGGAAGGAGCTCCATAAAGCCTGCAGCTTTGTTAAAAGCCTCTGCTCCTCTTGTTGCAAAGTTGTTTACAATTAGATGTTGCGTCAAAAAGACACCAACCGGGATGACCCCCATTAATGAGTGCCACTTACGAAACGTATACTCGCGGCCTTTCATGTCCCCATTACCCCCTTGAATGTTTGACTGCTGTTTTCAGATTAATTTATAACAATAATGTTTTTTCACTATTGGCATAAGAAAAACTGAAAAAATTATTCGAAATATTTCAGCATAATTTGATAACAAGTTCATTTTACCCCTATTTTTGTCGAAGCGTCAAGAAAACGTATACATAATTTGCATATAATTTGCCAATTCTTTTTTTCTTCTTAGATATTCAGATTTCCCTAAAGAAAAATCTGTTTTTATAAATGAAAAATGTTATATAATAATCCCTATAGAAAGAGGGGAATATTGTGAGTAAAAATACAATCGATATAACATCTTTAGAAGATGTTTCATTGAACGCCTTCGCTTATGAATTGCTACGTGAAGAATTACTACCTGATTTAATCGGCAACGATTTAGATGGTATTTTATACTGGTCTGGTAGAAACCTTGCAAGAAAATATCCGCTAGAAACAATTGAAGAAGTCATTCAGTTCTTTGAAAAGGCTGGCTGGGGCACTTTAAGCATTATTGAACATAAGCGTCGTGAAATGCAGTTCCAACTTAAAGGCACACTCATTGCAGAACGTCAAAAACAAAAAAGGCATTCTTCTTATCAACTAGAAGCTGGATTCATCGCTGAACAAATTCAAAAGCAACGGAACGTCGTTGCAGAGTCATACGAAGAAAAGAAAAAACGTTCTGACTCTATTACATTTCTTGTGAAATGGGATATAAAAGATCTCATTGAAGTGTAAGCATTACCTACAGTCAACTAGACATATCAGTTTAGTTGACTTTTTTGTATTTTCATTCACATCAATTTATTTTAAATCTTCAGAAATTATAACAAAAAATAGAAGACATTGTAAACTACAACGTCTTCTTATCTGTTAAATACGTATAAATCGTCTCTGCAACATTTTTTGGCATACCTGCTTCGACAAATTCTGCTACAGAAGCTTCTTTCATCTTCTTTAATGAACCAAAATGTTTTAACAATACCTTTTTCCGTTTATCACCGATTCCTGGAATGTCATCCAATGCTGATTGAATGACAGATTTCCCGTGTAATTGACGATGGAATGTAATCGCAAATCGATGCACCTCGTCTTGAATACGCTGCAATAAATAAAATTCTTGGCTATTTCTCTCAAGCATCACAGGTTCCGGGGGATCTCCAATAATTAAATGGGAGGTTTTATGTTTGTCATCTTTTACAAGACCTGCCATCGGAATATATAATCCGAGCTCATTCTCTAAAATATCACTTGCAGCCGCCAAGTGGCCTTTTCCGCCATCAATAATAATCAAATCCGGTAAAGGTAAATTTTCTTTAAGCGCCCTTGTATAACGGCGTCTCACAACTTCCCTCATAGACTCATAATCATCTGGCCCTTGAACCGTTTTAATTTTATATTTCCTATATTCTTTCTTCGCTGGTTTCCCATCGATAAAAGCAATCATTGCAGAAACGGGATTTGTTCCTTGAATATTTGAGTTATCAAACGCTTCAATACGATACGGTGTTTCAATTCCAAGCTGCTTCCCTAAATGATCTACCGCTTTAATCGTTCGTTCTTCATCACGTTCGATTAAGTAAAACTTCTCTTCAAGAGCAATTTTTGCGTTTTTATTTGCTAATTCTACAAGGTCTTTTTTCTTACCACGTTTCGGCTGTGTCGCTTCCACTTCTAAAAAGCGCTCTACTAATTCCGAATCTATACTTCCTGGAACGACAATTTCCTTCGGCTTAAAATGACTACTGTTTTCATAAAATTGACCGATAAACGTTAAAAAGCCCTCTTCTGGTTCATCGTAAATCGGAAACATAGAAACATCACGTTCAATTAGCTTGCCTTTTCGAACGAAGAAAACTTGAACACACATCCATCCTTTATCCACTGCATATCCAAACACATCGCGATCCACTAAGTCACTCATAATCATCTTTTGTTTTTCCATAATCGCATCAATATGAGCAATTTGATCACGCAACTCTTTTGCACGTTCAAACTCTAGTTTCTCTGAGGCCTCATACATTTTTATTTCTAATTCTGAACGAATTTCTTTATGTCCACCATTTAAAAACTTAATAATTTCATCTACAATTTCTTTATTTTGTTCTTCCGTCACTTCTTTCACACAAGGCGCTAGACATTGACCCATATGATAATACAAACAAACTTTATCTGGCATATTCGTGCATTTCCGAAGTGGATACATACGATCTAGCAGTTTTTTCGTTTCATGAGCAGATTGTGCATTTGGATAAGGACCAAAATACTTTCCTTTATCCTTTTTTACATTTCGAGTAATGAGTAAGCGCGGTTGTTTCTCCGCTGTAATTTTAATAAAAGGATATGTTTTATCATCTTTTAATTGAATATTATATTTCGGATCATATTTTTTAATTAGATTTAACTCTAAAATAAGTGCTTCTAAATTCGAAGAGGTTACAATATATTCAAAATCAACAATTTCTCCTACAAGCCGCAGTGTTTTCCCATCATGTGAACCAGTAAAGTACGAGCGCACACGATTTTTAAGCACTTTTGCCTTTCCAACATATATAACCGTTCCTTGCTTATCTTTCATCAAATAACAACCAGGTTGATCTGGTAAAATAGCCAACTTCTCTTTCAAATGTTCGTGCACTCGTCTCCCTCCATTTCTACATACTTAGCATTTTTATTTTCCCTTGAAAACATACTATGCCCAAACACCCAACATACGTTCTTTTATTGTAACGGAAAGACTGTAAAAAAGAAAATAAAAAAAGCTACCAACTGGTAGCTTTTTTATTTTAGAAATGTTTAGAAACTAATTCTACTAACGCTTCTTTCGGTTTGTAACCTAACGTTTGATCAACTACTTTACCGTCTTTTAATACGAAAAGAGCTGGAATGCTCATTACTTCGAATTGACGAGCAGTTTCTTGGTTCTCATCAACATCTACTTTTACTACTTTTACTTTTTCGCCTAGTTCTGCATCGATTTCCTCTAATACAGGAGCGATCATTTTACAAGGTCCACACCAAGGTGCCCAGAAATCTAATAATACAACACCTTCGCTAGTTTCAGCTGCGAAGCTTTGGTCATTTGCGTTTACAATTGCCATTTTATTTCCTCCTTCAAGTATATTCTACCAAGAGTATATCATTAACTTATATACGTGGCGAATAATATGTATCGTTATGTATTGTAACAAAAAAATGTTCCTTTATACTATATAAAAATACGGATTAAATACTAAAAAGATGAGAGACAGGGGATCTCTCACCTTTTTCTATATATAGGGGTACTTCACTTGGAACTCAAGGGTACTTAAATCATGAATGTACTTTTAACTTTTTAAACTCTTCTGTTAAAAGAGGTACAACTTCGAACAAGTCACCGACAATACCGTAGTCAGCTACTTTGAAGATACTTGCTTCTGGATCTTTATTAATCGCAACGATTATTTTTGAGTTAGACATACCTGCTAAATGCTGAATCGCACCAGAAATACCACATGCAATATATAAGTCTGGCGTAACAACTTTACCAGTTTGACCAATTTGTAATGAGTACTCACAGTATTCAGCGTCACAAGCACCACGAGATGCCCCAACAGCGCCGCCTAGTACGTCAGCTAACTCTTTTAATGGTTTAAATCCTTCTTCACTCTTCACACCGCGTCCGCCAGCGATAATAACTTTCGCTTCAGAAAGATCAACACCTTCTGCAGTTTTACGGACAACATCTTGAATGATTGTACGTAAATCTTTCACATCAACTGTAATAGAAGATACGTCACCACTACGAGACTCATCTTTTTCAAGAGTTGCAATGTTATTTGGACGAACTGTCGCAAATAAGATACCGTCTGTTACAATCTTCTTCTCGAATGCTTTACCAGAGTAAATTGGACGAGTGAAGATAACATTTCCACCTTCAACCTCTAAAGCAGTTACGTCAGAAACTAAACCAGCTTCAAGCTTCGCTGCTAATTTTGGTGATAAATCTTTACCAAGTGCTGTATGTCCAAAGACAATACCTTCTGGATTTTCTTCAGCATGTACAGCTAAAAACGCTTGTGCATAACCATCAGATGTATATGATTTTAATTTATCATTTTCAACTGTCACAACGCGATCTGCACCGTAATGAATCAATTCATTTGCAAAAGAGGCAACGCTGTCTCCAACTAGAAGACCTACTACTTCACCGCCTTCTGCAATTGTTTTTGCTGCTGCTACCGCTTCAAACGAAACGTTACGTAGCGATCCATCACGAACTTCACCCATTACTAATACTTTACGAGCCATAGATTTTCCCTCCTGCATATATAATTTCGTATTTTATTAGATTACTTTCGCTTCTGTATGGAGCAACGATACAAGTTCTTTTACTTGATCTTGCAGCTCGCCTTGTAACACTTTTCCTGCATCTTTCTTAGGAGGCAAATAGATTTCAATTGTTTTTGTCTTTGCTTCCACATCATCTTCTTCTAAATCTAAATCATCTAATTCTACTTCTTCTAGTGGCTTTTTCTTCGCTTTCATAATACCTGGAAGCGATGGATAACGCGGTTCATTTAAACCTTGCTGTGCTGTTACTAAAACCGGCAATGAAGTTTCGATCACTTCTGTATCACCTTCAACATCACGCTCAATCTTCACGTTTGTACCGTCAATTTCAAGTTTTGTAATTGTCGTTACGTACGGAATATTTAACGCTTCAGCTACGCGTGGACCTACTTGTCCAGATGCACCATCAATTGCAACGTTTCCGCCTAAAATTAAATCTGCATCTTTATCTTTTAAATATTCAGCAAGCACTTTTGCTGTCGTGAACTGGTCACCATTTTCTACATCATCTTCAATATTAATTAATACCGCTTTATCACAGCCCATCGCTAATGCAGTACGAAGTTCTTTCTCACTATCTTCGCCACCGACTGTTACAACTGTAACTTCTCCACCTTGTGCGTCTCTTACTTGAATTGCTTCTTCAATTGCATATTCATCGTAAGGGTTGATGATGAATTCCGCTTCGCCATCGTAAATTGCACCGTTTTTAATTACGATTTTTTCTTCTGTATCAAATGTTCGTTTCATGAGTACGTAGATGTTCATTCCATTTACCCCCTTGTTTTTCAGAAAGATTCTATCAATTTTAATTTTCTGTTAATTTATATTAAAAAAATAATTGAACTACCTGCCATTAAATGAAGGTTTACGCTTTTCTAAAAATGCAGCTACACCTTCTCTTCCATCTTCACTCGTAAATACCTCACCAAAAATTTGTGATTCACGTTGTACACCTTCATAGTAATGAGACGATTTGGTCGTTTGCAATAACTCTAGTACAGCACGAGTTGTTGCTGGACTTTTTCCAGCAATTTGTTTTGCGACTTTAAGCGTATCATCTAAAAGTGATTCTTCAGAGAACAATCCGTTAACAAGTCCCCATTTCAATGCTTCTGCACCAGTAATTGGTGTACTTGTTAACATCATTTCACAAGCTTTTGCTTTCCCAACATAACGTGGTAAGCGCTGTGTACCTGCAAAGCCAGGAATTAATCCAAGTGTTAATTCAGGTAAACCAAGTTTTGCACTTTCAGTTGCAAAGCGCATGTGGCAAGACATAGCAAACTCAAGGCCGCCGCCCAGTGCCGCTCCATGAATTGCCGCAATAACTGGTTTTGAACATTTTTCAACACGCTCAAACGTAACTTGTCCAAGCTGTGCTAATTCTGTTGCTTGCTTCGCTTCAGTAACAGATGTAAATTCTTTAATATCTGCTCCTGCCGAGAAGAAACGTCCTTCACCGTGAATAACAACAACACGAATGTTATCATCCTTTTCCACTTGATCAATTAATTCAGTAACGTCATGCATAACTTGTGAAGACATCGCATTTGCTGGTGCGTGATTTAACGTCGCCACCGCGATATGATCTTCAACTCTTACAGATAGGAATTTCAACATGATCCCTCCCATTATTGACGATAACCACAAGCTGCAATGAGTAGCCCATGTACCGTTTTTGAAAGTGCGACCAGATCATACTTATGATCGCTCATTACCCAATTGGTCACAACTTCATCTACTGTTCCAAAGATCATTTGTCTTGCCACGCGAACATTTAAATCTGCTTGAAATTCACCTTGTTTTATACCAGTCTCTAAAATCTCATCCATAACTTGTAAGTAGCCTTTTAATACTTCATTTATTTTAAGGCGCAAGTCTTGATTGGACTGCCTCAGCTCTAATTGCGTAACGATAGCAAGAGGATCATTTTGTGACAACAGCAAGAAGTGCGTTTCTACCAACATGAATAACTTCGATACAGCGCTTTCAATTCCTGCTGTTTTTTGACGAATTGTTTCGACAAATTCTCCCATCTTCTCTTGGAATAAGGATATTAATATATCTTCTTTATTTTTAAAATATAAATAAATCGTGCCATCAGCTACCCCAGCTTGCTTTGCGATTTTAGAAACTTGCGCTTGGTGGTACCCATTCTCCGCAATCACAATGACTGCCGCATCAATAATTTGATTGTATTTCGGTCTATTTTTCTTCACTTTACTGTCCCCTTCAAGAAGATGACTGAATGAATAGTCATTCATATTCTTATAATACTGACTATTTAGAAAAGTGTCAATCCTATTTTTCAAAAAGAAAGGGCCTTAGCCCGTTTGCTCATCCTCATTCTTTCTCTTCTCTTCATCCATTAAGACACGGCGTAAAATTTTCCCTACTGTCGTTTTCGGCAATTCATCTCTAAACTCATATACTTTCGGCACTTTATAAGCCGCTAAATATTTACGTGCAAACTGATTTAATTCTTCCTCAGAGCACTCCGTACCTTCTTTTAACACAACAAATGCTTTAACTGTCTCTCCTCTGTACGGATCTGGAACTCCAATTGTCACTACTTCTTGCACTTTTTCATGCTCATATAATACTTCTTCAACTTCACGAGGATACACATTAAATCCACTCGCGACAATCATATCTTTCTTGCGATCTTTTACATAGAAGAATCCATCTTCATCCATGTAGCCAACATCACCTGTATGGAGCCAGCCATCTTGCAATACAGCCGCTGTTTCCTCTGGCTTATTCCAGTATCCTTTCATAATTTGAGGACCTTTCACTACAATTTCCCCTATTTCTCCTGGTGGTAATGCCTCACCAGTTTCAAGTGACATAATGATTGCTTCTGTATCTGGCCACGGAACTCCAATGCTACCCGGCACTCGCTTTTCCCATAAAAAATTACTATGTGTAACCGGAGATGATTCTGTTAAACCATATCCCTCTACTAGTTTACCACCTGTAACTTTTTCGAACTTTTCCTGTACTTCTACTGGCAGTGGTGCTGATCCACTAATACAAGCACGAATAGAAGAAATATCGTATTCTTTTAAAAGCGGGCTATTTAAAAGAGCGATATAAATAGTTGGAGCCCCTGGAAACAATGTCACTTTATGCTTCTTAATTGCTTCAAAAACCATTTTCATATCAAACTTTGGAATAAGGACCATTTTGTATCCTTGCATAATACTTAAATTCATAACAGCTGTCATACCATAAACATGGAAAAATGGAAGAACCCCAAGGACGACTTCTTCACCTTCGTTACAATTATATAACCAATGTACTCCCATCAAAGTGTTAGAAACGAGGTTTTTATGAGTTAACATAACTCCTTTCGGAAATCCGGTTGTTCCTCCTGTGTACTGTAAAAGAGCTAGATCATTTTCAGGATCACAAGGCACCTCAACATTCGTATTCACTTCTTTTTCTACTGAATTCCAAAGATGAATCATTTCACTCTCTGATACTTTCACAACTAAATTCGACTGTTTTTTCTGCACAAATGGATACAATAGATTTTTAGGGAATGGTAAAAAGTCCGCAATACGAGTTACGATAATATGCTCAATTTTTGTAGCAGATTGAACATTCGTTACTCTTGGAAACACTAAATCGAGACAAAGAATTACTTTTGCTCCCGAGTCATGAAGCTGGTATTCTAATTCTCTTTCTGTATACAGTGGATTTGTTTGTACTACGATACCTCCCGCAAGTAATGTACCGTAATAACCAATTACAGCTTGCGGACAATTCGGCAACATAATAGCAACTCGATCCCCCTTTTCCACACCGAGCTTTTGAAGATAATTTGCAAATCTCTTCACCTTATCATGGAAGTCCGAAAACGTAATATCCTTCCCCAAAAAATGAAGCGCTTTCTTTTCTGGATAGCGAGAAGCCATCTGTTCTACATATCCATGAAGTGGCTGAATATCATAAGAAATCGTACTAGGAATTTCCTCTGGATAACTTTTCAACCATGTTTTTTCCACCTTCATTCCCCCTTCAAATACATAAAAAATAAATGAATGTTCATTCATGATGGTTATTTTCATTATATTATAGTCACCATAACGTTACAATCATAATATTCTGACTTTTATATAACTATGCTTTACTTCATTAACTTCTTATTATATGTAGAAACTCTCCTAATCTTAAAAGAGTAAGAGAGTTTGTCATTAACTTAATCTTATAATCGTTAATACCGCTCCTGGGGTAGTTGTTGATAATGTCGCAACAGCTAACAAACCAAATAATTGCAAACTAATTGCACTCCCCGCCGCAAGGGTCGTAATAATTGTCGCACTAAATGATGTCGTTGCTAATGCAGGAGAATTAATAGTCCCAGCAAGCGGTGCCCCATTAATTGTAATTCTTGAACTAACTAATAATGAAGCCGTTATATTAATTGTATATGAAATATAATAGTTCCCTGCATTTGCAGCCGTAAATACTGTGTTTCCCCCAGACACTGTAATACCTGGACCGATATTCTGATTGTTTGGAAGCGGGACATTTGTTCCACCTAGTAGTACCGATATTGCTGTACCCGACGTATTATTTGCAAATGCGTATGTTGCCGTTATACTTGTGCCTGTTGCTCCTGTATCGCCTGTTGCTCCCGTTGCCCCTGTTATTCCTGTCGCTCCCGTTGGACCTGTTGCTCCTGTTGCTCCTGTTGCTCCTGTCGCTCCCGTTGG